>DCFX01000059.1:0-59043 GCA_002314445.1 Treponema sp. UBA1793
AAACATTCACCACGACAGGAATGGTCCTTGTCGGCGGCGAAATCACTACAACCGCAGCACTTGATGTACAGAACATTGCGCGTACAGTTGCCCGCAATATCGGATATACAGATGCAGCATATGGACTCGACTGTGATTCTATGGCGGTTCTCAACACGATTCACACGCAGTCTCCCGACATTAATCAGGGTGTTGTCGGACAGGGGCTTAAGGAATTTAACGGTCAGCAGGGAGCAGGAGATCAGGGAATGATGTTCGGTTTTGCCTGCAACGAAACACCCGAGCTTATGCCGGCTCCAATAATGTATGCACACAACCTCCTCCGCAGAGCGACGAAACTCCGCAAAGATCACACGATGAAATGGCTGCGCCCCGATGCAAAAAGTCAGGTTACAATTGAATATGAAGGCCACAAACCTGTCCGTATCGACACGGTAGTTGTTTCTCATCAGCATGATCCGGAAATTACATACGACCAGATAAAGGAAGACATTGTCGAAAATATCATAAGACCGGTGCTTGAGCCTACCGGCCTACTTGACAAGAATACGAAGTACTACATTAACCCGACAGGACGTTTTGTAGTAGGCGGTCCTCAGGGCGATGCAGGTCTCACCGGACGCAAAATTATTGTTGATACATATGGTGGAATGGGGCGCCACGGAGGTGGTGCATTCAGCGGAAAAGATCCTTCAAAAGTCGATCGTTCAGCCGCATACATGGCACGGTATATTGCAAAAAATATCGTAGCGGCAGGCTTTGCAGAGCGTGCAGAAGTCCAGCTTGCATATGCAATCGGTGTCCCTTTCCCTGTTTCCATCATGGTCGACACATTTGATACGGGAAAAGTCCCTTCAGCTGTAATAGAAAAAGCAGTCGAAGAAGTATTTGACTGTACACCGGCAGGAATAATAAAAACACTTAATCTGAAACGGCCGATTTATGAAGCGACAGCAGCATACGGCCACTTCGGACGCAAAGAATTCAGCTGGGAAAACACTGATAAAGCTGAAGCTCTCAAAAGAGTTATAAAATAAATAAGGCTTTTAGTGCAAAAAAAGAACAGTGCCTTACAGACACTGTTCTTTTTTTTGTTCTATGGGTAAGATAAAAGCGGTATTTTGGTAATATGATTTTACTTTCAAAAAATGAAATTTGCACCGTATTCGAACGCTTCAAAAAACAGAACCCGGATCCAGTGTCGGAACTTGTGTGGAAAAATGCATATACACTGCTTGTGTCTGTCGTTCTTTCCGCACAGACAACTGACAAGAGTGTAAACAAAGCAACAGAACCGCTGTATAAAGTTGCAGACACACCGGAAAAGATGATAAAGCTCGGGCAGAAAAAACTTGAGGAATATATCAGAGCTATCGGATTATACCACACAAAAGCTGCACATGTCATTGAACTGAGCAGAATGCTGATTTCCGGTTTCGACAGTGAAGTCCCTCATACTCGGGAAGAACTAATGACGCTGCCCGGTGTCGGACGGAAAACGGCAAACGTCGTTCTCAACGTTGTGTTCCATCAGCCGACGATGCCGGTTGACACGCACCTTCTGCGTATCTGCCCGAAAATAGGACTGGCAGAAGGGACAACTCCTGCCGAAGTGGAGCAAAGTCTTGTGGCACGCATTCCTGCAGAATATATGCAGAATGCGCATCACTGGCTGATTCTGCACGGGCGGTATGTATGCACGGCCCGGAATCCGCACTGCGATATTTGTTTAATAAACGATATCTGCAAACATAATAACACAGAAGAGGTATAGGATGGACGAAACAGCGGCAGCACCCGCACAGCAGACGATCTCGACAGCTGCACAGGAAGTGACTCAGGCAGCGCAGCAGCATCTGGCTCAGAAGAAAGAGACATTCATGGCGTGGATTCAAACGTTTCTTACATGGGGAAATCTTTTTAAGGTAATCGGAGCTGTTATTGTCATTCTGATTCTGTGGTTCGTCTATAAACTTGTGCTGCGTGGAATCACTAAAGCTTCGACGGCAAAACTGAATGTACAGCGTACCGCCATGTTAACAAAATCGGTAAGCTACATTTTTTATACGGTCCTGCTCATGTATATTTTGAGCTGTTTCGGCATAAAACTGACAGCGCTGCTGGGTGCGGCGGGAGTCGTAGGACTCGCCGTCGGTTTTGCCGCTCAGACAACGGTGAGCAATCTCATCAGCGGGATTTTCGTTCTGGGTGAAGGTGTTATGAAAATGGGCGATTTTATTAATGTCGGCGGCATAACGGGAACTGTTGATTCAATAGACCTTCTCTCGACAAAAGTCCACACACCCGACAATCAAATGGTACGCATACCGAACGCATCGATTATTAATACAAACTTCCAGAACAATTCTTATTTCGACAAACGGCGGATGACATTCGCTGTCTGTGCGAACTACAACACCGATATTCAGAAAGCGCTTGATACTTTCATGGAGGCTCCCGCACGCTGCCCCACTGTCCTTCAGGATCCGGCCCCGGCAGTGTGGGTTGATAACTTCGGCAGCAGTAATGTCAATATGACTGTGGCCGTATGGTCCAACACGGCAGACTTCATTCAGACAAAGAACGATATGTTCATTGCGCTCATGAAAGTCATGAAGGATGCTGGAATCAGCATGGCTTACAACTGTATAGAAATTGCAGCCCACGATGATGGCGGACAAAAAATAAAACAATCGGCAAAAAAGGCCGCACATCGAAAAACAGCTGCAGGCAAAACAGCAAACGCCCGGAGCGAATAATTATTATTGCTCTTTTGCAGCTGCGCGCACGTCATCAAGTGTAAACTGCACCCGTTCAGCCTGCTGTGCAATGAGCGCGGCACGGTTCAAAACCGATTCTATTTTTGCACAGCTGAATCCGTTAAACAGCTTTGCAAGCGTTTCCGGCGTGCATCCTGCCGCCGGATTTTTATTCCGCAGATACATACCGGCAAGTTTTATTCTGTCCTCTGAATCTGGATACGGTACTGAAAAGCGCGCATCAAACCGCCCCGGACGTATAAGCGCTTCGTCGAGCGCCCTGATGCTGTTCGTGGCCGCAAGCACGAGAATTCCGCTGTTTGCCTGAAAACCGTCCAGCTCATTCAGCAGCGCGGTAACGATTCGTGTATTCTCTGTTTCAATTGCAGAACCAGAATAATTTCTCCGCGTACCTATGCCGTCGAATTCGTCGATGAACACGATACACGGCGCACGATGTCTTGCCTTTCCGAAAAGCAGTTTTACTTTGGCAGGACCGATTGCCATGAACATGCTTTCAAAGTCAGTTGCCTTTGCAGGGATGAAATTTATTTTTGCCTCGCCTGCAAGAGCCTTTGCAAAAAGCGTTTTTCCGTTACCAGGGGCACCTTCAAGCAGGATTCCTTTGGGCATACGCACACCTTTTGCTTTATATTCCGCAGGATGCTGCATTATATCGATAACCTGCATCATATCACGCTTGAGACTTTCCATGCCGACAACATCCTTGAAGGAAACTCCCGTATGGTGAACGACGCGGAACGTGTTGGGACTGACGAATTTTCTGAACAGCACGAACAGAATAACAAAGAAAATAATATAAAAAAGATAATCAAGAATTTTTGAAAATATTTCATCAGCATCTGTCTTTTCGGTTACCGTGACTCCGCTGCGCATGAGATATTCCTTTAAAACCGGAGAATCAGGATTTTCCGTCTGGTACTGAGCTGAATCATTTTTTTTCGTAAATGTTATTTCTCCTGAACTCAGCATAACCGATTCCAGTTCCCCGTTTCCGGCCTCTGTATAAAACTGCTGGTACGTCACATGAACTTTGTTTTTTTGATCTGTCGTCTGTTTTATAATAAAATATGCAGAACAAACAGCGGCTGTAAGTAACAGCAGCAGGATAATCAGCCTGCGTGTTGATGTTTTCTTCATGTTATACAAGATACTGTTTTTGCAGAAGAAAGGAAATAATCCATCTTGCATATATTTCCGGCTTTGCGCTATAGTAAATGTGCATACATTGACCCTGTCAGGGCAGTGATTTGCGTTTCTGCAGAAACATACAACGGTAAAACCGTCCCGGTAAATGCCGGAAAAACAGACTTGATCCTGAAGGACAGGTACTATGAAACTCTCCCCTTCTGATTTTTCCATCAGGAAAAAAGAAAGACAAAAAATCAAAATGGTGACATGCTATGACTATACATTCGCATGCCTTATAAATAATTCCGATATCGACAGTGTGCTTGTAGGCGACAGCTCCGCAAATGTGGTGCACGGCGAAGAGTCAACGCTTTCTGCAACTGTGCGGATAATGGCGTCACACACTCGTGCCGTTCACCGCGGCCTTTCCGATAAATTTCTTGTTACAGATATGCCGTTCCTGAGCACGAGGCTCGGACGCAGCCGCGGTGTGTATGCGGCAGGCAGGCTTATTGAAGCGGGCGCAGACGCCGTAAAAATTGAAGGTGCCGGCGGCAATACAGAACTTATTTCCTATCTTGTGCAATCAGGGATTCCCGTGATGGGTCATCTTGGACTGACGCCTCAGTTCTATCACGCTTTTGGAGGATACAAAGTACAGGGACGCAGCGACGAAGCGGCTGAAAAACTGCGTACTGACGCACTCGCGTTTCAGCAGGCAGGATGCTTTGCCATTGTTGCCGAATGCATTCCGTCCGTCGTTGCACAAATACTGTCAGATGCGCTCGACATACCGCTCATAGGAATCGGTGCGGGTGCGGCAGCCGACGGCCAGATTCTTGTACTGCACGATCTGCTCGGGCTTACCTCATTTAAACACAAATTCGTACGCAGATATCTTGACGGCGCTTCACTTGTTCAGAATGCACTTAATTCTTATTGCTCCGACATTGCAGACGGAACATTTCCTTCCGCAGAGGAGGCATTCTCAAAATGATTACCATACATACTGCAGCAGAATGGTATACGGAAGAAAAATCATTCTGCCGGAATACGAAAAACAAAACAGTCGGCCTGGTACCGACTATGGGTGCACTTCATAAGGGACATTTGTCGCTCGTGGAACGGAGTGAGAGAGAGAACGATGTTACAGTCGTAAGCATTTTTGTTAATCCCGTACAGTTTAATAATAAATCGGACCTTGCTTCGTATCCTGAATCGCTTGAAGATGACTGCCGTCTTATTGAACCTGCAGGAGCAGATTATGTGTTCGTCCCCGGATATGAAGAACTGTATCCCGACGACTACCGCTACAGGCTCACCGAAACGTCACTGAGCAAAACGTTATGCGGTGCTTCGCGTCCCGGCCACTTTGACGGAGTGCTTACCGTTGTCATGAAACTGATTCAGCTGTTCCGCCCGGAACGTGCATATTTCGGCGAGAAAGACTTTCAGCAGTACAGGCTTGTCGACGGTATGTCCAAAGCATTTTTCCTGCGCACAGAAATTGTACCGTGTCCTGTTATCAGGGAGCCGTCCGGGCTTGCGTACAGTTCCCGGAACAGACGCCTGTCAGCAGAGGGGCGTGCACGGGCACCGTTGTTCCACCGCGCACTGACGTCAGGTCACTCTCCAGAGAAAATACGGGAACAGCTGGAAAAAGACGGATTTATTGTCGACTATGTAACCGAATCAGACGGACGCCTGTACGGTGCAGTTTACCTTGAAGAAGTGAGGCTTATCGATAATGTCGAATATCACCGATGATAAAAATGAAAAAGGAAATGTCGTTCTCCACGTAAGCGGTTCTATTTCCTGCTACAAAGCATGTGAGCTTGCGAGTCTGCTCATCCAGCGCCATTACAACGTGCAGGTAACAGCATCGGCAGGTGCACTGCATTTTATTCAGGCAGCAGCATTTGAAGGATTGACCCACCGGCCGCTCCTGACCGACGTGTTTGCGGGTAACCCCGACTATATCCCGCACATTACACTCGCGCAGAAATGGGCTGATGTGATTATTGCGTATCCCGCCTCTGCGGACTGTATTACAAGGCTTGCATCCGGACTTTCTGACGATCTGTTCGGAGCAGTCTGCCTTGCAAATAATTATAAAAAACCGCTGCTTGTGGCTCCTGCGATGAACTGCAACATGCTCGCCCATCCTGCAGTTCAAGAATCTCTCAAAAAACTTGCATCGTGGGGAACTGTCATTCTGCCGTCAGATGAAGGGTATCTTGCATGCGGTGCGACGGGACAAGGCAAGCTCATCTCACCGGAGCGCGCGGCAGACTATATTGCGCAGGCTTTTACAGGGGAGGAATAAAACTGCATGAATATACTTATTACCGGAGGAGGCTGCCGCGAGCCAGTCGACGGAGTCCGCTGTATTACAAATATGTCAACGGGAAAAACGTCCGCCTCCATTGCCGCCCGTTTCGCAGAGTCAGGCGCTCATGTAACGTCTCTTACGGCAGCACTCTCTGTGCAGCCGGAGGCAATACAGGAGGGAACCGGCAGCATACAGATAAAAACATATGAAACAGCTGCGGATTTATCAGCAATGCTCAGGCAGGAATTGACGGAACATTCGTACGACGCAGTCATTCATGCCGCAGCAGTAAGCGATTTCCTGCCTGCCGCTATTACGGTAAATGGAAAGACAGTTCCGGCAGGAATACATGCCGGAAAGATTCCGTCAGGAACGCAGATGACGGTAACGTTTGAGCCTGCACCAAAAATCGCCCCTCTTCTGAGAGCATGGGCTGCAGAGGGCTGTACAGGAAGGAAAACGGTAATCGTCTGCTTTAAGCTTACGGATGGAACGGACAGGGCAGAGCGGCTGCGGGCATCAGCCGCTCTATTCAAAAACAATACCGCCGACTATGTTGTTTCAAACGATATAACGGAACTGAAAGGCGGAATGCATCCGTTTGAATTGTTCGGTGCGGCAGCAGAACAGAATGCGGTTCCCTTTTCCGTATGTTCAGGGAAAACGACGGAAGAACTTGCGCAGGTTTTGTACACAATTATCAGGGAAGCAGATGTCCATCACCCTGACAGCCGTACACAGATGTCCATGACACAAGGAGGCTCTCTATGATACTTACGTTCGATATAGGCAACACCCAGATGAGCGGCGGTGTTTTTGACAATGGGAAAATGGTGCTGCAGTTCAGAAAGGGAACGATAACAGGAACAAGCAGCGATGAATTCGGAATCTTTCTGCGCTCGGTGCTCCACGAAAACGGCATCGACACAAAACAGATAGAGGATATAGCATGCTGCAGTGTTGTTCCGTCGCTGAACTACGCAGCTGCCAGCGCATGCCTGAAGTATTTCGGCATAGAACCGCTTATGATACGTGCGGGTATAAAAACAGGATTAAAACTCAAGTATGGGAATCCGAAAGAAATAGGTGCAGACCGCATTGCTGCGGCAATCGGAGCTGTAAACGCGGAATCAGGCAGAGATATAATCGTAGTCGACATGGGCACGGCAACTACAGTCGACGTTATTTCTTCAGAAAAAGAGTATTTCGGAGGCGCCATACTGGCAGGTATCAACATGTCGATGCATGCGCTTTCATCAGGGACAGCCCAACTCCCCTCTGTAGAAATAGTCATCCCCGAAAAGCCGTGCGGCAGTTCGACGGCAGGGGCAATTCAGTCCGGTCTGTATTACGGAACTATCGGAGCCGTCAGGGAACTGATAAGCGTATTCACGCACGACGTGTTCGCAGGGAGAAAGCCGTTCGTCATCGGAACGGGAGGTCTATCCCACCTGTTTGAAAATTCCGGACTCTTCGGCAGCGTTGTTCCGTGCCTTGTGCTCGACGGTCTCCGCAGGGCGCTCGAACTCAACAGATAGATTTTCTGAAGAAAGAATCAGCAGAGTATGCTATACTCTCTGCATGAACAATACATCATCATTCAGTCCCAACAGTCCGTTCATGTACGGACTGGCCGCAGCTGTTATTCTGTTCGTATTTGCGCAGTCCTTCTTTTTCCTGATCCGCGCAGTACGACGGGCACATGCCGTCGGCATGGATATATCCATCGTGAGGAAAACAATCGGTTCAACGGCGCTTTTTACGCTCGCTCCGGCGTTTTCGATTATGCTCGGAGTCATTACGCTTGCGAAATTTCTCGGGCTCCCCCTTCCGTGGATACGACTGAGCGTCATCGGAGCCATTACGTACGAACTGCCGGCTGCGACGTCGACGGCAAACGCACTCGGCATATCCCTTTCGGAAACTGTTACAGATCCTTCGGTGTTCAGCGCCATCGCATGGGTTATGACGCTCGGCATCATCCCGAGTATTGTCCTTCCCCCGCTTCTTATTAAAAAAATACAGAAAGGAATCGTACAGATAAAGACGAAAGACGAAAAATGGGGAGACATTTTCATGACATCCCTTTTTATGGGAATGATTTCCGCGTTCTCCGGCATGGTATTCTCCCGCGTACGTGAAGGTCTGCCCGGACTGCTTCCCGTTGCGGTGCTCGCCGTTTCGGCACTTGCCATGTGCATATGCGGCCTGCTCGTAAAAAAAGCGCATGTTAAATGGCTCGAAAATTACGCCATGCCTTTTTCCATGATTGCCGGTATGGTTTTCGCATCGTGCGCTTCATCCGCATTCGGACTATAGCTATGGAAAAAAATATGAATTATTCAGAATATCAGGAAGTTACGCACCGCTGTGGTCAGTTATGGATATGGAGCGCAGTATGTATCGTTTTGTTTGTCCCTGTCGCAGTCTGCCTCAAGTACGGAGCCTGGCCGCAGTTCACGTCAGTGTTAAAAGGCCTGCTGGGAGTTGCACCAATTTACTGGACTGTCGGATTTATTGAAGTCGTTACGTTTACGCCCATGCTCGGAACGGCCGGCACGTATCTGAGTTTCGTGACGGGCAACGTCTCCGCGCTCAAAGTGCCCGCAGCCCTCAATGCGATGGAAAGCGCCGGCGTAAAACCGGCGACGGAAGAAGGTGAAATCGTTTCGACAATTGCAATCGCAACAGCGTCGATTGTCACAACAATCATTATTGCGCTCGGTGTGCTGCTGTTCGCGCAGCTCACTCCGGTTATTAATTCCCCTGCACTCAAACCCGCTTTCGACAACATACTGCCCGCACTGTTCGGAGGTCTGGGAGTTGTCTATATCAGCAGGAACTGGAAGATTTCCATTGTACCCATGGTGTTTATGATTGTATTGTTCATACTGGTTCCGTCGCTCGGAAGGTCTGTCGGTATACTCGTACCGGCAGGTATCATTCTTGCACTCGGAGCTTCCCGCATCATGTATAAAAAAGGATGGCTGTAAAATGATTCAATTCGACGAACATAAAGTTACAACTGATATGCAGGACATTATCCGCTGCAGAACGGTGTCCAACAGGGACGAATCGCTTGTCGACAGAAGTGAATTCTCAAAGTTGTATGCACTGCTTGAAAACCGTTTTCCGTCTCTGTACGCAGTGAGCGTGCCGGAACACATCGGGAAAACAGGGCTGCTGTTCCGCATCCCCGGAAGGGAAGAACAGAAAGCGCCGCACACTAAGGATACAGCGTGCAGATGCGCGGTGCTCATGGCGCATTACGACGTCGTACCTGTCGTAGAAAACGAATGGCTGAAACCGCCGTTCGATGCAGTAATTGAAGACGGCGTCATGTGGGGGCGCGGCACGCTCGACACAAAGGGTACGTTCTGCGCAATACTCGAGTCTGTCGAAGCATATCTTGCAGCCGGATGGAAACCGCAGCACACCATGTATCTTTCATTTTCAGGGGAAGAGGAAATAGACGGTAATTCATGTGCCGATATAGTCTCGTGGTTTGAAAAGCAGGGTATTCATCCCGATTTCGTACTGGACGAAGGCGGAGCCATTGTAGAAAAAGCGTTTCCCGGGGTTCAAGGCCGCTGCGCTATGATAGGCATTGCGGAAAAAGGCAGTGTAAACATCAATTGTACTACGGAAAGCACAGGCGGACACGCTTCCGCTCCGCCGGCTCATTCAGCCGCAGGATACATTGCAATGGCAGCACAGGCGCTTGAGAATCATCCGTACCGCACGCAGTTCACGAGGCCGGTAAGGGAGATGATTGGCGTCCTCGCACCCAAAAAGAAACTGCTGTTCAAAACGGCATTCACACTGTTCGGGCGGAAAATCGGCGGAGAAGTAAACGCAATGATGCACACGACATGCGCCGTTACACGTCTTGAAGGAAGCGGAGCGTACAATGTCATGCCGCACACTGCGTCGCTCGGCATGAACGTGCGGCTGCTTGGGAAAGACACGATTGATTCCATGTTTCTGCATATGAAAAAAGCAGTAAGAAACATTGAACGGAAAAACAAGGTTCGGTTCACATTCAATCTGGTAAACGGAATGAACCCGTCCATCGTTTCCGATACACACTGCCCGCAGTGGGACAACCTGCGCACCACTATTCTCAAAACATGGCCGGAGGTTATCGTAAGCCCCTACCTTATGGTGGCCTGCAGCGACTCACGGCACTACTGCCGCATCACAGACAAAGTGTACCGGTTTTCGGGCATGTATATGGCGAAAGAAGACCGCAGTCTTATACACGGCAGCAACGAAAGGATAAAACTTTCGACACTTTTTGAGACTGTTCGTTTTTACTGCAATCTGCTTGAAACTCTGTAAAAAGAAACCTTCCGCTCAAAAGCAGGAACCGATAAAGTTCCCTGTCTGCGGAAGGTATTCCGGTTATCATTCTACCCCGATAACTATAATCTTTTCTATCGGTGTGTTAAACATCCGTGCCAGCACTACAAATTCATCTACGGTAGGAAGGCTTTTACCCCACTGCCACTTATAGACAGCCTGCGGACTTTCAAAGTTGAACAACGTCTGCATTTCCTTTACGGAAACACCGGCATGCTCACGCAGCCGCTTGATATTTGCGCCAGTTGCTTTTGTATCTATAACAGGGTATGAATATTTTCTGCTCATGTGTAAACCTCCAGGAAAAAATACGCGGACTGATATCATGCACCGAATTCGATGCAGCAAACGGTGAAGTAAACTGTATTACCCCTGCCCGTATCAGTTTCTGTTCTGCGGAAACAAGTACCCTTTGATCCATAATGACATTAATTCCATTAACCATATTCGTTATCCTCCAAAACAGAATGTACCGGCACACAACGTGTTCCGGTTTCCGCGCGTTCCTCCCAAAAGGCCCGCATGAAAAATTTAGTATTGTAACGATATTTATAACACAGTTTTTTCAGTTTGTCATCAGTTATGACAAATGCAGACATAAACTTTCAAGTCAATCAACATGTCCCACTGCATAAAACGTAACACTGTCATAAAGCAAGTATAAAAAAATAGACTGCTAAAAGAAAGTCGTGTATACTATTATATTAAATGACTGAGCATATAAAAAAACCGGATGAAATCCAATTTTATTGGGGAAAAGGTTTTCCTGCAGTTCTTATCTCCATCATGCTCCTCTTTGCATACATAAATTTTATACGTGAATACGGTATTTCTGCGGCCCATTCTTCGTCACCGCCCCTTCAGGAATCACCTTATTTTCCAATTGCATATTTTTATATTGATTTTTATGTCTTTTTTGCAGTATTTGCCGTTAATGTATTGCTTTTTCTGCTCTATAAAAACTTTTATGCACGTTTCATCGCGTTTTTTATAGGAATCGCATCGGCTGCACTCCTTGCATATACATCAAGCGATCTGTTTACCATAAAGCTCTTTATCTTCTGCAGCTGGCTGCTTTCAATATGCACGGTTTTACCGTTCTTTTACGACATCTTACTTTCCATTGTAAGCACATTTTGTTTCCTGATTGCACAGTATCATCCAGATATATTAGGTATTGTCGGTTCTGTATCGCAGATTCTTGTTCCGAAAAAAGAAGATTCCCTTACTCTTACCGTGTACTGCCTTCTTACAACAATTATTTCCTGCACTTATAAATATATCATTTCACAATGGGCAGAAAGCGTTGAAACGGCACATCATATAAATATGGTCATGACGCAGATGTCACTATTTAACCAGAAACTGCAGAATATTGCAAAAACACGGGGCGAAGAGGCAACAAAACAGGAACGCATGCGCATTACGCGGGATATGCATGACAGCTGTGGATATGTTTTTGTCAACATCGTAGCGCTTATGGATGCGGCAGAAAGCCGGCCCGAAATGACCCATGATCAGACGGAAGAAACTCTTTTAACGGTGCGCAACCTTGCGGCGGAAGGTCTTCAGGAAACCCGGAAAACGCTCCATGCAATACGCGATATGCAGAATCCCATCGAAAACAGCATCGACGCAATATACGATATCAAAAAATTATTCGAGCAGGTAACGGGTATCCACGTCACCATCGATTCGGGGAACATAAAACACGATTACGGCCGGACGATTGATTCCATTATCATACGCACAATGCAGGAAGCTCTTACAAACGCAATCAGGCACGGACGTGCAGAGCACATATTTGTAACTTTTTGGGAAGAAAACAATATGCTCACGATGAGGGTAAAAGACGACGGAATCGGTTCAAAAAAAATCGTAAAGGGAATAGGTCTCGCCGGTATGGAGGAACGACTCGCAAAAGCCGGAGGCATACTCGAAATCGAATCTCCGAAGGAAGGCGGATTCAGATTATCTGCCCATATTCCATTGACCGGCCACGAGGGAGAAAACAGAAATGAAGAAACTTAAAATACTGCTTGTCGACGACCAGAGCCTCTTTGCACAGAGCCTCCAGATATTTCTTAATAATTATGCATCTGATATGACTGTGCTCGGAATAGCATCAAACGGAAAAGAAGCGTGCGATTTTGTTAAAAACAATGTTCCTGATGTCATTCTTATGGATGTCAGAATGCCTGTCATGGACGGAGTAGAAGCCGTTAAACACATCAAAGCAGATTTTCCGCTTATTAAAATAATCATGCTGTCGACTTATGACGAAGACGAATTCGTGCGCAACGCCATTCTTGCAGGAGCTTCCGGTTATTTACTGAAGGATATTTCTCCCACAGAATTAATAATTTCCATACGCGCCTTAAACTCAGGAGTCATGCAGATTTCACCTTCTCTTGCGCAGAAGCTGATCCAGAAAACATATGTAGAAGCAAAACCTGTCGAAAATGCTGCAACAGCGGAAGATTTTGAATGGCTGAAAACATTGACAAAACGTGAACGCGAAATATTTGCACTTATTGCAACCGGACACGACAACGACGATATCGCTGCCATGCTCGGACTTGCGGTTCAAACTATACGCAATCAGGTAAGCACTATTTATTCAAAACTCGGCGTTAAAGACAGATTCGAAATAATACGGCTTGCAAACAAAACGGGGCAGCAATAAAAAGGCATCTGTCATCAGGAGGAGGAACAATGACAGATGCCTTACATAGATTGATTTTATTATTTTACTGAACCGACAACGCCTTCAACGAAACGTTTCTGCTGCGTAAAGAACAGAATAACCGTCGGAAGCGTCATAATAGAAACACAAAGCATCAGCAGTCCGTAATTCGTCGTATAACCGGCCGTAAGGCCTGTAACCAGAAGCGGAAGCGTCTGCATATCCTGACTCTGCATGACAATGAGCGGCCACATATAATTGTTCCACGTATTCATAAACGTGACGATTGAAGCCGCGGCGAATGTGGGTGCCATAATCGGAACATATATACGTGCATATATTCCGAACTCACTAAGCCCGTCAACTCTTGCAGCCTGTATCGTTTCAATCGGAAAAGCCATGGAATTCTGGCGGAAAAAGAAAATCAGAAATGCAGTCGAAACAGTCGGCAGAATAAAGCCAAGTATCGTGTTGAGCAGATGTATCGTGCTGAACATTCTGAAAAGCGGAACCATAACAGATGCAAACGGAATCATCATGGATAGCAGCAGAATGTTCATAAGCATATCCTTGTGCTTGTCCCTGTAAACCTGAAAGCCGTATCCTGCAAGCGAACATACAAAGATGCTCAGCAGCGTTCCAAGTATCGTCGTCCTGAGTGAATTCCAGAACGCCCTGCCTATACGGACTTGTGCATGCATTGTCTTGATATTCTCAATGAGATACGTCCCCAGCGTAATTTTCCCGCGAATAATATCCGTACTCTCGTTCGTTGCCGCGACAAGCATCCAGTAAAACGGAAATACGGAAAAAATGCAAATAATTATTAAAAATATATATTCCAGGCAGATTGTTGTCGAAGTCTTCTTTATTTTCATCATTATTGTTTATCTCCTACTTTTATCTGAATAAACGCCAGTATGGCAACCATGATAAGAATTGCATACGACACGGCAGCCGCGTAACCGAATTGAGGATTCAATACGAATGACAACTTATAAATATACTGAGAGATAGTAAGCGTCGCATTTCCCGGCCCGCCTCCCGTAATATTCTGAACTTCATCGAACAGCTGCAGTGTACCGTTTGTCGACATAATCGCCGTCAGAAGAATAACAGGTTTAAGAAGAGGCAGCGTAATCTTAAAAAACGACTGCATCGGACTTGCGCCGTCAATACGTGCAGCTTCGTAAACACTTGTGTCAATATTCTGAAGCCCCGCAAGAAAAAAAACAGTGTTGTAGCCTGTCCATCGCCAGGTAATTGTAAAAATGATGATAATTTTGGCCCAAACGGGATCCTGCAGCCAGTTCTTAGGTTCTGAGAGAATCCCCAGGCCAAGAAGCCATGTATTCGCAAGTCCGTCAAGTGAAAAAAGAGATTTGAAAATCAATGCCGATGAGACCAGAGCCGTCGCACAAGGCAGAAAAACCATTGTTCTGAAGATACCTTTATACTTAAGTTTTTTGTCATTAAGAATAGAAGCGAGAACCAACGCAAGAAACAGCATAACAGGTACCTGGAACACAAGGTAGATGAAAACATTTTTTACGGAAGCGATGAATTGGTCATCCTGGAAAAGCCTGATGTAATTACGTAATCCGGTAAAGTGAAGATTATTTGCCAACCCGGACTGGAGCGAAAGAAAAAATGCCTGTACCATAGGATAAAAGCAGAGCGCAAAGATAAGAATAGCAGCCGGCATAACAAAACGCCACCCTGCACTTTTATATTTCATTTCAAGTGTTCTTTTTCCTGTCATGATAGTCCTCATATAACGGCCAGACCTTTCCGGTCCGGCCGGTTGTTATTCAGTAACAAATGAACTGAATAGATCAATATCCCATCTGGAATTCAAGATTTTTCTGAGCTTCCTGAAGAGCCGTATCGATGCTGGTTCCCTGAATTATCTTTGATACTGCGACTCCGACTGCACCACGCGCTTCATAATTGAACACGCCGTACTTTACCTGCGGAATATGTTTTGAATACTCAATGATGTCTTCATAAATTTTCTGGTTTCCAAAGAAAGCGTTCGGCTTGCTGTATGCATCGGAAGAGGCAGCGGGTCCCCATGTTCCGATCGCACCTGATGACGGAAGAATCGTATCATACAGCTCTTTGCTGCCTGCGAAAGTTTTATTAAGGAAGTCCATTGCGACATCAGGATTTTTTGAATTTGCCATAACCATCCAGCTTGAGCCGCCCTGACTTGAATAATTTACAGCACCCTGCACATCGGAAAGTTTCGGCGTATTGACTACAGACCATGCTCCGGCCTGATCTTTCACGGAACTTATTATTCCGACCATCCAGCAGCCGTTGATTGCAGAGGCAACAGTTCCGTTATTAACGCTTGCAACATACGCATTCCAGTCAGGTACCGTAAGGCAGATTCCGTCTTTAATCATCTTAGAATAAACCGTAACGGCTTTTTTCAGGACATCGTTATCTGCTATAAATGGTTTGCCGTCTTCCTTAAACATCCACGTGCCTGCGCTCTGAAGCATAATCATAACACAGTCAGGATCGTTGCCGACGTACGACACCATCGCAACTCCGGTTTTTGCCTTTACTATTTTTCCCAATTCATAAAAGCGGTCCCATGTAATATTGTTAAAATCTTCAACCTTGAGCCCGGCTTTTTCTACAATGTCTTTGCGGATAAAGGTGCATGTTGCACCATTATCGAACGGGATGCTGTATTTTTTGCCGTTCATCTCGCCGTATCCGACTTTGTATTTGGCAAACTGTGAAAGATCAATCTTATCGTCTACAGGAAGGAATGCTTTCGGATAGTTCATAAGATTCTTCTGAATTGCATTATCCTGGCAGAGAATTATGTCGGGAAGTGTATCTGCCTGATTAGCACTGAGCGATGTAATAAGTTTCTGCTGAAGGTTTTCCCACGGTGTTTCTACAACATTTATTTTTACATCAGGATTCGTACGGTTGTAAATCTTTGCAGCCTCATTCATTGCATAAATATTAAACGTAGGATCCCAGCACCACACGGTAAGTGTGACCGGACCTTTTTTTGATGCAGCTTTACCGGATTTTTTTTGACAACTGCTGAAAAGCAGCCCTGCAGCCAGTGTAATCATGACCACTGATTTAATCATGTTTCTCTTCATATAATATCCTCCTGCGGTGTTTATATTTTCCGCCTTTTTATACTGAAAGTATAAATCACAATCCGCAAAGCGAAAGAGATAAAAATACTAGTATTTTTGTACTATTTACTCCTCTTTCTTTTGTAGTATAGTAGGAAGTACTATCTCTATATAAACGGAGCATCGTATGAAACGAATATGGGAAAATCCTGAAATCCAGGAAATCGACAGACTGCCTGCACGCAGTCCGCTTATTCCTTTTGACTCTATCGATAAAGCTGTAGAAGAATGTGCTGCGGGCCCGGAATCGTGTCCAATGACAAAAAGTCCGTATTATAAAAACATAGACGGACAGTGGAAGTTCACGCTGCTTGAATCTCCGGTACAGGACGAAAGCGGCAGGTTTCAAAACTGGGCGGCCCCGTCGTACAATGTAACGCAGTGGGCAGATATCTCCGTACCGGGAACATGGACTCTTCAGGGATACGATTATCCGCACTACACAAACGTGCAGATGCCGTTTGATACACTGCCGCCGAACGTCCCGGAAAAAAATCCGACAGGCTTATACAGGCTTGATGCGGAAATCCCGTCTTCATGGAAAGGCCGGCGGGTCGTACTGCACATCGGTTCTGCGGAAAGCTGTACTATCGTATACGTAAACGGTACAGAGGCCGGAGTTTCAAAGGATACCCGCCTCCCGTGTGAGTTTGATATAACCCCGTATCTCACGTGGGAAGGCTATTCATGCAGGGCCATCATTGCAATAAAAGTCGTACGGTACTCGGATGCTTCGTTTGTTGAAGACCAGGACCAGTGGTGGTTCGGCGGCATTCACCGGAGCGTGTACCTGTATTCGACGGAACAGTCGTTTATTGCCGATATACAGGCCCTTACCCGCGTCGAACCCGCAGATGGCGGCGGACACAACGGTATACTTCCGCTCGTCCTGACACTCGGATATGCAGACAATGGCAGCATGACCAGAGTCGTTCAGGGACAGGCGGAAAAAATGCTGTATGCCGTAAAATATGCGGTATATGAACTTGCAGGCACACCGCAAAAAGGTATTCCCGGCAGGCTTGTTGCATCGGGAGAAAGTTCCGGTTCATACGATTACCGCATGACGCTTGATGAAATCCATGCTGGCATAAAAATCGACAGTGTTAATTTATGGACGTCCGAACATCCATCTTTATATATACTTGCTGTAAGTCTTTGCGAATACGGAAAGGACGGAAAAGCCGCCCGCGAGATTGAAAGCACAGCATGCACAGTCGGATTCAAAACGGTCGAAATAACAAACCGCGAACTGCGCATGAACGGAAAGATGGTATACATACACGGCGTAAACCGGCACGAACACAGTGAGTTCCACGGCAAAACACTCACAACTGAAGAGATGATCCACGACCTGCATCTGCTCAAATCGTACAATTTCAACGCAGTGCGCACATGCCACTACCCCGATGACGAACGCTGGTATGAATTATGCGACAGATACGGCATATACCTGCTCGACGAAGCAAATATTGAAAACCATGCATTCTACGACTGCCTCGCACGCAGCGATGCATGGGCATATGCATACATGACACGTGTCCAGCGGATGGTACGCCGCGACAAAAATCATGCATCAATTTTCGGATGGTCGCTCGGCAACGAAAGCGGAGACGGCCAGAACCAGTGTGCATGCGCCGCATGGATACGGCGCGTTGACAATACCCGCATCGTCCATTACGAAGGTGCAGTCCGCCCTGAAATCACGCAGGGCGGATATACGCTTGATTCATTAGCGCGCGGAAGGGGAATCACCGACCTTATATCTCCGATGTATCCCGAAATCAGCCTTATTGTAAAATACGCAGAAACAAGGGAAGATGAACGCCCCGTCATTATGTGCGAATATTCCCATGCAATGGGCAATGCAAACGGCAGCCTTGCAGACTACTGGAAAGCCATTGAATCGCACCACGGACTGCAGGGCGGATTTATCTGGGACTGGATTGATCAGGGAATTGCGGCGGAACTTGCGCCGGGGAAAAACGGCAGTCCGCAGGGCGGCAAATACTGGAAATACGGCGGAGACTTCGGCGACGAACCGAATGACCATGATTTCTGCATCAACGGACTCACATTCCCCGACCAGACGCCGAAACCCGCAATGGAAGAATGCCGGTACCTTTTTGCACCTGTCCGCCTCAGCGCCATTCATGCGATTCAGGGCGAATTTGAAGTGGAAAACAGATATGATTTTACATCCCTTGCAGGCCTTTCCCTCAAATGGGAGATAAGGCGGAACGGCGTGCCATATATGACAGGGAAGGCACCACTGCCGGAA
Source organism: Treponema sp. UBA1793 (assembly GCA_002314445.1). Classification (GTDB taxonomy): domain Bacteria; phylum Spirochaetota; class Spirochaetia; order Treponematales; family Treponemataceae; genus Treponema_D. Next base: position 18,746 of record DCFX01000059.1, read on the forward strand.
GTACAATCGGGTATGAAAGCAGCTGTCACGCTCCCGTCCGTAACGGAAGCCCTTGCAGCTAATACGGACGGAGAGGAACTCGTTCTGCATACGGAATTCGTGTACACATCGGACACTCCGTTTGCAGCAGCAGGAACACTGGTACGCGCAGATGAATTCATGATTGCCGAATCACAGGAATGGCAGAATTTTGAAGGCAGTACGGGCAATTCAGCAGCAGGTTCAAATGAAATTACGGAAACTGCTGTGCATACGGCAGAAAGTTTCAAACCGGTGCTGTTCCGCGCAATGCTAGAAAATGAAGGTGTCAAAGGTGATCTGCCGCATATAAACGACACAATTCAGCCCTGGTGCTTCCTGAACAAACCGACGCAGGCATGGCTTAACAGCGGCATTCAGGACATGATTGTTAAGCAGAAAAGCGATACGGAATATGAGCTTGTGTCAGGAAAAGATGCAGTGAACCAGGTTTCGTTCGGTACATGCAGCTACAACGTAAAACAGTGCACAGCTCAGGACAAGCAAAAATATATCAGGATTGACGTACTGTTCTCCCTCACTGATGCACTTCCTGAATATCCGCGGGTTGGTATTACCGTACCGGTAAGCGCCGTCATGGACAAAGTGCGGTGGTACGGACGAGGACCACATGAATGCTACAGCGACAGAAAAGCGGGTGCAATGCTCGGAATGTACGAAATGAACGCTGCATCACTTGAAGTCCCGTACATCGTACCGCAGGAAAACGGAAGCCGCTGCGACACGAAATATGTTGAACTGAGCGGAGGCGGACACTCACTGCACATTCAGTCGCTCACACCGTTCAGCTTCAGCGTATCAAAGTATACTGTTAAAGATTTGTTCAGAAGCGCTCACCCTGCAGAGCTTACTGATTTGACAAAGGCTGAACAGGAGCCGCACTGGATGCTTACAATCGATGCCGCCCACAGGGGTGTCGGAACAGGCGCCTGCGGTCCTGATACGATGGAACAGTACCGCATCCGCCCCGGCGTCTATAAACTGAGTCTCAGACTCTGGTAACTACATCAGGGCTGTATACAGGTCTTAATCTTTTCTTCAAAGTGCCCGGGGAGTTTTTCCCCGGGCGTTTTTTTTACATAAAACTTTTGTTCATAATAAAACTGCACGAAACAGATTCCATACGCCCCGGTTCGTGCAGTTTTTTATTATTTTAAATAACCAAGATATGCATGCTGATATTCAATAATCGTATCCAGCAGTTTCTCTGTATTCAGAATATTATCATTTGTCGGATCAACAAGCAGAGCCTGCAGGGCCAGTTCCCGGGAACCCTCTATTGCGGCTTCGGCGCACAGCCGTAACACTCCGACCCTGTTTGAAAGCAGCGAACTGAAACCGACAGGCATTACGGTATCGAGATTAACCCCTGTTATGCCGTTTCTGTCGACAATACCGGGAACCTCCACAACAGTATCCGGCGGCAAAGCCGAAATATAACCGTTGTTAATAAGGTTTACCGCGAGTTCCCTATGACCGCTGTTATTCAAAATCCCTTCTATAATTGGTACGACTCTCCAGTATTCTTCCGGCTCTGTTCCGGATTTTATTCTCTGATACTTATCTACCTGATGTCCAAGGCATTCTTTCTTATAATTTGTATAAAAATTCAATACTCCTGCATGATCCGCTACCTGCTGGGACCACTGGATATATTCGCTGAAATGGCTGTCTGTTGTAATCGGTATTTTACCGAAATATTTAATAATCTGCATAAACAGCCCGCGCTCCATTGTACCGTCGAAATATGCGGGACCTTTTTCCATAATATCGTTCATTGCAGTTTTACCCGATTTGCAATACACAGCATCAAGAAGAACGCTGAAGTGATTCAGACCTCCGGCGGTAATTTCCAGGTCTTCAGCAGGAATCCCCAGAATTTTCGGAAGATGGATTATCAGTGACGAAACTTCATGACACAAACCGACAACCTTCAAGCGGGGATATTTTTTCGTAATTGCAGTCATTATATTCGTCATAGGATTACTCAGGTTGAACACATAACTGTCCGGACACAGCTGCGAAACATCTTCACAGATGTCCAAGATCGGAGGAATTATCCGCAACGAATGAAAAATTCCTCCGGGCCCACCGTTTTCTCCATAAACCTGTTTTATACCGAATTGCTGCGGCAGATGCCAGTCCATTTCCCACAGCTCATAGCGGTCTCCGACTTCTATAGAAATCAGTACAAAATCAGCCCCCGGCAAAGCCTTGCGGCGGTCCGTCGTTGCCGTTATCGTATAGTCAAGATGATTGTCAGCAATAAATTTTCCGGCAACAGCTTCCACTTCACTCAAAGATTTCTCATTGATATCAACCAGTACAATTTCACTTCCACGGAGCGTTTTGCTTTTAAAAACATCTCCTAAAGCTCCCAGCCCGAACATTGCACTACCGGCACCGATTAAAACAAGTTTACTCATACAATACTCCTTACAATTATTGGTTAGAAAGGTCTTTCAAAAATAACAGTTTTTCAAAATCCTTTTTTCTGATTAAAACAGCGGAAGCAGATCCTTATGTATTTCAAAGAGATCGTCCACCATGTCATACATCTGATCAAGATTCAGCATAGAATTGCATAACGGATCCATCATCACCGCGTGATAAACATGTTCCTTTCTATGCTCCAGTACCGCAGCCACTGTCAGCATCTGCACATTGATATTGGTCCGGTTATAAGCTGCAAGCTGCTCCGGAAGCTTTCCCATATAAACCGGCTGGACACCGTTCCGGTCAACAAGGCAGGGAACTTCAACGCAGCAGCCTTCAGGGAGATTCGTGATAAGACCTGTGTTCAAAACATTTCCATTAATACTGCATTTACAGTCAGTCACGACAGAATGCATAATATATCCTGCGTATTCCTGACTTGTATCAACATACAGTTCTTTTCCTTCGCTGACCGTTTTCCTGATATTTTCAAATTCTCCAAGATTTATTCTGCATCGGCGGATATATTCATTCACCGGAATACGGAACGTATCGATCAGCCGCTGGTCTTTAAGAAAATAGGGACAGTATTCTGCATTATGCTCGCTCGATTCAGTCACATAATATCCGAGCCGTCCGAGCAGCTCAAAACGAACTTTGTCCGTGGAAAACGTTTCTGCCGCACTGTTTTTGAAATTTTCACGAAACCATGTATCTTTGCCGGTATAACCATACAGATGCTCAGGAACATAGTCGGGATTCTCATCAATTCTTTTTTTAAGATCAAACAGCCGGGGATATAAATCTTTTCCCTGATGTTTCAGTACGAGGAACCATGCCTGATGATTGATTCCCGCAACCTGGTACTGCAGTTCCTGGTGAGGAATATTAAGATAGAGAGCAAGCTGCTTTGATGTTGTCTGGACACTGTGACACAGCCCGACGTATCTGACATCGGGATACCGTGTCTGTACATACAGAGAAAGCATAGCCATCGGATTTGTATAATTCAGAAGATATGCATCAGGTGCATACCTCTCAATTGCCTGACAGATTTCATCCATCACCGGCATGGTCCTGAGTGCTCTGAATATTCCTCCGACACTCATCGTATCCGCAATGGTCTGCTTTAAACCATATTTTGCAGGGATTTCAAAGTCTGCGAGCGTCGATTTAAATCCCCCGATCTGTACCATATTAATAATAAAATCAGCACCCTTTACCGCATCAGAAATCGTTGTACATGTTTCAATTCTTGCACTGCATCCACGCTGGGTTACGAACATCTCTGCAATTTTTTCAATTATCGAAAGCCGCTCAGGATCAATATCCTCCAGGCAGAAAATGCAGTCTGAAAATTCGGGAAAACTTACAATATCCGCTATGAGTTGTTTTGAAAAAACAACACTCCCGGCCCCAATCAATGAAATTTTTATCACTTCAGTTCTCCTTCTGCTTTATAAACTGATATATAAACTGTACCGTTCCGCTTTTTTCTTCCTTCGGAGGCACCGTAAGAATATGTGATTCTTTTTTTAAACCTTTGTTATCAAGATTGACAGCATCCGTTGAACAGGTCTGTCTTTCAACACAAAAGAACGGTTTACCTTTGGGAGTGAATACCTGCATATGCGTAAAATCCTCTGTTGCATCTATATAGACCCGCAAATCTATGGCCGGATAATCAACAAATGCCCGCTTTTTGGGATCAAGCCCCGTAAAACAGTTATCAAGATTAAGTCTCCCGGGGGATACCGGAACACGCAAATCGAAATCAGTCCCTTCGACATCCAGCAATCTGCCTGTAGGCAGAAGATCATCGGTCAATTCCATCATGTATTTTGCAGGAACACAGATGTAAGACCCTCTGTCTCCGCACAATTTTTTAAAGAACGTGTGATATGAAATTCCGTAAGGTAATTCTGCGTTGTCCTGATTTTCGATTTTATACGTAACAGAAAAACCTGTTCTGGTAATCGTCCATACAATGCGGAGCGTATGGACAAACGGAAATCCTTCAAAAACAGGATGACGAGGCGTAATGGAAAGCCATGTTTCCAGTTGAACTGAATCGGCAGTTACAACCGGCTCTTTATACTGCCACGATTCATCATATACCAGAGAATGCATGAAAACAGGAATACCATGCTTCTGCTGCCAGTGCTGTACTCCTTTAAATTCATAAAAACAGTTCCGCAACCGGTTTGGAAACGGATACAAAACAGGATTCCCTGTATAGTAGGATTTCAATGAAAAGTAAGTATCATAGTGAATAATCTCGTATTCATCGACACGGAAACAGTACACATTATTTCCGAGCGCGGGAGAAACCTTTACAAGAACAGAATGGTCTCCGTTTTTTTCTTTTGTATAGCCCAGCAGAAATGCTGTCTGACCTTCAATCTTTTCTGTATCGTAATAAAATGCCATAACTCCACCTATTTCCTTGTAATGTATTTTTGTGCATCAATTGCCACCGCAAGAATGACAATTGCACCTTTAATAATGTAAAGCATATACGGACTGACACTTATATAAACCAAGCCATAATTTATAACCTGAAAAATAATTACGCCTACGACGATACCTCTGATAGTTCCGACTCCGCCCATAAGCGACACGCCACCGACGACACATGCGGCAATAGCATCAAGCTCGTAACCGTTTCCAAGATTATTTGTGGCACTTCCTGTTCTGGCAACTTCCAGTGATCCTGCGAAACCGTACAAAAAGCCGGCAATCAGATACACAAGAATTATTGTCAGGTTAATATTAACACCGGAAACTTTTGCCGCTTCGACACTGTTCCCAATAGCAAACAGATTCCGTCCAAGCCTTGTTTTATTCCATATAAACCACATGATTCCGATTGCAGCGGCTGCATATAAAATCAGGAAAGGAATATGAAACAGTTCTCCCTGTGCAAAATACGTAAAAGAATCACTTAACCCGCCTATAGGAGATGCCTTCCCGACTTTTTCATAATATGTTGAAGTAACTCCATAAAGAATCATTCCGGTGCCCAGTGTTGTTATAAATGCAGTAACAGATAATTTTGACACAACAAGGCCGTTTATCAGCGAAATAGCACCGCAAATAAGTGTTACCAGCAGAACCGGTACAATCACAGGTAAATTCAATCCGGGAAATATAATGTTTTTATTCGTTACCGATTGCAGTAATGAAGCCGAAATAACAGCGGAAAGACCTATAAACCGGCCTATAGCCAAATCACAACCTGCAAGGACAATAATTCCTCCAACACCGAGGGCGAGTATGATTCTTGTTGCTGCCTGTGTAAAAATGAATTTAAAATTTTTAAATGACAGGAAAGTCGGGTCAATTATTGTAATCACTACAAGCAATAGGGCAAGTACAATATATATGGCGTTATCCATCAATACAGAATTTATTTTGCGCTTACCATTCAGTTCTATTCTACCAGTTGTATTCATATTATTCCTCCTATAAATGTCTGGCAGCCAAACGGAGAATTTTCTCCTGATCAGCATCTTTTGAATCAAGAATTCCTGCTATCCGGCCATTGCTCATAACAAGAATTCTGTTTGCAATCCCCAGCAATTCCGGCATTTCAGAAGAAATCATAACTATTCCCTTTCCCTGCTTTGCCAAATTAATTATCAGTTGATATATTTCATATTTTGCTCCGACATCGATGCCCCGAGTTGGTTCATCAAGCAGAAGGACATCCGGAGTTGTAAGCAGCCATCTGCCGAATATGGCTTTCTGCTGGTTTCCACCGGACAAATATCTGATTTTTGTTTTTGCTGACGGTGCTTTTACTTTCAGCGTATTAATAACCCAATCAACCTCTTTATTGACTTTTTTGTCATTAATAACACCTGCACTACAGTATTTTTCCATATTGGCAATCGATATATTATCCTTTATGCTCATACCGGGTAAAATTCCATTATATTTTCGTTCTTCGGTTAATAATGCGAATTTATTTTTCTTTGCCATTCTGCAGCAGGAATTATTACAAACAGCATTGTTCAGAATTATATCTCCGCCTGATTTTGTCCGATATCCGAATATTCCTTCAATGACTTCAGTTCTCATCGCTCCTTCAAGACCTGCAATTCCGAGTATTTCACCCTTATGCAGAGAAAAGGAAATATCACGTACTAATGGAGAATACCGCAGTGAAAGATGTTTTACTTCAAGAAGAATATCCCCAACTTCATTGGACCGCACTGGAAAACGATTTGTTAATTTTCTCCCGACCATCAAAGTAATAAGTTCATCAATACTGACATCTGTAACATCGTTTGTTGTAACAACTTTTCCGTCACGCATGACAGTTACTTCATCAGCTATGGAAAATATTTCTTCCAGTTTATGAGAAATATAAATCACCCCGCATCCTTTTTCTTTTAACTTTCTGATAACTGCAAATAAATGCGCAACTTCTTTTTCAGAAAGAGAGGAAGTCGGTTCATCCATAACAATAATCCTGGCATTCTGCGAAGCAGCCTTCGCAATTTCTATCATCTGCCGCTCAGATACTGATAAAAAGCCGACCTTTATAAAAGGATCTATTTGTATTCCAAGGTTATTAAATATCCTCCGGGTATCTGCCTCCATTTTTTTTTCATCAATAATAAATTTTCCTTTCATTGGGAATCTTCCCAGCCAGATATTATCCATGACCCTCAGACTCGTTACCTGATTCAATTCCTGATGAACCATTGAAATTCCATTGGAAATGGCCTCTGACGGAGTTTTGAAATTTACAGATCTTCCATTCAAAACAATATTCCCGCTGTCCGGACAATAAATTCCAAACAAACACTTCATCAATGTCGATTTTCCTGCGCCATTTTCTCCGACCAGTGCATGAACAGACCCTTTTTTTACAGACAGACAAACAGAATCTAGAGCGCGGACGCCAGGAAAAGTCTTTGAAATATTTTCTAATTGCAGCAATGCAGTATCACTATCCATGTTATTTCTCCGGAATGCGAATGCGGATATATATAAATTCCATACATATCCGCAGATTTCACTGTTTATTTGAAAGCCGCAGTTGCTGCATCCAAATTCTGGTCTTTTGTCACAATCTCACAAGAGACCCGTACGTCTTTTACACTGCCAAGTTTAAAGTCAGTACCTGCACACGGGTCTTTTCCCAATGCAACATTTCTTGTCATTATGAATGTGTTAGTACCCAATGCTTTTGGATCATTCAACACAGTCCCAAGCATCTGTCCCTTTCTGATAAGCTCTACTGCTTCGGGTAATCCATCGACACCGACAACCGGCATATATTTTCCGCCTGTAAAATATCCTGCAGCTTTTAATGCTTCCACAGCACCAAGTGCCATAGCATCGTTATTGCAAAGAACAAATTCAATCTTGTCTCCATGTTTTGCGAGCCACGTCTCCATCAAATCTTTTCCCTTGGCAGCATCCCACATACCGGTCTGTAATTCCAGTTCTTCAACGCCGATGCCCGCTTCTTTTATTACTTTTAAAGGAATTGTTGATCGAATTTCTGCATCAGGATGTCCCGGTTCCCCTTTGAGCAAAACATATTGAATGATACCGTCGTGATTTTTATCCCACTCCGGATGTTTTTTCCATGAATCAACAACCAGTTTTCCCTGTAAAACACCAAATTCTTCCGAAGAAATGCCTGAATACCAGCATTTGGAGTAGCTCATAATAATGCTCTTTGCAGGTTCTTTATTAAAGAAAATTATGGGAATATCTGCCTTTCTGGCTTTTTCTACAATCGTTTCAGCCGCAGCAGGATCAACAAGATTGACAGCAAGAGCCTTTACTCCTTTGTTTATATATGTATCAATCTGATCATTCTGTTTTGACTGATCATTCATAGAATCAGCTATAAGCAGATTGACATTTCCGGAAGCAGAATTTTCAATAGCCTTCCTGACAAATGACATATAATTGTCGTCATACTTGTAAATTGTTACCCCGATTCTTGGTAAAGACTCTTTTACTTTCCTGCTTTTGGCAAACAGTGTAAAAGAACATACAAAAACCAGTCCTATACAAATCAGCGCCTTTTTCATATTTCCCCCTTGCCATATACGGCATCATTAAACATCTGCAGCTGTTTAATATAGTATACATATATGTATGTAACTTACTTTGTTAATTAAACAAAGTATTGCACATATGCATAGTATATATCATATTTATGATAATGCAAGAAAAAAATTATTATACTATATAATTACAATACAATAAGTTGCATGTTATGCATAAAATAAAATGCTGAAAAGAGTAAAAACTTTATTTAAGTACTAAACTATAATACCTGATCAAAGGTATAAATTAATTGTGTATGCCGCTTATTTTACTGAAAAAAACTGTCTATTATCAATGTTGCAGCTCCGATTTCTCCGCTTGGTTCATTAAAAGAAGACCTCAAAATATGGACACCCTGATTACACTCTTTCATCGACTGTTTACTGACTGATTCCAGAATCGGTATCTCAATATAATTCCATGCCTGTGAAATACTTCCCCCAATAATAACAGCTTCGGGATTAAAAATATTTACAATGCCTGCAAGCGCAGTCCCTACATACATACCCAGTTTTCGAAAAGCATCAATAGCAAGTGCATCGTTTTTATCTGCAGCCTCCAGAATGGTATCAAAGGTCAAATGCTCCAGATTACCGTCGCTGATTGAATCCGTTATTATCGTAGAATATCCCAAATGTATCCGCTCTATTACATCATCAATTAAACCTTTTTCGGATGCGACCGTATCAAGGCAGCCGTAATTTCCGCAGACGCATCGGCTGCCGTGTTCATTCACACGGATATGTCCGAACTCCCCTGCCGCAAAATGATTGCCTCTGAAAACTTTTCCGTTTAACAAAATCCCGCCGCCGACACCGCTTCCAAGGCTCAAAAAAATAAAATTTTTAAGATTACGCCATTTTCCGAACCATAATTCAGCAAGTACCATAACACGGACATCGTTATCTACAATAACAGGAAGATGAAATGTATCTGTCATCATCTTTTTTATATTGATACTATGCCAGTTAAAAGCGGGTGCAAAGATGGATACGCCTTTTTCAAAATCGACAATACCGTGCATACCAATGCCGATACCTAGAATTTTTATCTTCTGCAAATCTATATTATCAAGAATATTTTTTATAGAATCAGTAACAATTTTTAGAATAGTCTCATCTGATAACGGCAGGGGGTAAGAAATTCTGTTTTTCACCGAAACAGAACCTTTCAAACCAACCAAAGCTGCTACAACTTCTGTTTTTTTTACACAAACACCGATACAAAACAGGGTGCTGTCATCTATTTCCAATATAATGGGCTTTCTACCGCCGGAAGAATCTCCAGTGCGTTCCATCCTGACAAATTTCTGTTTAACCAATTCTGCGACATTTGAAGATACGGTAGCGGGAGTAAGAACTAATTTCTTTGCTATGTCAGCACGGGAAATCGAACCTCTCTCCCAAATCAGCCGTAAAATTCTCTTTCGATTGCTTTTTTTAATCCCTAATTTAGGAGATTTTTCTGATAAATTTGAATGTGTCATAAGAACATCATAATAGATTCAGTTCTTTTTTTCCAGAAACATACAATACTATGAAGATAAACTTCATTCAGCAGCAAAACCGGCACTAACCCTGAAATCCACCTTGTCAACCTTTGAAAGGCTGACAAGGTGGATTTGCAACGGTATTTTGCCATACTTTTTACAATTGCGTACCCGTTCTGATTTTTTCTTCGAAACGCTCAAGCGTCTTTCCCTCGAGCGGATTTTTTCCGCCCTCAAGTATTTTCCTCAAAGCTTCCATTTCAGTTCCTGAAAAATTCACGCCCTCGTTCATATGATTTACGAACGATCCTGTTGCCAAAGGCGCAACAGCCCTGCACATCTCAAGAATTACTTTTGCGTATTCACGGATTTCAAGCTGGGCATGTGTATCAAGGCGGAGTTTGAGAAAATGGAATAAATTATGTAAATCCATTTCCCAGTAAAATTCGGTATATAGCGAAAGTGGAAGATTAATGCGGGCAATCTCACGGGCAAGACCGCCGTCGACAAGTTCCGAATAATTTTTATATGCTGACTCCTGTCCTGATTCAAACTGCCTGCGGATTTCCTCGGCTTTTTCCGACGGAAAAGGAGCTGACGCACGCCCCTGTTTGTTGTCCGTACTCTGCGGTGCAATGTTCTCTGCTGCCGGAATATAGAATTCATCCTTCATGATTGAATAGCGCCCGGACACTTCGTTCATCCGGCCGGTGCGGTGGCGAACCCACTGGCGTGCAACAAAAATCGGCATTTTAAGATGAAAAGTCATGACGACCTGCTCAAACGGAGACGTATGCTGATGACGCAGCAGGTAATCAATAAGCGCGCCGTCCTGCGATACGGACTTCGTTCCTGCACCATAGGAAACACGCGCAGACTGAACTATGCGCTGATCTCCGCCGTAATAATCGACAAGACGGACAAATCCTTTATCAAGAACCGGATATTCCTTATCCAGTATTGCTTCTGCTTCGGGAACAACACAATGCGCCATAAAAACCTCACCTTTAATTAATTATTTATTATCAGACTTCTTTTCTGTAGAAGTATTGTTTACAGGTTTATCTCCGACAGGAGCCGAATTATCATCAACAACTTCAACATTATCTACTACGATGGGTCTGTTCCTCCACTCATACAGGAGGTAAACTACACTTACCAGCAGCACGACAACGCCTAAAATACGGATAACAGTAACGCCAATCTGCTGTGGAATAATAAACAGGATAACCGCACATATAACGGAAACTATTGCTTCAATTATATACCGTTTCCGCTCGATTCCCGTATCGCGGAGTTTTGCCACTGCATACAGCTCAAGGACGACAGCAACAATCAGATAAGCGGCAAGCACATACAACATAACAGTCCACATAGCAGCCGCAAATCTCAAAGGAAGGACAACTGCAAGGACACCGATTATTATACTGATTATTCCGCGGATAAGCACAGCAACCTGAAAATCCTTATCCGAGATAAGTTGTCTTACTTTTACAAGACAGAACACACCATTCACAATTGCTTCCAATCCCAAAAGAATAACGGCAATTTTAATGCATTTGTCGGGATCAACAATCATCATGAGTCCAACAACAGCAAGCAGCACACCGAGCATAAAGTCGGTTTTTCTCATATGCAACCTCATTTTATATCACCCCCCTTTTAGTATATCCCATTATATGCTTATAAGGAATAACTATAGCAACTTTTGTCTTTCTACTCTCTAATACTTGACACACACCCCCTGATTCTGATATGTTTTATGAGCGTCTTTTGGAGCGATGTCCGAGCGGTCGATGGAGGTAGTCTTGAAAACTATTGAGGAGCAATCCTCCGGGGGTTCGAATCCCTCTCGCTCCGCTACACATGGAAGCGTGGTAGAGCGGTAATACAACGGATTGCTAATCCGTCGGTTCCGAAAGGGCCGGGCAGGTTCAACTCCTGTCGCTTCCGTAAAGACTGGGACTTCGTGTTCCGTTTTTTTATTTGAGACTATAGCTCAGCTGGATTAGAGCATCACCCTGCGGAGGTGAGGGTCGCACGTTCGAATCGTGTTAGTCTCGTACAGGTTTTTGAGAGCCTGATTGCGGTTGTTCGCAATGAATAATTACTTCTGGAAAGATGCGAGAGTGGTCGATCCGGACGGTCTCGAAAACCGTTGAACCCTTACGGGTTCCGGGGGTTCGAATCCCCCTCTTTCCGATATCGTTCAGGTACGATAAGCTTCCGGTTTGATTCTTCTTTTATTTTTCCCTACAGAGTAATTTTTTTATTTTTGGAAAGATGTCCGAGTGGTTTAAGGTACACGCTTGGAAGGCGTGCGTACCCAAAAGGTACCGGGGGTTCGAATCCCCCTCTTTCCGTAATGCCCAGGTGTCATGCAGTTGAACGCCAGCAAACCCCGCCAGAGCCGGAAGGCAGCAACGGTAGTTGGATGTTTGACGTGCCGTGAACTACCTGGGCTTTTTTATTTTAACTAAAGTAGAGCGCAGGAGCCGCAAGGCACACGACGCGAGATGTCGCAGCGTCGTGGGTAGTCAAAGGTTGTCGTGCCGTGGTGTACCTGAGTCCTTCACTGGGCTTTGTTTTTACACATATGTAAGCGCAGGAGGCGCGCCCCCTGCGTTGCGGGAATTGTGCTTCCCCGCTGTTCTTCCGAACGGCCAATTCCTGTACATGTAAAAAATACACGGATGTATTTTTTACATACTTATTGCGAACATTTCAGGTTGTGAAAGTATGCCCGGATTGCTGCTGAACTGTTCTGCTGTTACAGCCGTATATAACGGTTTCACAGGTTTTAATGTCGAAGCATAAAAATCATTCACAGCAGTTAATTTATGGTCTTTATAACCGGGACTCCGATATGCCATTACTTTTATTATATCTTCCGATTTTACATTGAACAGCTGCATCTTTTTAAAAGCCAGTTCCATTGCGTACGATTCCTGCTTGAGGGAATCATCAGGATACACCACCGAACCGTCTTCGCAGAGTGCCTGTGTTCCTGCACAGTAAACGACAGGCCCTGCTTTTACCACATCAGGAAGAGACGCCTCTCTGCGGAAATCGAACTTCCCCCATTCAGAGCGGATTTCATTCCCACCGCTGCCTGAAATTGCTATCATCTCGATTTCTTCCAGCTGCGCAGGTCTTGTAAGACGCAGCACCGGAACTTCCGTATATACCGGTTTTCTGCCTGCAAAGCCGTCAGTCCAAATGGAACTGCCGGCACCTTTGTACAAATAATAGGAGGGCGCAACGTATTTTTTTATAATGATGATATCCGCGGCTGATGCACCTGCCTGTTCAATCAGTTTAAGCTGTTTTGAATAAATGAAATCATCCTGTGCGTCGGAACTGTTTTCTCCGGCAACAGTTCCATCCGGCAGAACGGAAGTCGTTCCACCCACAAAAATAAACGGGCCGACTTTCACCATCCGGCTGTATCCGACGATGTCTTCAAGAGGCGATCCGGACGAATAGTTTGTGCGTGCCAGATTAATACCGTTCCATTCTTTTCCGGCGGCTGAACCTATAACCGCGGTCATTTCGATTTCACACAATTGTGAAGGACGGTTCAAAGAATGAATTGTTACTGCGGTATTTAACGGACGTATTTTTTTGAATATATCGGAATATGCTGTACGTGCAGCTGCGCTGTCGAATTCAGGCGTCTGATACCTTTTTACAGCAATCACGTCTTCGGCACAGCCGCCGGCGTTCTCTATCAATTTTATTAATTTCTGATAGATGTACGATGCCTGTAACGCGGAATCTCCCTCCCCGTATACAGACCCGTCGCCCTGCACGGATGTCGTTCCGCCCGCGAAGATAAAGGGGCCGACCTTTACGATTCTGCTGTAACCGTTCTTTTCTTCCAGCGGCGCGCCTGAAAAATAATTAACTCTGTCGATTATCATAATGCTGTATCTCCTTTATAGTATTCAATTTCACGCGACAAGAAGCACGATACATAATGACCGGGCTTCACTTCAGTAAAAGACGGAACCGCATCGCCGCAGTATGTTTTTGTCCGGGGACATCTGTTATGAAACACACATCCCGAAGGAGGATCGAGCGGAGACGGGATATCTCCCTCAAGAAGTATCTGTTCCTTCTTCACCCGCGGATCCGCTTCGGGTACAGCAGACAGCAGCGCCCGCGTATAAGGATGAAGCGGATTTAAAAACAGTTCATCAGTATCTGCAAATTCAACAAGATGGCCAAGATACATTACACCGATCCTGTCCGAAATGTAGCGTACAACGCTCATGTTATGGGAAATGAAGAGATATGTCATATTCAGTCTCTGTTTCATCTCTTCGAGAAGATTCAGCACCTGCGACTGAATCGACACATCAAGAGCTGAAACAGGTTCATCGCAGATAATAAATTCCGGCTTGAGAATCAATGCACGGGCAATTCCGATACGCTGCCTTTGCCCGCCTGAAAATTCATGAGGATAGCGGTAATACTGATCGGGACGTATTCCGACTTTTTCAAGGATGTCCATCGCCATCTCCATACGTTCTTCCTTATTCTTGCCAACGTGATGAATTTCAAGCGGTTCTTCAATAATTTTTCCAACAGGTACTCTCGGATCAAGCGAAAGATACGGATCCTGAAAAATCATCTGCATTCTGCATGCATTTCTCCGCTGCTCCCTGGGCTTCATCGTTGTTAATTCATTTCCTTCAAACAAAATACTCCCGTCTGTAGCATGAGTCAGGCCGAGAATACAGCGGGCCGTCGTACTTTTCCCGCAGCCCGATTCTCCGACAAGACTGAACGTTTCGCCCCTGGCAACTGAGAATGAGACATCGTCTACAGCTTTTACGGACTTAGGCTCTATATGCAGTGTCTTCTGCACGGAAAAATATTTTTTAAGATTTTTTACTTCGAGGATATTTTCTGCTTTCATACGCTTCCTCCTGACAAATACGAATCAGTAAATCTGCCTGCATAAAAACATCGTGCACTTTGTGTCTGACTTACAATTTCAAGTTCCGGATTTTCCACGCAGCATCGTTCTTCCGTATACGGGCATCTGTCCGCAAAACGGCATCCCCTTACTTCCGAACCAAGCGCAGGTACGGTACCCTTTATTATGTACAGCTTCGATTTACGCTGTGTCGACAGTCTGGGTATTGATTTCAGCAAACCAATCGTATAAGGATGCTGGGGATTATAAAAAACATCATCTATAGTTCCCTGTTCGACAATGTGACCGAGGTACATAATAATGACACGCTGGCATGTCTGGGCAATAACACCCAGATCGTGCGTAATCAGCATAATCCCCATTCCGAGACTTTTATTCAAATCAAGAAGCAAATGGATAATCTGAGCCTGAATCGTAACATCAAGCGCAGTTGTCGGTTCGTCTGCAATAAGAAGCTTAGGATCACAGGCAAGCGCCATTGCAATCATCGCACGCTGACGCATGCCCCCCGACATTTCATGCGGATAGGAATTGACCCTCACTTCAGGTGACGGAATGCCGGTAAGACGAAGCAGGTTCTC
This sequence comes from Treponema sp. UBA1793, assembly GCA_002314445.1. GTDB lineage: Bacteria > Spirochaetota > Spirochaetia > Treponematales > Treponemataceae > Treponema_D. Next base: position 34,314 of record DCFX01000059.1, read on the forward strand.
AGCCGTTCTCCCCGCCTCTTTTTTATCCATACCTTTATGAAGCATAAGACTTTCGGATATCTGTTCACCGATTGTATAAAGCGGATCAAGTGCGCTCAACGCATCCTGAAAAACCATTGCAACACCGTTACCGCGGATCGATTCCATTTCTTTTTCTTTCTTTTTTAATAAATCTTCACCTTCAAAAAATATCTGACCTTCATAACGGACATCAGCCTTTTCATCATACAAACGCATAATCGACTTTGAAGTGACGCTCTTTCCGCAGCCGGACTCACCGACAACTCCGACGATCTCGCCTTTATCAATTGAAAAACTGACGCCGCTTACGGCGATCTGCAATCCGCGCATTGTTTGAAAGGAAGTCTTTAGATTCCTTACATCCAGGAGTTTTTTTCGTTCTGTTTCTTCCATACTTATTTCTCCTTTACGGATTTTCCGCCGACGTATGTCGCCAGTACTTTTATGCCGCTTATATCCTTTGCGGAAAGATTGAATATATCGCGGTCGATTACAATGGCATCTGCAAGTTTTCCGATTTCAATAGTTCCTTTCAGTTTTTCTTCATGAGCATCGTACGAGGCATTTTTCGTATAAAGCGATACCGCCTGATACACACTGAGACATTCTTGCGGATACAGCTGTTCGGACGAACCGAGATACGTTTCCCTTGTGACTGCATATCTTATACCGACGAAAGGATTATTATTTGCTATAGGAGCATCATCTCCTCCTGAAACAATAATTCCCCTCTCCAGCATTGATTTCATCGCGATGAGATACCGTGCACGTTCCGCACCCAGGCGGGCTTTACCGAGGATTCCCATATTAGGTATAAAAACCGGCTGCGTGTCGACAACCACAGGATACTTTGCAAGTTCGTCAAGCTGTTCTGGCATGGCAAACAGCATGTGAATCAGTCTGAACTGTTGAGGCCGGGCAGAATCATATATTTTTTTAATAATCGACAGAACTTGTTCCAGTGCGCCGTCGCCGATAACATGTACGGCAACATCGTTTCCTTTTTCATATGCAGTATTAACAGCGGCGAACATCTGATCATCAGTACGAATCGGAATACCGTACCAGTTTTTCTGATCCGAGTATTCTTTTTTTACGTATGCGGAACGCTGGGAAAAACTGCCGTCTGCAAACAGTTTCACTGCGCCGTATTTTATCCGCTCATTTCCGAATCCTGAAAGAGCGCCTATGGAATTGTTAACGCCGCCCTGCCTGTTCAGAACTGCGCGGATCGGAAGCCTGCCGTCCCGCTCCAGCATCTGGTACATGCCGAGGGAATCGCACTCGCTTCCGTCAAATCCGTCGTAGGTATGAACTGTTGTAACCCCTTTTGAAGCAAAATCAAGAAGCGTTTTTTCCAGAGCATCTTTGCATTCCCCGTCGTTTCTCAACACACAGGGCCGAACTTTGTTTATATATTTGAGCAGGCCATGTTCGAGGAATCTGCCAGTCGGGCTGCCGTTTTTATCGGTAATCATCAGGCCTTTCTCCGGAGCGGCAGCTAAGCAGTCTTTCCCGATTTTTTCCAGAGCTGCGGTATTGCACATAAAATTATGAAGACAATTTGCACTGACAAAAACCGGAACGGTTTCAGAAACCTTGTCGAGATCAAAACGGTCAGGCAGCCTGTTTTCCTTCAAGTGAGATGCATCCACCTGATAAGCGGTAAGCCATCCGTCGTCAGTTTTTTTCTTCAACGCATCGCTCAGCATACCTATAACTTCGTCCATAGACGATGCTGAGCTTAAATCGATTTTTTTAGTCCCCTCTGCAGCTTCCGCTATATGGCAGTGCGTATCCTGAAATCCCGGAAGAACGACTGCTCCTTTTAAATCAATCGTTTGTTTCGCGGGTATCTGTGAAATTTCAGACGACGTTCCTGCCGCTGCGATTTTTCCGTCAATTACTGAAAAAGCTGAAACCGACTCCCCTTCACTCACCATTGTGTATATTTTCCCATTAACAAAATTAACATCCGCCTGCACCATAATACTGCCTCGTGTTATAAAATTTTCCGCCCGCCGACATACGTGCCGGTCACTTTTACCGAACCGACATCTTCCCGTTTTACCGAAAATATATCTTTATCGAGTGTGATGAAGTCGGCAAGTTTCCCGACCGTAATCGTCCCTTTTATTTTTTCCTCATGGCCGCAGTACGCCGCATTTTTCGTATAGAAACTGACGGCATCGTATACGGAAACACGTTCCTGCGGCTGGAAAACCGTACCGGAAAATGAAATACGATTTACGGCTTCATCTATCCCCTTCATCGGATTCTGATCCGCGCACGGTGCATCAGAACCTCCTGTCACCATGACGCCCGCATCCTGCATTGATTTAAAAGCATGAAAATCTTTTGCACGTTCCGCTCCCAGCCGCTCTTCAATCGTTCCGGTACTGTAAAGACTTACAAAAACAGGCTGCATCGCCGCCACTACCGGAAGTTTTGCCATTCTGCGGCGCATCGACTCGTGAACAAGATGACAATGAATCATTGTAAAACGGCACGGATTTTCAGGATCGTATATTTCTTCAATTATTTTCAGAACTAGTTCCGCAGCACCGTCGCCTATGACATGCGTTGCAATATCATTTCCCTTTTTATACGCATCGTGCATCAGCATTTTCAATTCAGCAGGAGAATGAATCAGCCTGCCCTTCCAGTCTGCTTTATCCGCATACGGTTCAAGCAGATACGCGGACCGGACTGCATATGTTCCATCGACGAACAATTTCATTGCACCGTATTTTATTTTTTCATTACCGAATCCCGATACGGCGCCTGTCTCGTTATTAACCGCACGCTGCATGTTCCGGTTTAGAATCATGCGTACGGGGAGCCTGCCGATTCGTTCAAGTTTCTGATATGCTGAAAAATCGTCAAGCATAGAACCTGCAAACCCGTCGTATGTGTGAACAGTCGTCAATCCCATTCCTGCACACTGCTTCAGTACTTTATAAAGGACATCAAGCGCTTTTTCTTCTGTTCCGAATATCGATGGTCTTTTTGCATTCAGATATCCAAGAAGCCCGTGCTCATGGCATACGCCCGTCGGCACACCGTCATCATCAAGTTCAAGCAGTTCGCTGCCGGATTTATCAAATCCTCTGTCAATTCCTGCAAGTTCAAGAACAATGGAGTTGCAGATAAAGTTGTGCAGTCCTATGTCATGAATAAAAACCGGAATATCCTTTGAGACGGAATCAAGTTCATATCTGTCAGGAAAACGTTTTTCGCGTAATTTACCGCAGTCAAGATTGCATGCGATTATCCATTCACCGCTCTTAACATTATTTTTCCGTCCGGCAAGCGTATCAAGTACATCCTGTATGCTGCGTGCCTGCATTAAATCAATACGAAGCGGAGCCTCCGCAACTTCCGCAATATGACAGTGAGTGTCGATAAATCCGGGTATGACTGCTGCATGTTCCAAATTAACAGTCTGTCCGGCTGGAATTTTAAGAGCTTCAGCGGAACTTCCGGCGAAAAGTATTTTCTCATTTAAAACTGCAATCGCTTCTACACGCGCTCCCTGCTTTTCCATTGTGTAAATAGATCCGTTGTAATAACAAATATCTGCTTTTAACATACTATTTACTCTCCTCTTTATCAGTTTGACATGGGATCAAGAATATCCCTCAGTCCGTCTCCGAATAAATTCAGACCGAGCACCGTGCATATCATGAAAACTCCCGGGAAGATTGTCATCCACCATGCATTGTATATGTAGGACTTCGCCTCATAGAGCATATTTCCGAGACTCGGAGCAGGCTGGGGAACGCCGGCACCAAGAAAGCTCAATGCAGCTTCAATAATAATTGATGATGCAAAAATATAGGTAACCTGAACGATGACCGGCGAAATAATATTCGGCAGTATATGGCGCAATACAATCCGCAGCGGTTCGGCACCCTCTGCGCGGGCAGCTTCAATGTAGGTCAGCTCACAGACGGAAATTGTCGACGCACGAGACACGCGTGCGACCGTCGGAATATACACTATGGAAAGCGCAATAATAACGTTCTGAACCGAAGCACCAAGTGCCGCTACGAGCGCAATTGCCATAAGAATAGGCGGGATGGCCATCAAACCTTCGCAGACACGCATGATGATATTGTCAAGAAATTTAACATACCCGGCTGCAATTCCAAGCATTGTTCCGCACATAAACGTAATTGCGGCTGTAGCTAATCCCACCGTCATCGATATGCGCGTTCCGTACAACGTGCGCGAAAGAATATCACGTCCCAGATTGTCGGTACCGAATATATGCACATGACCGGGAGCTTTCAGTTTATTCATGACATCTATATCATAAATGTCGTACGGTGCAATATACGGTGCTATGACGGCAATAACTGCAAGTATCATCGTAACGACAAAGCCCATAAAAACCAGACGTTTACGGAAAAAATTAATAAAAACAAGACGGCGGTATTCATGCAGCTGTTTCTTTGAAAGTTTTATATTTTCTTCTTTATTATTCATAATTCATACCGCCTTATTCCTGTTTTGCAGTTATACGCATCCGCGGATCTACAACTCCATAGAGCAGATCAATAACGAAATTTATAACGACATATATCAGACTGATGACAAGAACTATTCCTTGTATAACAGGATAATCTCTTTTCGTAACGGAACTGACGATAAGTTGTCCTATTCCGGGAATGCCGAACACCGTTTCCACAACGGCAGCTCCGGACAAAAGAAGCGCAAACGTCTGTCCTATTGTCGTTAATATTGGAATCATGGCATTTTTCAAAGCATGCTTGTACAGTATTGCCCGTTCCGCCAGACCTTTCGCTTTAGCGGCTTTTATATAATCATTGTTAATTACATCGATAATAGACGAACGGGTCATTCGTGTAAGGACTGCCGCCTGCATCATCGCAAGAGATATGACAGGAAGAATAATATACCGCAGATGAATAAGGAGTCCTGCCTCCGCAATAGATTTATATCCTGCGACAGGAAGCCATTTTAAACCGACCGAAAAAATAAGGACAAGGAACAAACTTAACAAAAAAGACGGAGTCGAAATTCCAAGGAGGGAGAAAGCAATAACACCGGAATCCCCTGCTTTTCCCTTCCGCCGGGCAGCGTACACACCGCTTGTTATGGCAATGACAATTGAAAGCAGCAGTGCCCAGAGTGATAAAACAAGAGTCGGTCCCATTGCCTGATTTATAGCATGAGTAACGGTACCGTTTCTTGTGTAGCTCGTTCCCAGATTACCGCACACTGCTTTACCGACCCAGGAAAAATACTGCTGAAAAAGAGGCCTGTTCAGTCCCATTTCTTCATGCAGAAGTGCAACGGATTCCGCCGACGCATCCGAACCAAGAAGAATCCGCGCAGGATCTCCGGGGGTCAGATGAATCAGGAGAAAGATGAATACAGACAGAATAAGGAGTGTACAAACTGTTGATCCTATACGCTTAGCAATAAATTTCCCCATACCATACCTCTCTTCCCCTCCGGAAAGTAAACAGGAGCTGTCAAAAAAGAGAACAGTCCCGTATGTTACTATTGAGCGACTTTCACTCCCCATAATGCAAGACCGTAATACGGTTTAAATCCCTCAACCTTACCGGATACTCCGTATATGTAGTCATAACTTCCCAAATTAATAATAAAAACTTCATCGGAACAATACGGTTCTATCGTTTCCTTCCAGAATTTCTTTGCTGCGTCAAAAGAAGGCAGAGCCTGCATCTGGAGCATAAGATCATTCAGTTTCGGGTCGTTCGTAAATCCTGACGCATTTGTTTTCATCAGTGTCATATTCGAAGCGGGATTGTCCGCAAACGGATAGTTCATCGGATACAGATCAAATGTCGTCGTATCGCCAAGCCGGGTGAGCATCGTTCCCCAGTCCATAACCTGCAGGTCAACCTTCAGACCAACGGCCTCCAGCTGCTGTTTCATAATAAGAGTGGCGTTATAAAATTCCGGATACGCTTCTGTAGTCATCATTTTAAGAGGCGTTCCGTCATATCCGATTTCTTTAATAAGAACTTTTGCTTTTCCGGGATCATAACTTATGTTCTGCTTCATTCCCGAATACCATGGAGAAGTCTGCCCGAAATACGACGCATCAGCTTTGTATGCTTTGTAATCCCCGACAGTCGGTATTGCGCCTTCCATAATTTCATCAAGATTGACTGCATACCCGATAATCTGGCGCCACTTCACGTTATTCATGATTGAATCTTTCGATTTGTTCATTGTGATTGTAAGGACGTTGAAATTCTCGGTTATCATTTTTGTGCTGTTCATTGCTTTCAGGCGGGGAATATCCGTATAGCTGAGACTCGCGGCAATATCATATTCTCCCGTCTCCAGACCGTTTATACGTGTCTGAGGATCTGTAATGAAATAAATTTTTATTGTCTTTACGCCGGCCGTTCTGTCTCCCCATGAACCGCTTTTCTCCGAAGTAAACGGAACGTAATCATCAAATTTTTCAAGGCGTACATAATTATCTACAGCCCACTCTGCAAATTTAAATGATCCTGTTCCAATCAGCTGATCCGGTGTAAGAGTTTTGTTCCCTGCTGCTTCAATAACCGAAGCCGGAAGAATGGCCGCGAACTGACTGTACTGTGCAATCATATACGGCAACAGAAGGCACGGATTGTTAAGCTTGATGGACACGGCATAATCACCGTCAGCAGTGAATTGCTCGCCATCTTTAATTGCGCGCTGAATAATCGTATTTTTAGTAATCCAGCGGTTTAACGAAGCTGCTGCATCGGAGGCTTTCATTTCCTGCCCGTTGTGAAACTTTATGCCCTTTCTGAGTTTAAAAGTCCATTCCTTATTATCGTCGCTTTTTGTATAACTTTCGCAAAGCTGCGGTTTGGGATCTCCGTTTGAATCCATTTCAAAAAGCGATTCAAACACAAGCCTGCCGATTTCCGCCGTAGCAGTTGCGCCTGTTACCATAGGATCGAATGTCGAAGGCTGCGCATTATATGCGACATTGAGCGTATCGCGGTATGCTTCTTCTCCTTTTTTGGAAGAACCGGAACCGCAGCCGGCAAGCAGCAATACCGCTGCACTGACAACAGCACATAAATTTTTACCTGTTTTCATATTTTGCTCCTTCTAAATAGCTGCTTCAACACGAAGCATCAAGTTTTAAAATCGTTCCGTACATTTCAGGCCTTCTGTCCCTGAAAAATCTTTTCTTTCTGCGAAGTACAGCTAATTCATCAAGATCGAATGATGCCGTAAGCACGCATTCCGTGCATGTGTCGGCTGATGCAATAATCTTACCGAATCCGTCTGTAATAAAGGAGGAACCGTAAAATTCTATTTTGCTCCGTTCCGTTTCTTCTGTTCCGATGCGGTTCGATGCGAGAACAGGAATTACATTCGCCGCTGCATGCCCCTGCATCGTACGGCGCCAGTGTTCTATATCATCAGGAGTCCCCGAACACGTTTTTTTATCAAAATAGTTGTACCCTATTGCCGTCGGATATAAGAGCAATTCCGCTCCCAAAAGCGCAAGGCTTCGTGCGGTTTCCGGAAACCACTGATCCCAGCAGATTCCTATGCCGATTCTGCCGTACCGGGTATTCCATACCTTAAATCCCGTATCGCCCGGCGAAAAATAATATTTTTCCTGAAACAATGTACCGTCAGGTATATGTGTCTTACGGTAAATTCCGAGAACAGTTCCGTCAGCGTCTATAATGGCTGTCGTATTGAAAGAAACATTTCCCGCCCGCTCAAAGAAACTTACCGGAATGACAACGTGAAGCTCCGCGGCAACCGTTCTCATAAGCAGTACCGCAGGATCTTTATCTAATGTGACTGCAAGTTCTATGTATTCAAATTTCGTCTCCTGACAAAAATACGGTGTCTCAAAGAGTTCCTGCAGCAAAATAATTTGAGCACCTTTTCCTGCTGCCGTCCGCACAATACTTTCTGCCCTTTCGAGTGTTTCTTCCCTGTTCCGGGAGCAACTCATTTGCGTCGCAGCAACCGTCACATTCCTCATCAGAACCTCCTTTACGCGATATAAAAAAAGACGAAGACATCGCACCCAGAGTGCGACATCTTCGTCTTTCTCTATCCCAATATTTCCATCAGGCAGCATAATAATTCCATATATCACTTTCCCTGCATTGTAAAAAACGGCAATAGACGCAGAATGCGGTGTAAGAATACATTGACACAAGATTAAAAAACAGGTATTACGATGTCTATAACGAAGGCGTTGAAACGGCTGTAAGTCCGCTTCAACGCCTTTTTTATTAATTATTAATAATTGCCAAAAGGGGGCGATTTATGAAACTGATAAAATCATTTGCAAAAACTGCGGTACTGTTTGCAGCTATCCTGCTTATCCAAAGCTGTTCAAAGACAAAGAAAGAAACAGGCGGAACGGTTTACAGCGGAAAACCGGAATATGAGGAAGCTGCAAAACAGGTAAAGGGGAAATTCCGGGTTGGTATGGAATGTGCTTATGCGCCGTTTAACTGGACGCAGTCGGGCACAACCATTAAGGCTGACGGATGGCAAGCTGTCCCCATTTATGGTACTCCTGATTACGCGTTCGGATACGATGTTATGTTTTCAAAAATGCTTGCCGATGAAATGGGACTTGAACTTGAAGTCCACAAGGTACAGTGGTCGAGCATTGTTCTCGGTTTAAAATCAGGAGATTACGACGCCATCATTGCAGGCATGATCTACACGAAAGACAGGGACAAAACCCTTGATTTTACGCGTGCGTACTATAACAGGGACAATGTTATGGTCATAAAGAAAGGAAGCCCGCTTGCGTCCGCGACGACACTCGCAGATTTTAAGGGGTGCAAAGCGACGACCCAAATAAACACATCATGGGCAGCGTATGTCGAGGAAATTCCTGATGTTAAGATTATCCCGTATCCGGAGACAACAGCAGAAGTCGTGATGCAGGTTGCGATGGGTTCGGCAGATTGCGCCGTACTCGATTATCCCACGGGTTATTCGGCAACGCTCAGCAATCCGGATGTTTCAATTGTCCGTTTTGAACAGGGCAAGGGATTCGTTACGCCGCCTGACTGTTCGGAAGCCGTTTCGGTTGCGGTAAACGAAGGCAATACGGTTCTGAAGGATGCAATAGAAAAGGCGATGGATGCGATAGGCTGGGATCAGGCAAAAATGAACAAATACATGGACCTGGCCATTACGACGCAGCCGTTAAGCGAATAAATAATTAATTCCGGGAGGTTACCAAAATGGAAAAAGGATTACTTTACTGGATTGGCTACATACTTGAACAATACTGGCCGTACTTCATAAAGGGCATGTTTGTCACTCTGTGGATCTCTATTCTCGGAACACTCCTGGGGTATGTACTCGGTTTTCTTACCGGCCTTGTGCAGTCAACTCCTGTTTCTCAGGAGGACAGCAGAAAAAAGAAAGTCGTATATGGTACGCTTAAGCTCATATGCAAAGTGTTCGTTGCCGTATTCCGGGGTACACCTATGATGGTTCAGGCTATGGTCATCTACTACGGCCTGAAAACATCGGGTGTGGATATTTCGCCGTTTACAGCTTCAATTCTTGTTCTTATGCTCAATACAGGTGCATATATGGCGGAAACGGTACGAGGCGGAATTATTTCCGTCGACAAAGGACAGCTCGAAGGCGGATTTGCGATGGGTATGAGCCATTCGCTTACTATGTTTACAGTCGTGCTGCCGCAGGCCTTCAGAAACATTATTCCGGAGATGGTCAACATGTTTCTCACGAATCTGAAAATGACATCAGAACTGAATGTCATCGGCGTTGCAGAACTGTATTTTACGACAAAGACAGCAGCCGGCACGTATTACCGGTATTTTGAAGCGTATATTATCTGTGCACTCATCTATTTCATTCTCTGTACTTTTTTTACAAATCTGCTCTCGTACGTTGAGAAAAAAACATTCGTAAACAAAGATTATGAACTTGCTGTCGAATATATGGATAATGCGGAATAAGGAGAATGACTGTATGAATAATCAATCACAATCTGTTTTGAAAGTCGAGCATCTTGTTAAATCATTCGGGACGCATCAGGTTTTGAAAGATCTTGATTTTTCAATTAAGCCGAAAGAAGTCGTCTGCATTATCGGCTCTTCGGGTTCCGGCAAATCGACGCTGCTCCGCTGTATAAACGGGCTGGAAACAAAAACCTGCGGAAATATTTATTTTCACGGAGAAAAACTCGGTTCTGGTTCAAAAGAACTTAATAAATTCCGCACACAGGTAGGAATGGTGTTCCAGTCGTTCAACCTGTTTAACAATATGACCGTTCTTCAGAACTGTATGACGGGAACGACAAAGGTTTTGAAAATCAGCAAAGATGAATCAAAATTCCGCGCAATCAAATATCTGCGGCAGGTAGGAATGGCTCCCTATATAAACGCACATCCGGAGCAGCTTTCAGGCGGACAAAAACAGCGGGTTGCGATAGCAAGGGCTCTGACCATGCAGCCGGAAATGCTTCTGTTCGACGAGCCCACTTCGGCGCTTGACCCGGAAATGGTGGGAGAAGTTCTGCAGGTCATGAAACAGCTTGCAGACGGCGGATTAACAATGATGATTGTAACTCACGAAATGGGATTTGCCCGGGACGTTTCGACGCGCACAATATTCATGGATAACGGATACATTGTCGAAGACGATATTCCGCAGAACATCTTTTCGCATCCGAAAAATCCCCGCATGCAGGAATTTCTCAAGCGCTATATAAAGAACCTTGATAACAAATAGGAGAACGACTATGGAAAACTACACAATCACAGTGGCACGAGGATTCGGAAGCGGCGGCAAGGAAATAGCGTCACAAGTCGCAAAAGATCTCGGAATTCACTGTTATGAAAACAGGATACTTACGCTTGCATCGCAGATGAGCGGTATAGACAGACAATTATTTGAAGAAGTGAACGAAAAACTTCATGAAAACAAAAGAAACGGTCTTATAAATATGCTGAACGCCCTTCCCCGCAGAACCCATCCGGAACCGGAACGCAGGAACTTTATTTCTGACGAGCAGCTCTTCGCATATGAAACACAAATTATTATGGAACTTGCAAAAACGGAATCATGTATTATTGTCGGCAAGTGCGCGGACTGGATATTGCGGGATAATCAGAGAACGCTCAGCCTGTATATTGAAGCCCCCAGAACATTCTGCAGACCGCGGATTATGAAAAAAATGGGAGTAACAGCAGAAACAGCTGATATCTCAATTACTGAAACCGATAAATACCGTGCAGAATATTATGCGCATTATACAAACGGAAATTACTGGACAAATCCTGTCAACTATGACCTTACACTCAACAGTGAACGTCTTGGGATAGAAAGATGCGTCGAACTCATTGAATACACGCTGCACAGTAAGTTCCCCGATGTCCCTCTGCCGGATAAAAAAGATGCCGGACTGGAAAAAAGTGAAAGTGATAATGTTGATTAATTCCGTTCAGACTTGAGGAAAAGGACGTGCTTCTCATGCGCACGTCCTTTTTTTATTCGTGCGGAGGGATTAGTTCCCCTCCGCTTGCGTCGGGCTGGTGATTTAATTTACGATTTATGCAAATTCCGGCTTGTTCCACAAATTCAGCGGAATCCCTATTCCTTTTTCTCTTGCCTTCTGCAGCACTTTATATCCCCATGCAACGTCTTCCACCGGCATACCGCCTACAGCATATACAATTATCTGGTCTTCGCTTGTTCTGCCTGCAGCTTTTCCGTTAATAATATCGCCGATGTCGGTAACGCCGGATTTGGGCAGTCTGCCCTCCGCTACGACATCATAAAACGCCATCCCAAGCAGAGTCGACACGCTTTTCTGTACGGGAAGCTCCGCTCCTGCTGCCCACCCCTCGTACATCTTTGAATTGTCTGACACAAGTTTACAGCGGCTTGTATCTGCCAGAAAATCGTGATCCATGAGCAGGGCTGATGCACTCATGACAAGCGCACCCGGTTTTAACCACGCTGCCTCTGCGTGCGGATTTTCATCATATGTGGGAGCGTTTGTCGTGCCGAAATAAACTATGTCAGAATCTCTGCATGCTTCCTCTTCCGTTTCACATTGAATAAAATTTTTAATATTCGGGCATTTCTCTTTACAGAACGCAATAAAATCATCGATTCCTTTCTGTCCCCTTCCCTTTATCTTCACTGTTGTAATGCCGGGCTTCTCCGTTGCAAACGCAAGCATCGCGGTTCTTCCCATAACTCCCGGTCCGACAATCGTTACGGTCTTCGTATCCTTCACGGAAAGATATCTTACTCCAAGACCGGGAACGGCACCCGTGCGCATGGCGCTCAGTACATTTGCCGACATATATGCCAGCGGAGCGCCGGTATACATATCCATAAGCGTAAGCATGAGAATAGACCGGGGAAGGCCCTGCTCTCTGTTAGTCTGATTTGAACCGTAGCATTTTATACCGCACAACCGGAACCCGCCGCCGACATACGCAGGCATTGCAACAAAACGATAATCGGGACAGAGCAGCGGCATTCCGGGAACGTCCGATTCTTTTGGAAACTTCATCATGATGCCGTGTTCATTTCCGTTCGGACCGCCCATGCGGTAATCGCCTTTTCCGATAAGAGAAAAAAGTTCATCCATCGTGTCTATGCAGCCGGCCATGTCTTCAACGCCGGCTTTAATCATATCCTGTTCACTAAGATACAAAAAATCGACTTCAGGATAATCCGTATTCTGCTTCATCCGATGCTCCTTACACAGTCAAGTGTATTATTAATAAAATAGTTAAAGCATACGAAAATACGTATGTAGTTTTCCGTTCGATATTTTCAACTGTACCCATGATGGATATTTATTTTTTAAAAGTCAATTCTGATTTTTACAATTCCGTTTTTTACAATAACAAAAAAAACATATCGTTATAATGCAGATTGTTACAAAATGGCTGGAGGCTGTATGCAAAACAGAATTGCTGAACATCCCATATTGGGAACACCGCAGAAAGGTCGTCTCGTTTCATTTTCTTTTGACGGCAAAAATATGGAAGGATATGAAGGGGAACCGATTGCTGCGGCTTTAAAGGCAGGCGGAATCATGATTCATCGTTATACCGCAAAGCAGCACAAACCACGCGGTATCTTCTGTGCAATCGGAAGATGCACGGACTGCGTTATGATTGTCGACGGAAAACCGAATATCCGTACATGCGTTACTCCTCTGAAAGAGGGTATGGAAGTCAGAACGCAGTACGGCTGTTCTGCTAAAAAGGATGACACACTATGAAACGATATAATCTTATTGTTGTGGGAGCAGGTCCCGCAGGGCTGTGCGCAGGTATTGAAGCTGCAAAAAGGGGGATGTCAGTAATCGTTTTCGATGAAAATGAAAAACCCGGCGGCCAGCTATTTAAGCAGATTCATAAATTTTTCGGTTCAAAAGAACATAAAGCAAAAATCCGGGGTTTTAAAATAGGCGAACAGCTGCTGAAGGAAGCAGCCGCGACGGGTGTAGAAGTCAGGCTCAACGCCACCGTTACAGGTCTTTATCCTGACAAGGAAATCATGGTAAAGCATGGTGACGGAATGTACCACTATAAAGGCGACAGCATCATCATTGCGACAGGCGCTGCAGAAAATATGGTGCCGTTTGAAAACTGGACGCTTCCCGGTGTCATCGGGGCAGGTGCAGCCCAGACTCTTATGAATCTTCACGGCATAAAACCGGGAAACCGTATCCTGATGCTCGGCAGCGGCAATGTAGGGCTCGTAGTAAGTTTCCAGCTGCTGCAGGCAGGATGCGAAGTAGCCGCACTTGTAGATGCTGCACCGCGTATCGGAGGATACGGTGTACACGCAGCAAAAGTTGCACGGACAGGAGTCCCGTTCTACCTCTCGCATACGATTATTAAAGCAGAAGGCACAGACCACGTTACTGGGGTCATTATCGGAGAAGTGGACGATCACTTTAAACCGATTCCGGGAACGGAAAAACAGTTCGACGTGGACACTATCTGTATTGCAGTCGGCCTTTCCCCGATGTCTCAGCTGCTCAAAATGTCAGGCTGCACTATGGAAGACAATCCAAGACGCGGAGGAGAAGTACCTGTCGTAGATGAATACGGAGAAACTTCGATACCGCAGCTTTTTGCAGCAGGAGATGTATCCGGCATAGAAGAAGCGAGCTCGGCAATGATAAAAGGAAAAATGGCCGGTATCCGCGCGGCATATGAACTCGGCTTCTGCAAAGAAACCGAAACGGAAAATTCACTTGAAAAATGTACAGCCGATCTGGACAGTCTGCGTCAGGGGATGTTCGCGCCGGGGAACAAAGGCAAATTAATTGAGAAGACGGAGGAAGGCATTCCGGTTTCGATGAATCTGCTCACAAAAGGATTCGTAGCAGACGGTGAAATAATACATTTTCCGGGAGTAACCAGCCAGAAAGGAATTCATCCGGTAATTGAGTGCACGCAGAATATTCCCTGCAATCCGTGTCAGGACGCATGCGTGAAACACTGCATCAAAATAGGTTCCCATATTACGTCCCTGCCAGTCGTTGAAAATCCTGCACCGTGTACCGGCTGCGGACTGTGCGTCGCATCATGTTCCGGTCAGGCTATCTTTCTCGTAAATGAAAATTACGAGCCGGGTTTTGCGAGCATCACGATGCCGTACGAATTTTTACCGCTGCCGGAAAAAGGCGATAAGGGAAAAGGGCTCGGCCGTGACGGAAAGACCGTCTGCGATGCCGAAATCATCGATGTAAAATCATTACCCGCATTCGACCACACAAATCTGGTGACAATGAAAGTCCCTGCCGAATTTGTAATGAAAGCGCGTTTTTTCAAAGCGGTGTGATAAAACAGGAGTTATAACATGAATGACCGATTACGTGATATAGGACCGTTTGTTCCGGGCAGAGACGACGACCTACTAATCTGCCGCTGTGAAGAAGTGACAAAAGGCGAAATCAGACAGGCGGTACACGAAGGCATGTTCACCATGCCGGAAATACGCCGGTACCTGCGCTGCGGTATGGGATTATGTCAGGGACAGACCTGCGCCCGCCTGGTGAAAGGAATCATTGCATCCGAACTGCATATCGCGCCTTCCGAAGTCGAACCGGCATCAAGCCGCGGGCCTGTACGTCCGACAGAGATGAGCACGCTCGGCAACGAAGAGGAGGCATAAGATGAAAACGACAGCAGATGTAATTGTTATCGGCGCAGGAATTGTCGGATGTTCGACAGCATATTATCTTGCAAAAAAGGGAATGTCCGTCATCGTGCTCGAAGGCAGCAACTATATCGGTAACGGAGGTTCCTCCCGCAACGGCGGCGGTGTGCGTCAGTCGGGACGAAACCCGAAAGAACTTCCGCTCATGATCTGGGGCGTAAAGAATATCTGGCCCCACCTTTCGGAAGAACTCGGCGTCGACACGGAATACAAACAAAAAGGCAACCTGCGTCTCGGCAAAACAGACAGGCATCTTGGAATACTGACAAAACTGACGGAGAATGCCGTCAAATGCGGACTCGACGTAAAAATGATAAGTGCTGCGGAAGTAAAAGGAATAAACCCGTATTTATCCGATGAAGTCGTCGGTGCGAGCTGGTGCGCGACAGACGGGCACGCGAATCCCCTTACGACAACGCTCGGTTTTTACAAAAAGGCACGCGAACTCGGCGTACAGTTTTATACTGACTGCCCTGTCGTACAGCTGCGTACAGTCTGCGGTACCATGCGGCAGGTTATTACCTCAGAAGCCGTATTTGAAGCAGAAGCTGTCGTTGTCGCAGCCGGATTTGAAAGCAAACCCCTCCTTGACGGAGTCGGTATTAATATTCCGATGCGCAAAGTTAAACTCGAATGTCTTGTTACGGAAGCTGAACCGCAGATGTTCGAGCAGATGCTCGGTACTGCCGAAGCTGATTTTTACGGCCATCAGACAAAACACGGTTCCTTTGTTTTCGGCGGTCATACAGGATATGAGCGGTATGCAATAGATTATGCAAATCCGTCCTCAAGCAGCAGCTTTGCGTCGTGCACAAGCCGCGGCATTATGAAATATTTTCCTATTTTGAAAGATGCAAAAATTGTCCGCGCATGGGCAGGATTCATGGACGAATGTGCAGATGAGGTTGCTACAGTCAGCAAAATTGATGAAATTCCGGGATTGTACGTCGAATGCAGTTTTACCGGACACGGGTTCGGAATCGGTCCCGCGGCAGGATATAACACTGCTGAGCTTATCACGACAGGGAAAACTCCCGCAGACATACAACCGCTCAGATATGACAGATTTAAAACGGCTATGTAATTTCATTCCGGCCCGCGCAGCCCTGCAATCACCTCCTGTTACCGGCTGCGCGGGCATTTCATTTTGTTGACACACTTCATTTTTTATGGCACAATATTTTTACACGAAGGCGTGAAAAGTCTATGTACTTTTCACGCCTTTTTTTATTAACAATACGGGAGGTATAATCATGGAAGGTTTTCAAAATGATATCCATCTTCATACGATTCAGCCATATCTTGTTCTGAAAACGGACAGTTTCTGTCAGCATCTTATGACGACATACGGTATCTCTCATTTTTTCAGCTGTCATATTGCGACTGAAAAACCCGTATTTCTTTCTCTCGTCCCGGACGGCTGCAGCAATATTATTTTTGCATACAATAAAAGCGGACTGGCCTCAGAAGTATTCGGTTCTACAGTGGATCAGAAAATCATTTCCATTGAAAACGGGACAGACTATTTCGGCGTCAGATTCCTGCCGGGAGAAAATCCCTGTTTTACTAATCTGCCGGTAAAAGAGCTTATTAATAATAAAGTCCCGCTGGCTGATTTTCCCGAAATGAAGCAGCTTCATCATCTCATGTCCGACCAGCAGACATTCGACGGCCGTATGCTCACATTCTTAAACGGATATAAATTCTGTTTGAGCGCAACAAAAAAAAAGCAGCATGAACTTTTCCGACAGATATGCCGCGTTATAAACAACAAAGAGGGCATGATTTCAATTTCAGAGCTCGAAAAGCTGACAGGATATTCCGCCAGATATATCAACTATGTTTTTGAATCAGAGGCGGGAATAAGTGCAAAACAATTCTGCCGCATCCTGAAACTCCAGAGCGTCATCAGCTGCATGAACTCCGGAAATGTAAGCAGCATGTCAAAAATTGCAGCTGACTACCATTTTTACGACCAGTCCCATTTTATTCATGACTTCGAAAATTTCACGGGAAAGGCTCCAAAAGAATATCTTGCAGAGGTAATACAGAAACAATACCGGAAATGCGTTATAGATGTATAATGGTTACTCAACAGCACGTATCCGCTCCAATAAAGTCGGATGTGAATAATTGAATATACTGTATATCCGGGCAGGCTGGATTTCGCTTTTGTTTTCTTTATTAAGTTTTATAAGCGCAGTCGCAAGAGGCTGTCCCGAACCGCAAAGCTGAGCCGCAAACTGATCTGCGGCATATTCGTCTCTGCGGGAAAAAGCGTTCTCAATAACTTTTGCAAGAATTCCGTAGCCGCCGAATATTTCGGACAACAGGAACAAACCTATGAACTTCATATGGGGAAACACCTGGTCCTCAACAGAAAATCCGAAACCCGTATATAACTGTTCCGTGCCGATAAAGAGGTTCACAATAAACAACACTGCATACACAACGGGCACCATTATGCACAACCGTTTGACGATATGATGTTTTTTATAATGCCCGAGTTCATGTCCAAGCACAGCTCCGAGTTCATCTACGGTAAGCTGGTTCACAAGCGTGTCGTAAAGTACAACCCTCTTGTTTTTGCCGAAACCCGTAAAATACGCATTTGAATGGTTGCTGCGTTTCGATGCATCCATAATAAATACTCCGCTGGCATTGAATCCCGTCTGTGTCAGATAATCAACAACACGCTCCCTGAGTCCGCCGTTTTCCAGGGGAGTAAATTTATTAAATAATGGTGCAACGAACCGCGGATAAATAAACGACACAAGCAGCGAAAAACAGACATACACGGTGCCTAACGCCCACCACCAGTTGTCTGCATGTTCCAGCAGTACTGTCATGACAGTTAATAAAAATGACGCGACAATCAGAGTAATAATAGTCGATTTTATTTTATCCTGCAGCCACAGTTTGAACGTAATTGTAGAAAATGAAAATCTTCTTTCAATGACAAATTCACTGTACAGTTCAAACGGCAGGGAGATACATGCAGCTGGGACAGCCGCACACAATGCAAACAGCAGGGTTGTGAAATAGGCATTTCCGGTCAAATCCCATAATGAATTGAACAGATACGGATAAAATCCGCTGAACAAAAGAAACACATCAAATGCTGCCGTTACGAGATGTTCAGGGATAAATACCTTATACTTTGCGTTTTCATACGCACATGTTTTTTCCTGGTCACCGGCGGTAATAAATGCTGAAAGTTCCTGCGGAATTTCATGTCCGTGTTTACGGCGGAATGAAAAATCGGCATATTCCAGCCACTGATTCAGCAAAACTGAAAAAATAACCCCAACACAATAGATGATGACAAAAACATTTGAAAACTGCATGGTATTACTATACCGTTTCATCACCTGTAGTGAAAAGACTATAGGGCATCTTTAAAAACTGAAGTTTTCAGGGGTTCTCTATAACACTTTTTTCCCGCCAATAAATAATTCACGCACTTTCCCGGTAAGCATCGTACCGTCAAAAGGTGTCGCCTTTCCCTTGCTTTTAAATTTCGTGCTGTCTACCGTCCATCTCTCTTCCGGATCGGTAAGCACCAGATCGGCGTCATAGCCGGCTGTAAGCTGTCCTTTGTTAAGATGCAGAATACGAGCGGGATTTGCAGACATCAGCTGCGACAATCTCTTTGCGCCGAGCTGCCCGCCTTCGACAAGAATCGTATTGCATACTGCATATGCAGTCTCAAACCCGGTAAAACCGGGCGCACCGCCAGCTTTGTCTTCAAGTGTGTGAGGTGCATGATCGGTGGAAATAACATCCACCGTACCGTCTCGTAATCCCTCAAGCAGCACGACCCTGTCGTCCTCGCTTCTGAGAGGCGGATTAACAAGTGCGCGGATAAACGGTTCGTCTGTACCGCATAAAGCAAGATGATGGGGAGTTACTTCACAGGTAACATGGAATGACTCTTCTGCACGAGGTGCAGGTGTATACCGCGTTCCGTCTATTGACGCATCATACGCCGCATCAGCTTCGTCTGCTGCATAATCAGCTTCTTCATCTCGGATGTTATCTTTTGCCGCGCGTACTGCATCCATAGCGGCAGCCGTACTCACATGCGCTATATGAACATGGCATCCTGCTTCACGGGCAAGTGCTATATTGCGTACTGTAGCCGTATTTTCCGCAACCGCAAGCAGATCGTTCGCCTGCGTAAGAAGCATCTCTATCTTATCAAGCACAATGTCAGGAATGTCGTCTTCATCGGCCGAGCCGCCCCATGCAGTCAGGTGATACGCTTCCATTGTCTTCAGCGCTTCCTGCCGGTACGGCTTCGCTGCAGCCGCAAGAGAAGGGTCTTCGCAGTGGCAGCCTACTATAAGGCCGAGTTTTGCAGCTTTGCGCATTGCGTTCAGCATGACGGCCGCGCTTTCGACTTCATGCCCGTCTTCCGTAATAAGGGGAATCCTCAAAGGATCAAGAAGATCGAGGTGACTTATATCCGATCCGCCGAAGTCCTTTGTAATGCTCACCGACTGAATAAGATTCGTCAGCCTGAAAGAAGACGCTTCGCCGTCAATACCAAGCGCCATGTCGCGTGACGAAATTACCGGTGTTGTATTGGGCATAGCAACAATAGAACCGAAACCGCCGGCTGCCGCCGCATGAAGGCCTGTATTCAAATCTTCCTTCTGCGTCTGCCCCGGATAACGCAAATGGGCATGCATGTCGATAAACGCGGGCGTAAGAGTCAGTCCGCCCGCATCATGATATTCTATCGCACAGTTTCCGTATCCGTCCTCCGCGAGAACGGAAAGAGCAAGCGATTCGACAGTCTTCCGGTTTGTAAAATAGCCGGTGTATACTGCCCTTATTTTGTCATCAATGGCAAGAACTGCACCCGGAGTATCAATCGATTCATCAACAAGTCGTGCATTATAAATAAGCAGAGCGCGTATCATGTCCTTGTCTCCACGGGATTGCCGCCCTCACCTGCAATATAAAGCGCGTCGCAGTATTCGCAGCGGTACAGGCCTTTCTCTTTATCAACAAGAAGGAATGTGGAAGGAACATAATGCTCTGTCGCCGTTATGCATCGCGGATTTTTACAATGAAAAACGTTCTGTACGCGTGTCGGCAGTTCCATGTTTATTTTCCGCACAATCGTCTCATCCTTAATAATATTAACGCAGATGTTCGGATCGATAAAGCCAAGGACGGAAAAATCTATATCGATAATATTATCAACTTTAATAATATCCTTTTTTCCGGTTTTCCGGGAAGGAACGTTCATAATCAGAGCCGCCGTAAAAGGAGCTTTGTCGAGTCCCAGCCACTGGAATATTCTCCAGCCGCAGCCGGCACGGATATGATCAATAACAAGACCGTTTTTAATAGTATCTACGTTCATACACACTCCTGTTCTAATTACAGACATCCGGTAATTTTTGAAATCAGCGCCATACGCGCGTACATACCGTATTTCACCTGCTTAAAATATGCAGCGCGGGGATCTTCATCAACTTCAGGCGCAATCTCATTCACACGCGGAAGAGGATGAAGCACTATCATATCTTTTCGGGCAAGTTTCATTTTATTCTTATCAAGAATGTAGCTGTCCTTGAGCCGGATATAATCCTGCTCGTTGAAAAACCTTTCTTTCTGCACGCGGGTCATATACAGGATATCGACCTGATCGATAACATCCTCAAGACGGGTTGCCGTTTCGTACGGGACACCGGCCGGTATAAGAACGTTTTCCATGATATATTCCGGAATTGTTAATTCCGGCGGACTTATGAAAATGAATTTGCTGTCTTTATATCTGCACATTGCCTGAACAAGACTGTGCACCGTACGTCCGAATTTCAAGTCGCCGCAGAAACCTATGGTATGTCCCTCGAATCCTCCGCGCAGCTGCCTTATCGTTACAAGGTCGGTAAGCGTCTGCGTCGGATGAAAATGCCCCCCATCCCCTGCGTTGATGACGGGGCAGTCAGAATATTCACTCGCGAGCAGCGACGCACCTTCTTTCGGAGTCCTCATTGCGATTATGTCGACATACGACGAAACCACGCGGATTGTATCTGCAAGAGTCTCGCCCTTCGATGCAGAACTGCTCTGTGCATCGGCAAATCCCTCAACGGAACCTCCCAGATGAAGCATTGCAGCTTCAAAGGAAAGCCGCGTTCTGGTGCTCGGCTCAAAAAAAAGTGTCGCGAGAATTTTCCCGCGACACACGTCCTGAAAAGCAACTGGATCAACAATCATTTGTTCTGCAAGCGAACAAATTTCATCGATTTCCTCTACTGAAAGGTCATCCGGTTCAATAAGGTGACGTCCTTTTAACATGTCATAGTCCTCCAGGCATTTTTGCGAGTATATCACAAATGCATATAGCTGTAAATCACCAGTATAAATGACAATAACGCCTCATTGGTATATAATGACTGCATGACAGATTCAGATATAATGAAATTGCAGAACGGCAGCGACATCCGGGGAGTTGCCGTAGAGGGAGTTGCGGACGAGCGCGTCAATCTCACTGAAGATTCGTGCAACCGCATCGGGCAGGCTTTCGCGTTATGGCTTGCCGCAAAAACAGGAAAACCGGCAGATACGCTTGCAATCGGCGTCGGACGCGATGCCCGCATTTCGGGACCGGCATTGGGCACAGCTGTCGCACAGGGGCTTACTGCCCGCGGCGTTACGGCAGTCGACTGCAAACTTGCAACGACGCCAGCCATGTTCATGTCGATTGTATTTCCTGAAACGAAGTACGACGGTGCAGTCATGATAACTGCCAGCCACCTTCCTTTTAACCGCAACGGTATAAAATTTTTTAACAGGGACGGCGGTCTTGAACATGAAGATATAACGGCGATACTTGAGCAGGCGTGCAGACTGCGGAGCGTACAGGCTGATATTTCAAAATGCACAACAATTGATCTGCTTTCTCTCTATGCAGATCATCTGAAAAAAACAATATGCTCCGGGCTGGATGCAGATGAAGGAAGCCGCCCCCTTGAAGGATTGAAAATCGTCGTAGATGCGGGAAACGGAGACGCAGGATTTTTCGTAAGCAGCATACTGAATCCGCTCGGCGCCGATACCAGCGGAAGCCAGTTTCTTGAACCGGACGGTATGTTCCCGAACCACATTCCGAATCCCGAAAACAGGGCGGCAATGGAAGCGGTCCGCAGTGCAACTGTAAATAATCATGCGGATCTCGGGCTTATCTTCGACACGGATGTCGACAGGATGTCTGCCGTCCTGCATACAGGAGCGGAAGTAAACCGCGATGCCATCATCGCAATGATTTCCGCAATTCTTGCACCGTCGTATCCGGGCGGAACTATCGTTACGGATTCGGTCACGTCAGACCGTCTTACGGATTTTCTGCAGAACGTTCTCGGTATGAAGCATTTAAGATATATGCGCGGGTATAAAAACGTCATCGACAAATGCAGGGAGCTTAATGCAGAAGGAATTATTTCTCCGCTTGCGATGGAAACATCGGGTCACGGTGCGTTGAAAGACAACTACTATCTCGACGACGGAGCCTTTCTCGCCGTAAAATTAATAATCGCGGTCGCACAGGCCGCAAAGCAGGGAACGACGATAGACAGCCTTATAGCAAAGCTGCCGCCGCTCGTTGAAGAGGTTGAATACCGGTTCAAAATAAACACGGAAGAATTTAAATCGTACGGCAGCAATATACTGGCGGAATTCAAAAAACGGGCCGAAGCGGCCGGATACGACATGCCGGAATCATATGAAGGAATCCGCATCTCGTTCCACAACAGCGATATTCAGGGCTGGATGCTGCTCCGTATGAGTCTGCACGATCCTGTCATGCCGCTTAATATTGAAGGCGGACGCAGAGGGGATCTTGCGAAAATCAGGAGCATAGCGCAGGATCTGCTCAAAGGATTCGACAAGCTCGATATGTCCTGCCTCAAATAATTACGCTAACTTTACGCACCCGTACGGAGTATCGGTATATGAAAGAAAGTCGCTGATAATCCGTGCGGCGCTGGGAGAAACATCGCTGAGACGGCGGGCGGAAAACAGCCCGTCGTCTTTTTTCCCTTTTTCAGCAACGAGCGGATTTATGTACCGCTGTTTCACTTTAAGCGATACGCAGAAATGCGAGGGAAGCGGTTTTTCTGTATGCTCAATGTGTATCATCGTACGGAATGTACGGTAATAACGTGAAAAAATATCATCTGCTGTATATGAGTCGAATCTTTTAATTATATCCCGTTCACTGAGTTCATAACATTCCTGTTCGTTCAGAATACCGGTTTTTACCGCCTGATTAATAATTTCAGCAAGCAGCTGCATGGTGAGCTTATTTTCATTAAGCTGCAGTATATGACCGATACTGCAGAATTTCCGGCAGTATTCCTCCGCACGCTCCCTGCTGCGGAACCCCGGTTCCGGATTATTATTTTCATTACGGCACAAGACAATATCGCCGTATACGTCCGCAATCTCTTCAAGAGTCCAGCTTCCATCCAGCACCATACCGGACGGAAACATGTACTCAAGGCGGTCCGCGGAAAGCTGCGGGACTTCATTGTCCGCGACGGGATACCGGTGATAATCTGCTGCATCGTCCGCTGTAAGTCCGTCTTCTGCCAGAAGCGCGCCAAGCGCCTTATCAGTTTTTACCATGTGCGCATTTTCATTCTCGGTGCTCATCTGCGTAAGTGCATCGCCGTTTCTAAAGTCAACCACATGACTGAATACCGGTGTGGAAACATCGTGCAGCAGTCCCGCAAGGGTCTGAGCTTTGTCGTGCGTAAAATGCCAGATAATCAATGCAACGCCCGTACTGTGATCAAGCCGTGAATAATAAAAACGGTTCCGGTACAGCGGCGTCCAGTCAGTTCCGCAAAGCAGCCCTATTCCAGACAACCGTTTCAGCAGCGGCAGCGTCAGGTATCTTGTAAGAAATGAAGGAAAATCCTGAGAAAGAATAGTATGATATGCTGCGATTGAAGGATTGGAAACGACCGGATACTTTTCAAGCATTACATTCCACGTAAGTGTATCAAATTGATTTTCTGACATGAACGAAGTCTATCACAGTCTGCAGAAATTTACAGCATCTTTAAAAACAAAACAAGCCTGTTCAATCTCTGATACAGGCTTGTTTCCATCTCAAAAACGGCGGTTACTTTTTCGCGGCCGCGGGTTTT
This sequence comes from Treponema sp. UBA1793, assembly GCA_002314445.1. GTDB lineage: Bacteria > Spirochaetota > Spirochaetia > Treponematales > Treponemataceae > Treponema_D. The sequence continues at coordinate 58,739 of DCFX01000059.1, forward strand.
GTATCTTTTGCAATTTCAGTAATACTTGTAACTATACCTGCCAGGTTCTGGATGTCTGACGGGATGATGATTTTCGTTGCCTGTCCGTTTGCAACTTTCTCAAATGTCTCCAGGCTGCGCAGTCTGATAAGAGCCTCGTCGGCCGCAACATCTTTTATCATCTGAAGTCCCTGTGCTGTTGCTTTCTGCACGGTGATGATTGCCTGTGCCTCGCCTTCCGATTTTCTGATTGCAGATTCCTTCTGCGCTTCCGCTGCAAGGATAACAGACTGCTTCTGTCCTTCCGCGACGAGAATGGCGCTCTG
>DCFX01000059.1:59369-61459 GCA_002314445.1 Treponema sp. UBA1793
TTTTCCATCGCTTCCTTGATTGCTTCGGGCGGAATAATATTTTTTACTTCAACGCGGTTTACCTTAATACCCCACGGATCCGTCGCCTCGTCGAGAATGCTGCGCATTTTTGTATTAATAACGTCGCGGCTTGTAAGCGTTTCATCAAGTTCAAGATCACCGATTATATTGCGGAGCGTTGTCGCAGACAGATTTTCTATGGCGCTTATCGGATTTTCGACGCCGTATGCATACAGTTTCGGATCTGTTATCTGGAAATAAATAACGGTATCTATCATCATCGTCACGTTATCTTTCGTAATAACAGGCTGCGGAGCAAAATCAAGAACTTTTTCCTTAAGGCTCATTCTTGCCGCGATCCTGTCGATGAACGGAATTTTCACGTGAAGGCCTGTGTTCCACGTCGCAGCATATGCACCCAGACGTTCAAGGACAGCGGCCTGAGACTGCGAGACGATGCGGATGTTCGTAATGACAAGCACCATCACAACTACTATAAGAACGATAATTACATAAACAGACATCTTCGTACCCCTTTTATAGACTAATTTTCCACGGCTTCAACCGTCACGGTATTGCCCTGTATACTCAGAATTCTGCAGACACTCCCTTCAGGAAGTTCGCTGCCATCCTTACTTTCCGCAGGCCAGTAAGTTCCGCTGCATTTCACTTCACCTTTATCAAACTGCGTTATTGTTTTTGTCACCAGAACTTCCTGCCCTATAATGGCATCAACATTCGTTTTACTTTCCCTGCGTTTATTCATCTTTTTGAGCAGCAGCGGACGTGTAAGAACAAGCAGCACGCATGAAATAACTGCAAAAATGAGTACCTGCCAGCGGAACGGCAGCGGAGTCATGGAAATGAAAATCGTCACAAACGCACCGCAAGCAAACCAGAGCGTCGTCAGGGTCAGGGTTAATGATTCTATCACGATGCAGACAATCATCACTGCAATCCAGAACCACGGAAGATTATTAAGAATCAGCATACCTGCATTATTCATATCGATAAGTATAACACAAATCGCAGGAATATCAACAAGCGTTTAATCATTGGGGCGTACATAAAACCGTCCGAGGATACCCTGGGAACGGACAATATTAACAAACGCATGTGGATCAGCTTCTTTAATTTTCTTTGTTACGATTCGCACATCGTCTCCTGCTACGACGGAATACAGCATGTCGCGCTTTGTATTTCCGTAACAGCCTGTGCCGGTAAACAGTGTCGCATCATGATTCGTCGTATCGTGAATAACTTTATACACCTCTGCGGCATTGTCCGTAATAACGAACAATGTTGCTTTCTGATAGCGTTTGTACACGGAATTGAGCAGCTGAGTCGACGTAAACTGAAACAGTATTGAATAAAGCGCCCTGTTCCATCCGAACATAATTCCCGCAGCACAGAGGATGGCTGCATTGAAAATGAGAATATAATTCCATGCGTCTCTGCCGTATTTTTCAGAAATAAAAATGGCAACAAAATCAGTACCGCCGCCTGTCGCGCCGGCAAGCAGGCACAAATAAACAGCAGCGGCGCTCAGCAGTCCGCCGAACACAGCAGAAAGAAGCACGTCCTCCGTAATCTCAAATCCGGGGATAAAATCGGTAAGCAGCGATGAAAGTACAATCATGATGCATGAATACAGTGTAAAGCGTCTGCCGATATATTTGAAACTTATGGCTACGGGAATTGCGTTGAACGCAAAGATAAAAGGACTGTACGGAAGTTTTATTGAAAAGTATTTATCCGCTATATGCTGTATGAGAATGGTAAGCCCCGAAAATCCGCCGGGGAAAAGATTGCCTGAATGTACAAATGTCTTTATGTTGACTGCCATGAGAACTGCACCGGCACATATCATAAGTATACGCCGGACCTGCATACCCAAACCTGTGAATTTCCGCTGTAAAATAGTACCGATTTCATGCTGTCTGTTATGCATACTGTAAGCATACACTATTTTGCGCGTACTGACAAACATGATTGACGTAAAAGTTCATTGCACTTGTCTGCAATTTCATGTATGGTACCATGCGGGGTCACATCATGAAATTCGGTCCATCCTATTTCTACAAAAGGGC
>DCFX01000087.1:0-213 GCA_002314445.1 Treponema sp. UBA1793
GTCTAAAATAAAAGAAAAAAATACGCCAGTTTTTTTTCCTTTTATGACTAATTCCGTCTACCAAAGCATCATTAAGGATCCATGCACAGCCATATCCCTTGTTCCCGGCCTTTGTACCGGCACATTCAACAGACTTCTCAGCAGATTCACTGCAGAAAGAGATACCAATCATACCGATTTTTTTAGAAAACAGTATTATTTTAAGAATCAATA
>DCFX01000087.1:534-27084 GCA_002314445.1 Treponema sp. UBA1793
TTAATACCCTTCATACGCCCCAAGGGTCGAGGTATTAAACCCTCCGCACGAATAAAATAATACAGCCAGAATCATAAAATTCCATTACAGGGAAAATTGTTTTTTCCGGCCGGATATTTTAAAATTATCGAGCCGGAATTCGGTGTACAGATGATGTACACCCGTTTATCCGGTGTACCAATTCACCTTTCATTTTTCTTATAAGATACAAAAAAGGAGACTGTACAAAGTCTCCTTTTTATCATATCGAGGATGCAGGCGCCATCCCGAAAAAATAATTTACGGGACAGCTCAATTTCTTAGTTTAAGGGCATCTCTAAAAACCGAAGTCTTAGAGGTTTCCTTACTCTATTTCAGATTTATCATCGACTTATCGTAGTCTGTCGGCGGTACATACCCCATGAGCTCCATGATTGTTGCAGGCCATGAACTGATTCCCAAACCTTCGTTGAGTTTCGTATTGTCATAATCGCCTTTGTATTCGGGGTCATAGATAATGCCCGGAACAGGATTCAGGCTGTGGCTTGTTTTTGCCATAGGTTCACCCGACTCGTCCATCTTTACCTTTCCTGATTTCTTGTCATGCTCGAACATATCGTCGCTGTTGCCGTGATCTGCAGTTATGCAGAGAATACCGCCGGCTTTGTCGATTGCCTTCTTCAGGCGGCCGAGCTGCAGATCCATACCTTCCATCGAACAGACAACCGCGTTAAATACGCCTGTATGGCCGACCATATCGCCGTTCGGAAAGTTGAGGCGGATATGCTGGTACTTTCCGCTTTCGATAGCTGAAATTACCTTATCGGTAATTTCAGCGCACTTCATCCACGGGCGCTGCTCAAACGGCACAACGTCGCTCTTTACTTCAATATAGTCCTCGAGCTTGTCGTCGAACTTGCCGAGCTTGTTTCCGTTGAAGAAATACGTTACATGACCGTATTTCTGCGTTTCGCTGATTGCAAGCAGATGGACGCCGCTCTTTACAAGATACTCGCCCATAACACGGTCGATTGCCGGAGGTGTAACAAGATACTGGTGCGGGATGTGCAGGTCGCCGTCGTATTCCATCATTCCTGCGTATTCAACTTTCGGAAGCCGCTTGCGGTCAAAGCGATCAAATTGGCCGTCCGGTGTTTCAAATGCATTCGTAATCTCAAGCGCACGGTCGCCGCGGAAATTATAGAAGATAACGCTGTCGCTGTCGTTTATGGTTCCGACAGGTTTTCCGTTTTCTGCTATGACGAACTCGTGCATGTCCTGGTCAAGAAGTCCCGGAGACTCCTTACGGTATGTCTCAATCGCTTCTTCAGCGGAAGCAAACTGACGTCCCTCTCCAAGTACGTGTGCATTCCAGCCGCGTTCAACCATGCTCCAGTCAGCGTTGTAGCGGTCCATCGTTATATACATACGTCCGCCGCCGGAAGCAATTTTGTAGTCGCATCCGAACGAAGCAAGAAATTCATCAAACGGTTTAAAGTAGTTAAGTCCGCTTGTCGGTTCAACATCGCGGCCGTCAAGAAGTGCATGTACGCGGATCGTCTTTACGCCTTCCTTGTTTGCCTGGCTGATCATCGCCTTCAGGTGCTCTATGTGAGAATGAACATTACCGTCCGAAAGCAGGCCGATAAAGTGAAGCGTTGACCCGTTATTCTTCACGGTGCTTACGAGTTTCTTCCACGTGTCTCCTGCGAACATACTGCCGCTCGCAATCGCGTTTCCAACAAGTTTTGCTCCCTGAGAAAAGACGCGTCCGCATCCCATCGCATTATGTCCAACCTCGCTGTTTCCCATATCTTCATCTGAAGGAAGGCCTACAGCCACACCATGAGCCTTGAGCTTCGTATGCGGACTCATATTTGTCAGTTTATCAAGCCACTTCATGCGGCTGGCCTTTACGGCGTCGCCGTCTTCATATTTTCCATATCCCACGCCGTCCATAATGACCAGCACTACCGGCCCGCGGCGTCCCTTCCAATTAGGATTCTTCTGTAAAGGATGCATTGTATCTGCCATGAATAACTCCTTACTATGGTTTCAAAATATTTTCTTTCCATAATAATAGTGATTTTCCGGGTAATATTCAATGTAAGCATTTTTCCGCGTAAGAATGATTTGTGGCGGTTGGCGTTTATTTTCAGAAAATTTAGAAATCAGGGGGCAATGACAGGAAGTGTATGTTATTAATCAGAGGCGGCACTGTCCTTTCCGAAGAATTCCGGAAAAAAGCAGTGCCGTTGTAGCAGAAAAATTATGACTCTTTTACGCTCACCGGAGTGTATCCCGCTTCAGTGACAGCATCCATAAGAGCTTTATCGGTAACGTCTTTGCCGAGCATTACATCAGCTTTTTTATCTGCAAGGCTTACTTCAACCTTCGACACACCGTCAACAGCGGCAAGTGCCTTTTCCACATGCATGCGGCAGTGATCGCACATCATGCCGTCAATACTGATTGTTTTTTTCATACCTGATTCCTCCATATGATTATTCGATATATTCTGAAAACCGGACAAATTGTCCGGCAGCAGTACAGTTTTTTTCTTACTATTCCGTCCCCTTCTGTATATATTGAACAGATTCAGGCGGAGCGCATTTGTAACAACGCAGAAGCTCGACAGACTCATCGCAGCCGCGCCCAGCATAGGATTAAGGACGATGCCGAATGCCGGTATAAGAACTCCGGCTGCGACGGGTATACCTATGACGTTGTAAAAAAAAGCCCAGAATAAGTTCTCGCGGATATTGGTGAGTACCTGACGCGAAAGCTTCACTGCAGCAGAAACATCGGTAAGTGTCGACTTCATAAGCACGACATCTGCAGCATCAAGCGCCACATCTGTACCCGCTCCGACAGCGACACCGGTATCGGCACGCGTAAGTGCAGGAGCATCGTTTATACCATCGCCAACCATCATAACTTTCCCGAAGGACGCAAGCTGTGCAATAACCGCATCTTTACCGCCGGGAAGTACATCAGAAACAACCCGTGTAATGCCGACCTGCGCAGCTACGGCTTCCGCCGTACGTCTGTTGTCGCCGGTGAGCATCACCACCTGCATACCAAGTTCATGAAGGCTGCGCACCGCGGTCGCACTGTCTTTCTTCACTGCATCAGCTACCGCAATAATGCCGAGCAGCTTTCCTCCGGCGGCAAAATAAAGAGGCGTTTTACCTTCTCCTGCAAGTTTTATCCCCTGCTGCTTCATCTCGGGAGTAAGCAGACCTTTCTCTTCAATAAATGCTGCATTTCCGCCGAATGCGGCAGCAGCCTCAGTATCAGCAGGCAGTCCGTTATCAACCATTGATGCTGCAACAGTTCCTGTCACGCCGTATCCCGGAAGAGCCGTAAATCCCTCTGCAGGTCTGTACGCAGTATCAGTCTCGTGAATCTTTTCCATGACAGCACGCGCAAGCGGGTGTTCGCTTTTTTCTTCAAGCGCACCGGCTAAAGCGAGCAGTTCCTTCTCTGTCACACTTTCCGCAGGAATCACGTCGGTTACCTGAGGCCTTCCTTCGGTCACAGTCCCTGTTTTGTCGAGTACGACTATATCGGTTTTTCCTGCCGATTCAAGAGCTGCGGCAGTTTTGAATAAAATCCCGTGTTTTGCACCAAGACCGTTTCCGACCATAATAGCCACAGGAGTCGCAAGTCCGAGTGCACAGGGGCAGCTTATGACAAGCACACTCACAGCCCGTGCAAGTGCAAAACCGAACTCTCTGCCTGCAATCATCCATACCACTCCGGTAATGACGGCAAGCGCGATAACGACAGGAACGAATATACCTGAAACCTTGTCGGCAAGTTTTGCGGCAGGAGCCTTTGTTGCAGCTGCATTTTCCACCATAGTGATAATCTGACTCAGCGTAGTATCACTGCCGACTTTCGCAGCCGTACATGTAAGGAAGCCGTTCTGGTTAAGTGTCGCGGCGCTTACGTCACTTCCCGGCGCTTTATCAACAGGAAGGCTTTCTCCTGTAAGAGCTGATTCGTTCACAGCACTCGTTCCGCTTGTCACTCTGCCGTCTACGGGAATTTTTTCCCCCGGGCGGACAATGAACGTATCGCCAATCCTAACCTGATCTGCGGGAATCGTCAGTTCCATCCCTTCCCGGATGACGTGCGCAGTTTCCGGCGCAAGATCCATAAGGCTCCTGATGGCATTTGTCGTTTTTCCCTTGCTGTACGCTTCAAGTGTTTTGCCGACAGTAATAAGAGTCAGAATCATCGCCGCAGATTCAAAGTACAAATCATGCAGATATGCATGTGCGGCATGAGTTCCACCGGAAAGCACAGCGCCGGTCATGAGAAAGAGTACTGCGGTACTGTATGCAAACGAGGCTCCGCTCCCAAGCGCAACGAGCGTATCCATATTCGGCGCACCGTGTATAAGGCTTTTAAATCCGCCCGTAAAAAACCGCTGGTTTATAATCATAATAACGATTGTCAAAAGCAGTTCATACAAACCTATCGCCGCAGGATTCCCGCCGAACGCAGCAGGCAGCGGCCAGTGCCACATCAGGTGCCCCATCGAAACATACATAAGCGGTACAAGCAGTACCACAGATGCGATAAGTCTCCTGAGGAGACGAGGCGTTTCATGATCCTCAAGGGCTTCACGACCGGCAGCCCGTTTCTTTGCGGCTGCATCTGCAGACTGATCCGCCCCTCCAGTGTCTTCCGGCGCGGCACCGTAACCCGCCTTGTCGACGGCCTCACATATCCTTTCCGCCGTTGCAGGAGACGCAAATTCAACGCCCATCGAATTGGTCAATAAACTCACCGAGACATTTTTTACACCCGGAATTTCAGCTACAGCTTTTTCAACGTGAGCGCTGCATGCGGCACACGTCATACCGGTAACGGAAAATTTTTTCGTATTCACTCCACTGCCTCCTGGATGTACAATTACTGTTTTCTATTTAAGCTTTTTCATAAGCTCTACAACTTCCTCAAGAATCTGAGTATTGTCGTTCTTAATTTCCTCCACAACGCACGTCTCAAGATGATTCTGCAGAATGATATAACCGAAACTCTGGAGTGCGCTTTCGACAGCAGCTACCTGAGTAAGAACGTCGCCGCAGTACCTGTTGTCGTCAAGCATATTCTTTATACCGTTAAGCTGGCCTATCATACGGTTAAGCCTGTTCTGAAGCTGTTTAACAGCCTGTGCATCACGAGGCGTATGTTTATGCCGGCAGCACTGGGAACTGACGCTGTCCTGCTGCAGTTCCGGTGTCATATGTTCATCCATCTGCATATCTCCTGTTTACAGGATACCCTGCAGGGGTATCCATTACCTGATAAAATATAATACCCCCTAAGGGTATATGTCAAGCATAAAAAAAATCCCGCGGGCAGAAAAGCCGCGGGATTCAATTTCAACAATTTTTTAATTACAGTGCAATGTCTAACGCAACAGGTATACTCAATCCGAATACACCTTTATCAGAAAGAACTTTTTTAGCTCTTATGCCGGCGGAAAGTTTTGCACCTGCACCGGGACTTATTACAGCACCAAAAAGACCGTTTACTGTTTCATCGCTCTTATCAGTTGCAGTAGTACCTGCATCAATATATCCGGCTTCGATAAATGCAGAGATATTGTCGTTTACTTTATACGTCGCATTAAGGTTTGCATACTTCCCATCAACATTTGTATCACTTCCGGATACAGTTGTTTTCTGATTAGAATAATTCCCCATAAACGTGCATGACAAAGCATCCGTAAATGCATAGCGTACACGCGCGTCAATGCCGACTGACGAAACAGTTGTATTTGTTGTTGAGGTATCAGAACCGAATACGCCGCCGACAACAACAGTACATGCTTTTACAGGAACAACAGTTGCATATGCACCGGCAGAAAGCTGATTTGCCATAGGAACTTTCAGAATTGCATCAAGTGAAAATACAGGGCTCTGATAAACAGCCTCAAATGCATATCCGCTGAAAACACCGGTAGTTGAATTTCCGAATATCACGGTATTTGACTGCTTCTGGTTATTTCCGACTGTCGACGAACCGATAGAGGCCGAAGTAGGTGTCGTCAATACACCGTTCAGCATCAGTTTTGAAGTATCGAAAGTAAATGTATAGCCTACGACAGTAGAAAGAAGGGAATTGGACAGGTTATCCGCATCCTTTGCAACACCACTAAAGGTACCGTATTTCTGTGTTTCAACAAACGAAATATCGGTTATATCCTTTTTTACACGATCGGTAAAACGAGTATCAAAACTGCCGCCGGCTGTAACCTTGAATCCGCCAAACTGAAGCCAGCCGTACAGATAATCAAAATAAAGTGCCTGATAAGTTGTCGAATTGACATTTGCCAGACTGTCAAACCTTACGGCTCCTTTAACACCAGCATAATCAGTTGCTATTGATGCTGAAAGCAGGCTGTCTTTATAATCCTCTCCCTGCTGAAAATATTTGCTTGTCGTAGAACCATCGGAATTGAATGTCCAGTCCGCAGCATTAAGAGTTCCTGTAAAGCACAGATTCGTTTTTGCCTCAGCAAATGCACCTGCAGCAGCAATTGAAGTCGCAAGCACTATACCTGCAATTTTTTTATTCATAAAAACCTCCGTATCCTTTTTGAATACGGAAGTAACCTTACCAGCAAAAAACTAGAGAATGATTTGATTTATGTTAGAAAAATGTAAATTATTATTTTATGTATAAACACAAAGAGACGTAGGTCTTTCCATTATACTGAGCAATATCTTCTTTCCTCAGTAAATGAACCCATACTGATTCTGCAAGCGTGTATCCGTCCGTATTGTCATCCGTGATACTTTCAATCAGCAGCTGTTCTGACTGATCCACATCCGAGCCTGCTGCACTTATTATTTTTATTTCGCTGGTGCTGTATTCTGCACAGGCAGACCTGACAGCAGCCGCACCGCCGTAAAAATACGGTTCCACCCATGCAGGCAGCACTTTTCCGAATCCCTTGTACTCCCAGTCGTCGAATAATTCCTCTTTTTGATTCTCTTTTCCCTGGTTCTCTTTTCCATTGATTACAGGAGTAGTAGCACATGATGTAATAAACAATACACTGCAAAGACAAATTAATAATACTTTACGCACGTTCTTCCTTCAATGTAAATTTCCCTATTTCCTGTGAAATTTTCTGCAGATTGTCACGGTTAGTAACAGATGCAGTATTCACGTCCTGAACAGATATATTTATTGTCTGTGTTCCCTGCGACATTTCATTCATTGCATTATTTATTTCTTCTGTTACGGTCGACAGTATGTCCATCTTAGCCGCTATCTGTCTGCCGTTGCCGGTAAGCTCTTCAGCTCCTGTCTGGACAGCATTGTTTGTCTCCCGTATCATTCTGATTGACTCAAGAACCTGCGTACTTCCGGCTGTCTGTTCCTGCATGGCATTCATAACAACCTGTTCCTGCTTCTTTACAGTGTCGGACAACTTGAATATTACGTCAAACTGATTTTTAACATCAGTCGTTCCGTCAGAAACGGTTGCAATCGCCGTCTGCAGTTCCTGCAGCTGGACACTGATTACTTTCCCCTGCTCATTCGACTGTTCTGCCAGTTTCCTGATTTCATCCGATACGACAGCAAAACCTTTCCCCGATTCACCTGCATGTGCGGCTTCTATTGCAGCATTCATGGCAAGCAGGTTCGTCTGTTCCGCAATGCTCTGGATAATACTGCTCGCCTCAAGTAAACCTGCAGACTTCTCAAGAATCATTTTTGCCTGCCCGACGGACTGTTCTACTTTCTCGCGGCCATGTTCTGATTCGTTGCTTAAATTATTAACAGCATCTTCATTTTTGCTGAGGATTTCCGTCACAGACCGGATATTCTCTACCATCTCTTCAACAGCGGACGAAGAATCAGACACATCCTTCGTTTCTTTTTCAATACTGCTGCCCAGTTCCCTGATACATGAAACCATACTTTTTACTGTAGACTGCGCTTCATCAACACCTGCAGCCTGATTAACAATTTTAGTTTTAACGGAATCTATATTTGAAACTATCTGGGAAATACTTGCCGACGTCTCGGTCATATTATCAGACAAGTCTTCGGCGGAGCCTGTAGAAATTGCGACAGAGTCTGTAATTGCACGCAAAAGCCCTTGTGTGATTCTATAAAAGTCGTTTAAATCATTAATAAGCAGTCCGAATTCATCCCGGCTGTGGACTTGCAGATACTGCTGCGTATAATCACGATTGACAAGTTTTGTCGTAAAATCGGTAATATCCATAATACGCGTATTAATTCCGTGCATAAGCAGATAAGTATCTGCTATAGCCATAACACCTGCATAGATGGAAATCGGCAGCATTTTCGTCACAAACACCGTCCAAATCTGCGTGTCCGCATTCTTCGAAACAAACACCGGGGCAATAGTACTGAAAAGTACTCCAATACAGCTGAATAAGGCCACAAGTGTATTCCGTATGACCAGCGGCAGTGATTTATACGCCCTGCTGAACGGCAATTTGTAAATATGCGCTTCAAAAAGCTGCATGAAAATAATATATGAGAACAGTGCAAAAAGAAACATGTTTCCCACACTTGTAAAAAACAAAACCGGCAAATCATATGCAATTCCATGAATTTTACATCCGGCTATAATAAGCCAGAAAACAAAAAAACCGTTTGCAATTCCGTACAGCATATGAATCATTTCAAAACGTTTCGCCATCACGTTTACGGAATGAATTGCCCCGGAAGTTCCGTCAAACCGGTACAGTCCCGCAGTACAATACAGATAGAAAACAGAGGGAATAAAAAGCGAACAAAAAAGTAAACCGATAAAGAATAAAGGCGTAGTAAATATCAGGAAAAACTGCCCAACAGTAAATTCATTAATAAAACAAAGAAGCGGAATTAAGACAAGGTCAGGGACAAGGCAGACTGCAAAATAAAAAACATTCATCTTTGCAGGAAAGGAGGGAATCAGCCCGTTTCGTTTTGAATCAACATCTCTCATATAGGAACTCCGGAAATGGTAATAAATCCAGCTTCATGTATTCAGCATGCTATTACCTTTTTTAAATTAACTATTTAGACCGGCTATAGAAATTGGATATTCTGCAGCCGGTCCATAAACAGTATTAATTATAACACTGTTATACAAATATTACCTGAATAAAGATATATAATTTTTATCTCAAATAATATACAGACTGCGGTACCATCAGCCGAGCAGCATTCTGTCGCTGGCTGTATCCTCCATCCCTGCAGAACCGAATTTTATGAGCAAATCTTCAACTTTAAGGTTCTTTTTTTCTTCTCCCCTGACATCATAGATAATACGTCCCTCGCTCATCATAATGAGACGATTACCGTAACGGATTGCATCTTTCATATTATGCGTAACCATAAAAGTCGTCAGATGGTCCGCGTTTACAAACTGTTCCGTAAGTTCAAGTACTTTTTTTGCAGTCTTAGGATCAAGAGCCGCCGTATGTTCGTCGAGCAGCAGCAGTTTCGGTTTCCGGAGCGTAGCCATAAGCAGGGTAAGTGCCTGACGCTGTCCGCCGGAAAGCAGCCCTACTTTTCCGGTCATACGGTCTTCGAGTCCTAAATCAAGCAGCGCAAGCTTCTCACGGTACAACTTACGTTCTGCAGGCTGAATGCCCCATGCAAGACCACGCCTCTTTCCGCGGCGCATCGCCATAGCAAGATTTTCCTCTATCTGCATATTCGCAGCCGTACCCATCATCGGATCCTGGAAAACGCGTCCGAGATATTTTGCACGTATATATTCAGGCTTTCCGGTAAGGTCCATACCGTCAAGAAAAATCGAACCGGTATCAGTGTAATGAACACCTGCAATAAGGTTAAGCAAAGTTGATTTACCGGCCCCGTTTCCGCCTATGACTGTGACAAAATCACCATCATCCAGTTCAAGATTAATATTATTAAGGGCTGACTTCTCGGTTATTGTGCCCGGATTAAATGTCTTTGATACATTGAATAATTTCAGCATATTTTCTCCTAGTAAAAGATCAGGCAGAGCCTGTGCGCCAGTGGTGACATGATTCCGGCTCAGCCTTTTTCCACTGTATCGGGAGTCGCATCCGAGTCAGCAGGAAGCTCTTCATCGGTAAGAAGGACTCCGGGAATCGCAGACCTCCTGCGGCGTATAGTCTGTTCCTTTAACACAGGAACCGAAAGCGCGATTGCAACAATAATCGCCGTAAACAATTTCAAGTCTGTCGATTTAAGGCCGAGCTGAAGAACGATTGCAATAATAATACGATAGATGATTGAACCGAACACGACGGAAATCAGAGTGTACCAGAAACCGAAATGTTTTCCGAATACGGCTTCACCGATAATTATAGATGCAAGTCCTATAACGATAGTTCCGGTGCCCATTCCGACATCCGCATACCCCTGGCTTTGCGCAACGAGTGCGCCTGAAAGAGCTACGAGACCGTTTGAAAGCATAAGTCCGAGTATTTTCATTTGATCAGTATTCACACCGAGAGCGCGCACCATATGTTCATTATTTCCCGTCGCACGAATTGCACTGCCAAGTTCAGTTCCGAAAAACCAGTACATGAGGAAGACAATCACCACAACAAAACAGCAGCCCACAAAGAGAGAGGCCATAGTCGTATTCATGCCAAGATGCTCAGTAAAAAAAGACATGACAGTCTTCACACCAAGCAGCGGCGTATTCGCTTTTCCCATAATGCGGATATTGATTGAATACAATGCTATCATCGTAAGGATACTTGCAAGCAGCACGTGAATTCTTATTTTCGTATGCATAAGTCCCGTGGCAAGGCCGGTAAGCATGCCGATCAAAAAAGCAATGAGCAGCGAAATCAGCGGATTCACGCCATTAACAATAAGTACGCCGGTAACGGCTCCGCCTGTTGCAAAACTACCGTCGACAGTAAGATCGGCAATATCAAGGATTCTGAATGTAAGATAGACGCCGAGCGTCATGATGCTCCACAGGATTCCCTGCGAGACCGCGCCCTGCATGGCAAGTAAAAGTCCCATCTTTTGTACTCCAACAATAAATATCCTTTAATTATATAGATTCTGAGGGAACGTGAGAAGATATCCGGAAGGAGAAAAAATATGTTTTTATGCAATAAACTGAATTTTAAAAAACTGAAACAGGGAAGAATATCTGACGTTCTCCCGCAGACAGCGGGAGAACGGACTGGAGACAGCCGTTTTCTGTCTCCGGAATATAGAAAGGGTTATTTTAAATCAGCAGGGAGCGTAATTCCAAGTTTTGCAACAGTTTCCTGATTTATACTGAGCGTGCAGTTTTCAAGATACTGAATCGGCATATCTGCAGTTTTCTTTCCGTTCTTCAGAATGTCCACAGCCATTGCTGCTGTCTGTTTTCCAAGTGCATAATAATCAATACCGTATGTTGCAAGCCCGCCGGATTTTACCATACCGTCTTCACCGACGATTGTCGGAATCTTATTGTCGTTGGCAACCTGTGCGACTGTTGCCATACCGGCTGCAATCATGTTGTCTGTCGGAGCATAAATTACATCAACTTTTCCGATGAGGCTCTGCGTTACCTGCTGGATTTCGTTTGAGTTTGAAACAGTTGCATCAATATATTTCAAACCGATTTTATCGCATTCTGCCTTTGCAAGATTTATCTGAAAAAGACTGTTCTGTTCGCTTGAGCAGTAAATAAGTCCGACAGTCTTTGCATCCGGCACGATTTTTTTAATCAAATCAATCTGAGCAGCACAAGGCGTAAGATCGGAAGTACCGGAAACGTTATTTCCCGGAGCCGCGTTGGACTTTACAAGCTTTGCGCTTTCAGGATCCGTAACAGCAGTAATAAGGATTGGAATATCTTTTGTAAGATTTGCAACAGCCTGTGCTGCAGGCGTCGCTATTGCAAGAATAAGATTGTCGCGGTCATTTACGAATTTCTGCGCAATTGTAACACAGTTAGCCTGTTCACCCTGCGCATTCTGATAATCTATAGCAATATTCTGACCGTCAATATAACCGGCAGCCGCAAGACCGTCTACAAAGCCTTTGTAGGCACCGTCAAGAGCAGGATGCTCAACAAGCTGGACAATACCGATTTTAATCTTTTTGTCAGCTTTCTTTCCATTGCAGCCTGTCATAACGAGAGCAAGACTAAGTGCTGCAGAAATAATACAAATGCTTCTCTTCATATAGTTTCTCCTCAAAGAGTCTCGCCTGAAACACCTGCATAAAATCCCCGGCGTTTTCATCTGATTCTCCATATAGATACATAATCATACTGAGCGAAAAAATATTGGTCAATAGAAACAATGATTTTTTTCCAAAAATAGTTTATAATTTCAGAGAGGGTCAGCATATGAATAAAACCACAAGCTTCGCAATGGAACATAATACAACACTGCTCTATCTTATATGCTGTTTTCTTCATATCATCGGCGGCTTCTTTTTTTTCCATTACGGGTTCATTTATTCTGCAATTTACAATTTTGCAGCCGGAATTATATATCTTTTTCTTTTATATATTCTGTCAAATCTCCCCGAAACTTTTCTTTTAAGTTTTATGATTATAGAAGTACTTGCCTACAGCATTCTCGTATCCCTGGAAACGGGAAATGATGCCGGAACGCTTCTTCTTGATTTGAACCTTGCGTCCATAACGTTTATCGTGATGAGGGATACAAAACGAATAAAATGGTATTACTATTCCATCTCCTGTCTGATTCTGGCTGTTATTTGTGTCATCCTTTACATTGATTTTACAAAAAGGCCGTTTGCTGTAACTTCGTTTAGCAAACTTAATTTTTCTGCCTGTCTGCTCAGCACGACCGTTATTATTATGTATATTGCAGGTATTGCGGAAGCGCACATCATATGTGACAGACAAAAACAGACTGCCCGCGAATGCCGCCTTAATTTCATGGCAAACCACGATTCCCTCACCGGTATTCTTAACAGACGCGAATTGAACAGGCTGCTGCATGAATATGAAGTATTAAAAAGTGAAAAAAACATCGATTATGCATTTGCGATTTTCGACATCGATAATTTCAAACAGTTTAACGATTCATACGGGCATGATGCAGGCGATTTTATTTTAAAGGAAATGACAAAATTCATATCAGAACATATACCTCCCGGAGCCTACTTTGCGCGATGGGGTGGTGAAGAGTTTGCCATTCTGTTCACCATACAGGTAGAATCAGCACCCGACATTCTCAGTTTTTTCCGGGATACAATCGGAAGAGAGCGTTTCACGTACAATATGATACACGAACTGCACATAACGCTCACATTCGGGTTAAGCACGTCATTTACCGGCAAAGGGCTCCATGAAATGCTCATAGCGGCAGACGACAATCTTATGTACGGAAAAAGAAATGGAAGGAACTGTATTGTCACCGGTAAAAATGAAATATACAGGGCGGGGAAAAAATGATGACCCGTTTCCGCTACTATTGCATACATAACATTTCCATTTTCATTTATGTCATTTCGCTGTTTTTTCATCTTTACAATATAACCGCGATCTGGGAATGTACGGTGGCCCACGGAATTTTCATTCCCCGTCTTATGCCGCTTGCCGGTATCAATATCGTACTTTTCCTGATGAACCTTTCTTTTGTCAGTACATATATAAAAAGAAACAAGCTTGTTGTCTATACAGTGTATTCGGTCTCAACAGCAGTATATTGTACGGCATATATCTTCATTACCCGTATGGATCCGCTGCTCGAATCCGTCATGATAGCGCAGATTGCAATGACATATATGCTTACGAACAACAGTAAAGTACCGCGCCATTATTACCGGATAATGAATACTTTGTTTGTTTTAGTTATTATTTTCATCGAACTGGCAAGCCTCACCTATTGCAAAACACCTTATGCGATTGAACATCAATACATGCAGCTCTACCACCTGTCATTCGGCTGTACGATTCTTACTTCTCTGCTCTGCATTCTTGTCGCAGCAGGATATTCCAGCTTCATTCTTTACCGGACACGATTACAGGAAGAAAGGGCGGAAGCCTCCACGAACTACCTTGCAAACCACGATCCGCTTACGCATCTTATGAACAGACGGCGCATTTCAGACATTCTTGCAGCATGTGAAAAAAAACGCCAGACGGAAGGAATCAATTATGCATTCTGCATTTTTGACATAGATAACTTCAAACGGATAAACGACGTGTACGGCCATGACTGCGGAGATTTTATACTGCATGAACTCACTCACCGCATAAGGCTTGCACTCCCGGATAAAATAAAAATAGGACGCTGGGGAGGTGAAGAATTCCTCATCATCTATCCGTCCTGTACTGAGAATACGATATTTGAACTTGATGCAGTCCGGGCATCCATTTCTGCTGCGCCGTACATATATAACGGGGAACCGATCATTGTCACGGCAACGTTCGGCATAAGTTCATCGCGTAACCTTCCTACCCCCGATGCTGTTCTTACAGATGCAGACCGACGTCTTCTTGAAGGCAAAACAAACGGCAAGAACAGGCTTGTCGTATCAGAACTATTCTGAGTCTTGTCTTTTTACACGCCGGATTGTACACTGGGGAATATGAAAAAGAATATATTCATTATTGCAATTTTTGCAGCTTTCGTTGTTTTGTTTCCGTCGTGCAGTACAGTAAAAGAAATTCCTGACGATCTTTCGGCAGCACAGCTTATCCAGCTTGGACAGGATGCGTATGGAAGTGCACAATATAAAAATGCAGAAATATATTATAGTACTGTAATCAGCCGCTATGGAATGAACAATGACATTTACATTGAGGCAAAGTATGAACTTGGGCATCTGTACCTGAAGCAGAAAAACTATACCGCCGCATACAATGCTTTTAAGGAAATAGTTGATTTATACGCTTCCGCTGCACCCGGAACATACCCCGGTGCATACAGTAAACTTGCGCAGATTGAAATGGCAAAAATCCCCGAAAATAAACTGCCGAAAACTGAAGCATCGATAGTACAACCGCCGGCTGCAAATACAACGGGCACAGATAAAAGTTCTACAGCCTCAGGTCAAGACACTGCAGGTACAAATACAGCCGATTAACGGCCGCGCCTGGATTTGTCGTCGGGCAGGATTATTGCATCGATTGTAATACCTTTCCCGGCGGCAAGCTGCTGTACAAGGGCTTTCGTATATTTTTTTGTTCCGCGCGGAACAGGATGAGGTTCTGCATCACCAATGAGTATGACCTTGCGGGTTGCGTCTGAATCCCAGTTGTAAAATGACAGCGCTGCGTACAGGCCTTCGTATACAGCCTCCGGAATATCGCCGCCTTCGTTTCCTATAATCCTGAAACTATTGAGATTCTTTTCAAATACATGAACATCATCCGTAAAATCATAAAACTTAACGGGAATGTCCTTATAATTGTAGCCTCTTTCGCCGTAATCGCGGTAAAGGATCAATCCCAGCCTGATGCTGCCGAAATTTTTCATGTCGTCGATCAGCCGGGGCACCCACTCCTTCCGCAGCTGCGCTATGTCATCCTTCATGCTTCCCGTCGTATCAACCGCAAACACAACATCAGCTTTTGTTTTGGGATCAATCTTATTAATGGATGTCATAATGTCGTCGACAAGAGTATCAGGCCCTTTTGAATAAATCATAAAGCCGGAAATTTCATGAAATTTTTCACTCGCTTCAGGACTGTAATCGTCGGTAAGGACGGGAACTTCCTTAACAACAGGTTCCTTAACATCGGGCTCTTTTACGACAGGTTCTTTTATGGGTTCTGTAACAGGCTCTGCTGCGGGCCGTGCATCAGCAACAACAGATACGGGAACCGCCCCCAGATCAAACATAAACGGATTGTCACTGAACGCACCTCGGTAGTCTGCATATTTTCTCGAAAATGCACGTATATTGATGAACGTACCGCGGCCTATTGTTACTATCCCGTTTCTTGACCACGGATAGCCGTATACGATTGTGCGTGGAATATAAATATGGAAACTCTTTCCAAAAACAGGATCGTCTTCAACTGTCGAATCTACAAGACTATACCGCGAAGACGGTGAATCAAGCGTCTTTCCGTTCAGAAGCCGTTTTTCATCTCCGTTTACCTTATTCCACTCTGTCGTACGGTATGCATAGTTGTCAGCCTTTCCTTCGGGATCTTTCGTTGTCTCCGTAAGCAGGATAGATTCCATCCCCTGTTTCTTCCGCACATATAAATCGAATCCCGTTTCCGAACCAAAACCCGAATTATCGGATTGTTCAATACGTACGTCAGAAGAAAGTATAAGCAGCGGTCCGGCTGCAGAAAGATAAACAGAGCCGCACACTAATAAAACAAAGGAACATAAAATCTCTTTTCTCATATATATATTGTCGGTATTTTTTACAAATTACAGTAGAAAACACAGTAAACAATACAGTTATGATGCAAAAAAGCTCATAGAGAGGGTATCTCCTGTCAACATTTTTTATAAGTCCAATTGAAAAAGGTTTAATATATGATATAATAAAAGATACTGTGATTAGAGAGACTTCTGAAAAAGACAAACAATTTACTCCTGTTGATATAGATCAGTTTTATACTGCAGAAACCACTAACACAAATAAAAACGAAAACGGTATCATTATACTTACACCAAAACAGAAAAATCTTGTAGAAGAGCTTCTTGTCCATATGCGAAGTGCCGACGCAGAACGGGTAAAAATAATAACCGAACGGATGCGGGACCTGGAACACCTTGCTGCATCTGTCGCCCGTTTTCCATCGCTTCTTGAAAGACATGAGCTTGCAGGCGGCATACGCACACCACAATCTCTTATCGACTCCCTCATCGACCATCAGGACGAAGGTGATACGACACTACAGCTGCCTTCTAAGGCCATCCTCGGTAAAGGCTTCCTTGTAGCAAAAATACATACGTTTTCGTCTCTGTCAAAGCAGAGCAAACGGATAAACGCTCCTGAAAAACTTACACAGGAACTGCAGATGGAAACAGTCACGATGATGTTCTCCCTCCTGGCAGAAGACGTTTATCTGAATCTCATCCGCGACATATCACAGCCGACGGAATTCCGGCGTCAGTGGGCTCTCTCGCTGCTGCTGCTCTGGGAATACCGCAACGATCAGACAATCGCAAACATTGCGCCGGTCCTTCAATCAGTATGGACGGCACGCCGCAAACTCGCGCCGGCATTCGGTACCATGATGGGAACGAGTGAACTGCTGCTGATTTCGATTCAGCTGGATGAGCAGTGGATACAGTTCATAAAGCAGAAACTGGGAGAAAGCGGTGTTTCGCAGGCAATGGAAGAATTTTTATTCGGTATTTCTTACGAACAGATTCTTGAGCTGAGATCCATACTTAAAACAAAAGGAATTCCGGCAATCGGGCGCGACGAAGTTTCCAACTTTCTCGGAGAACACGTAAAAACAGATGCAGGACTCGACTACCGCGATTTTTATGCACTGTATACGGTGCGCCGCGACAACGCACGCGCACGGGAACGGATAAAACTTCCCGGACCGCACAAGACGCTGGAAGATTACTTTATTCAATTCGTAACAGAACAAAACAAGGAGAAACAAGATAATGACACGTTCGCAAAATCCTGAAGAGAAAAAAGAAAAACGCGTACCGTACCACTTTGGTGAAAAACTCCGGCAGGTCCGCGAGCACAAGGGGCTTACGCTTAAAATCGTTGCAGATAAGGCCGGCGTAAGCGAAAGCCTTGTCTCTCAAATCGAACGGAACCGCGTTTCTCCTGCCATAGACACGCTGCTCGCGCTTGCCGACGCACTCGACATCAATCTGGAATTTCTATTTGAGGAATACAGACGGGAACGTCCTGTACAGATAATCCGCGCAGACGAGCGCAGAACGCTTGCTGAAGATGACGTGACATATGAAGAACTTGCAAAGCCGGACGAATCTGAAAAGGAAAATTCCTTTGAAGCATACGTTATCAAAGTTCCCGCGGGTTCCCATACGCACAGGGGGTCCTACGGCCATCTCGGACGGGAGCTGGGCATCATAACAAAAGGTACCGCGCTGCTCAAGTACGAAAAAAAGGAATATACACTGGCGGTCGGTGACAGCGTTTCCTTCCCTGCCGGAACACCCCATACGCTGGAAAACAACACAAAAGAACCGATAGAGGCCATCTGGGTAGTAACGCCTCCCCAGCGCTTCGTTCACTAGATTCTCTCCTGATACCGGCATAAAAAGCATCCGATTCGTCATCTGCCCATCTCAGAAGGACAGGATGTCCGGCTCAGCTTTGCGAATGCGCGTACCTGAAGTACCGGCTTCAAAAGCATTCGCTTCGTCAAAAAAGTACATGGATGTACTTTCTGATGCTGCGCTTTATTTAATCCAGTCGTAGAGGACAGGATGTCCGGCTCAGCTTTGCGAATGCGCGTACTTGAAGTACCGGCTTCAAAAGCATTCGCTTCGTCAAAAAAGTACATGGATGTACTTTTTTGACGCCCCTTGCACAACTTTGTTTTTTCGTGCTAATATACAAACTCCTACGGAACACCGGCGAAAGGAGGTGAATAACGATGGCAAGTATTACAGTTGATGATTCAGAAAACCTTGAAAAAGCAATAAAACGCTTTAAGAGAATGGTTGAAAAAGAAGGTATTATCCGCGAATACAAAAAGCGCGAATATTTCGAAAAGCCGTCCACAATCCTGAACCGCAAAAATAAGACGCTTCAGCGCAAACTCATGAAAAAAACACATCAGCGGCACGAAACAAAATCTGCATATTAATATGTAACTTTCGTCATAAAATCCCCGGTACATTAATTATCCCGGGGATTTTTGTATTTGGTAATTCACTGACGGGTAAGATTGACGAATGCCTGCTAATAAACTATTATCTATTACATGGGCATTGCTACCAATCAGCAGATCAGCAACTATTATGATTTCTATCGTGACAAAGAGATCATATTCACAAAAGACATACTCCGTTCTCTTCGTATAGATCCGCGCCAGATATATGTAAAATGCAACGGGGCTCAGTGGCCGTGTATTATTAACTCAACATCATTTCAGATAGCAAAAATCATTCTGGGAACCAAAGGTGGTGCTTTCGCACAGATTACAAAGAAAGATACCCCGCCTGTCAGTCTCCGTTTCTGCTTTATCGAGCCGGATAATGAACCGCTCAGTTTCTTTATTTCCGGAAAAGTTGCGGAAGTTACTCCGTATATGAATTCCCAGGAACTTGCAATCATTACACTTTCATATACGCAAAGGCCGCCGGATGATTTAATCCTTAAACTCGGAACGCTTATCGAAGCAAGCATTAATTTTACGCAGCGTAAAGAAGAGCGGATTATAATAAATCAGGATTCAAAGCACAAACTCAATATCGAGAAAGAAGAAACGATTATTTACATACAAAATGTGCCGAGGCGCTGCATTCTGCGTGATTTGTCGTTTTCAGGCGCAAAGGTCATATTGCTCGGCCTGTCAAAATTCATCAGGGACAAAGAGACTATCCTTCGTATACAGTTCAACGACCCGTTTGAAACCATCGACATAAAAGGTACTATAGTCGCAGCTGATCTGATAGAAGGCCGGCAGGACATTGTAGCGGCAAGCATAAAATTTGACGAAAATCAGGTGCCGCTTTCCTATAAAATCCACATAAATAATTATGTCACGGCCAACAGAAAAACTTTTCTTGAATCACAGGCCAGGAAGGAAGAGGAAGAAGAGGAAGCGGCCGCAAACACAAAACCGGGAAAAGAAAATCCTGCAAAACAGTCTGCCACTGACAAAACTGCTGTAAAAAAAGAAGAAACAAAAACAGCTGCTGCAGAAAGCGGACAAACGACTGACGCAGCGGAACAACCGGAACAGACACACCCGGCCGGAGAAAATACGTCTGACGATAACCAAATTCAGTAAGGAAATACAATGAATCCATCCAGTCCACTTGATACTATTTATTACATTCAGCTGCCTGAAAATTTCAAACTGTCGCGTAATGCCATGCACATCGACCCGGCAATTCCGCTGCCGGTTCAGAAAAAAGATAAGGATGCACCGGGAACGTTCAATCCGGAAGAACTTACGCAGGAACAGATACTTGCGGGCATTCTTACAGTACTGGCTTACGACCCGCACAATGACAACATCGATTACTACCGTTCAGTGCTGAAGAATGCACGCCCGGAAATCAAAAAAGAATTGTCGGAAGCGGCAATTCTTAAAGCTAAAAACGAAGATTTCGAAATTGCAGAAGAGATATTTGCGGCTCTCAGGGGGTTTGATCCGGAAGATATGATTACGGTTCTTAACACCGCTCTCTTTCTCGACGAACGCGCAAATTCCTACCGGCGGTCCGGTCTCAATGAAGACGCAGACGCATATGATCACGACGCGCTTGAATACTACAGGCAGGCAATGGACGCAGAACCTGCGATTCCCGATGCATTCTTCAATGCAGGATTTTTTTACCTCAAGCAGCATAATTTCCACGACGCGAAGGACTGCTTTGAAACGTACCAGGCTCTTACATGCGATATGAAAGACGAAGAGCTCGGCGAAAACGGTATTTACAAAAAGGAACGCTCTCAGGAAATTCTGGACAATATAAAAAGCCGCAACATGGATGACGAGCGTTTTAAAGCCGCTTACGACTTCATCTCTTCCGGCCAGGAAGAGAAAGGGCTTGAGGAAATAAAAAAGTTCATACAGACGAATCCGCACGTATGGAACTCATGGTTCCTGCTCGGCTGGGGATTGCGCCGGCTTGAAAAGTATGAAGATGCCCAGCAGGCATTTCTGGAAGCACTCAGCTGTCCGGACGGGGACAAAAACCCTGATACATTCAACGAACTTGCAATCTGCCTGATGGAACAAAAGAAATACAAAGAAGCTGCAAAGTGTCTGGAAAATGCACTCGTACTGGAACCGGAGAGCACCAAAATCATGTCGAACCTCGGGTTTCTCGCTTTGAAAGAGGGAAAAATAGAAGAGGCCCAGAGATATTTCACTTCAGTGCTTGCTTATGCCCCGGACGATAAGATTGCAAAGGCCGAACTGGAAGAACTGGAAAAATTGTCATAAAATATACGCATTACGGCCGGTATGCCTTTTTACTCTGCGGCCGTATTGAAGTCGATTGCGAGCGTATCGCCAACCGATATGCCGGTACGGGAAAACCAGCCCTGCGGAACTTCCAGTGCATAGCGTACATTTACTGTGCTGTCGATATTTGCGAGGCTGTACGGCGTCATATCGAAAATATTGCGGATACGTCCCCGCGAATCTATGAATGCTATGGAAAGAGGTTCCGGGGTGTTCTTCATCCAGAATGAAAGTATCTGGTCGCGGTCGAACAAAAACAGCATCCCCGTACCGTCAGGGATATGGCGGCGGTTCATAAAACCGTTGTTCCTCTCGCTTTCCGTACGCGCCATTTCCGCTTTTATCTTTACCGTGCTTCCGCCAGCTTTTCCGATGGTAAGAATCCGGGTTTCAAGTTTTTTCGTACATGATACATTTGATAATCCTGCCGACAATACAACTGCAGCGCACATAAAACGTAAAATATTTTTCTTTGTACAAATCATTATAAGCCTTCCAGAAACATGTCGCGCGTCATTTCCGTACCGGACGGAGAAACAAGCGATTTTTTGTTAAGTTCGTCAAACACGTTGTTGTCCACATATTTCAGCGAAAGGGGCCTTTCAAGGCTCATAGTTACATCTGCATTTTTCCACACGGATTTTTCAGGTGAAAGCGACACAGGATTGCCGTATTTTTTGCAGAGAGTACTGAATACACTGTAGTGATCCATACGCTCGGTGTTGATGGTAATAATCATAATATATAATTTGCCGTTGTAAAACTGAAAATAGCAGCGATCAAGAAACGAATCGACATGACCTGCCGCGGAATCGGTTTCGATAAGCACTCTGTTTTCGCCGGGCAGAAGGGATACATCCCTGTCTCCGTGATAGCCGAACTCGCTGTTTTTCATAAGCCTGCTCTTTACCTCATCGAGAGACATCCCCAGTTCAACACCGCCGTATCCTCTCGGAATTGAAGATGCATCCTGAGCGGTGACGGCAAGCAGAGTCAAAAGTAAAAATAAGATACAGGCTGTCACTTTTTTCATCAGGACGTTCCTCTTCAGGTATTGTTCTGTTTACGGTAAAATGCTGCCTGTTTTACAAGTTCAAGACAGTCGGGCACCAGAATTTTTCCGCCGAAAATTTTAATATGGGAATCTTTTTGCAGCCTGAAAATCCCCTCCATCTGCTGCTCTTTCGGAATACCGCACATATTTGCAAGGTCATATACACTCAAGTCAGTCTGATACTGAGTTTTCGATGTAAGATTCATTTTAGCCTTTTCTATCTGGAGGGCAAGCATATCAATAAGTTTCTGGAGCGGATCACGAAGATTGGCATTGTCAAGCTGCCGGTACATCGACCACAAGCGGTCAGCAAGCATTGTCGTAAGATGTGCAATAAGCTGCGGCTGCGTCGCAACCATCTGATCGAAATTCTGGCGGTTCACAACCATAAGCCGGCAATCTTCGTGCGCAACAGCACTTGCAGAGCGGGGTTTATTCTCAAGCAGCGCCATCTCACCGAACATATCACCTTTTTTGAGCATTGCAAGCGTAACTTCGTTGCCATTAACGACTTTGGTAATTTTTACCTGACCTTCCTGAATGATGAACATATCGGGACCGCTCTGGCTTTCGGAAAAAATCATCGTGTCTTTAGGATAGACGCGGAGCAAATCGGGAGTTGATTCAAAATACACTGCATGAGTATGAGGTTTAAGCCGGATAAAGCGCTCTTCTGCTTTCTTAAAATTAATTCCTTCCGGACACGCTTTCAGATACTGATAATATGCATAGGCTGCTATATCAGACTGCCCTGCCTCATCGTAATAATCAGCAACGTCAAAAATATGTTCAGGGGTGTCGTCAACGACATTGTTAAGTGTAAGCTTTGTAAGCGTTTCGTTCATCGAGCGCATGCGGGTTGCAAACGTGCGGATGATTTTCATGGCCACCGGGGTATTGTGCATAATCAGTTCAGGATACTGATCGCGCCGCACAGAGATACCGGTAACATCTGTCAAGGCTGTGACTGTTTCAATCTGTGAATGACCGGACATACAGGGAATGACGCCGACAAAATCTCCGGGGCCAAGCATTTTCTGCGCCTCGCCGTGAATGTCACCTGCTTTATAACAGCGGACTTTACCGCTCTGAATAATGAAAAAACGGTCGCTTTCGGCTTTTCCCTCAACTACGAGATATGAGTCTTTCCTGAAATTCACAAACGATAATTGCAGCAATTCGTCCCACCATTTCCTTAACTAAAAAGTATAGGTTCCACTGTTTTTTTTGTCAATCTTACCTGCAGGCATCAAGAAAGATGCTGCTACTCTATTCCGCAGAAAATTATCTCCGGTTCAAGCGTAAAACCCGTTTTTTCCTTTACTGTACTAATAATATAATTCACAAGAGCCTTTATATCAGATTCCGTGGCATTATTCCTGTTGATTATAAAATTACCATGCCAGGGTGCAATCTGTGCGCCCCCGATTTCATAACCGCAGAGGCCTGCTTTATCGATTATGCTGCCCGACGGCATACCGAATGAATGATTGTTGCGGAAAACGCTGCCCGCGCTCGGATAACGGAAATGCCCTTTACTCACCCGTTCGCCGATATATTTCCGGCATTCTGCTTCAATCGATTCTTTTTGAACGCCGCCCAGTGCTGTTGTCCTGAAAACGACCTTTGTAATAATATGTTCCGCATTCTGCAGTGAGTCCTTCCCGCGGGGTTGAAACGGCGATTTTTTATAATCCCAGTCGGCAGGATTGAGTCTGTATGCAACTGTTTCAAGCGTTAAAGCATCTACATATTCAGCAGACACAAGCACGTCGCTCACAGACACGCCGAAGCACCTGGCATTCATATACAGCGCTCCGCCGGCAGTTCCGGGAAGGCCTGCGAACTGTTCAAGCCCCGAAAGCGCATGAGCAGTACAGTAATCAACAACGGAAGACATGGGAGCGCCAGCCCCGCACGTTACGAAACCGTCACCGTCCGTAATCGTATTGATGCCGCCCGTAAAAATAACGGCGCCGTCAAAGCCTCTGTCGGACACGACTATATTGCTGCCCCCGCCGAGGATAAAATACGGAACGGCATCCTCTTTAAGAGTCCTGAGCGTAAAGATGAGTGAGGGAACATCCGCAGGCTCTATGAACAACGGCGCGGAACCGCCGACTTTGAAAGTCGTATGGGACGCCATCGGTTCAGAAAGACGGACTACTCCCCTGAAATTACCGCATATATTGAATTTTTCAGCTGTTTCACGTATGCTGGACATACCGCTTATTATAGTACAGCGACAGATAAATTGCGATAGTGAGGCAGTAGTATGGGATTACGGTTATACAATACAATGGGACGTGAAATGCAGGATTTTGTCCCGATTACTCCGGGACATGTCGGTTTTTACGGCTGCGGTCCGACCGTTTACAACTATGCCCATATCGGAAATCTGCGTGCGTATGTCTTTCTCGATATACTCGACAGGACACTCACGTATCTCGGTTTTACAAAAACGCATGTCATGAACATAACCGATATCGGACACCTTTCAGGCGACAGCGATGCCGGAGAAGATAAAATGCTCAAAACGGCACAGGAAAAGCACGAGTCCGTCATGGAAGTCGCAGATTTTTATACAGAGGCATTTTTCAGGGATATAGACAGGCTCAACATAAAGCGTCCTGACGTCGTATGCAAAGCTACAGAGCACGTACAGGACATGATAGAACTTATAAAGAAGATTGAAGCAAACGGCCATACGTATATGGCTGGCGGCAATCTCTACTACGATGTTTCCACCTATCCTGATTACGGAAAACTTGCAAACCTCAGCCTTGACGACCAGAAGGCAGGAGCACGTGTCGATATCGATTCAAACAAACGGAACCCGTATGATTTCGTGCTCTGGTTCACAAAATCAAAATTTGAAAATCAGGCGCTCACCTGGGACAGCCCCTGGGGACGCGGATATCCCGGCTGGCATATCGAATGCTCGGCGATGAGCATGAAATATCTCGGCGGACATTTCGACATCCATACCGGAGGAATCGATCACATTCCGATTCACCACACGAATGAAATCGCCCAGTCCGAAGGTGCTACCGGGGAAAAATGGGTGAATTACTGGCTCCATAATGAATTCCTCGTCATCGCGAAAGACAAAAACGCGGCGGAAAGCGGCGATGGCGCAAAAATGTCAAAATCTGCAGGAAACTTTCTTACGCTGCAGTCCCTTATAGATAAAGGGTACGATGCGCTCGACTACAGGTATTTCCTGCTCGGTGCACAGTACCGCAGTCAGGTATTCTTCAGCTGGGATGCAATGGACAGCGCTAAAAATGCGCGGAAAGCACTTGTAAAACGGGCAGCGCAGATACTTGAAGCTGCAAACGGAAAGGCTGCAGAGCCCGGCACACTGCAGGAAAAAAGCAGGGAATATACAGAGGCTTTTAAGGCAGCACTCGAAAACGACCTTTCGACTCCGCAGGCGCTAAGCCAGCTGCAGGCTGCAATAAAGGACAACAGCCTGAGACCGGAGGAAACGCTTGCACTTATGAGAAATATGGACAGCGTACTCGGCCTTAAACTTGAAGATGAAGCAGAATCACTTAATAAGGAAAAGAGTACTTCCTTAGATGTCAACGCCCACGAAGGAGACCCGGATGCAGCTGAAATAGACAAACTCGTCGCAGAGCGGACTGCAGCTAAAAAAGCAAAAGATTTTGCAAAAGCGGATAAAATTCGTAACGATTTGACATCCCGCGGCATTTTATTAACTGATACTCCGCAGGGACCGGTCTGGAAACGGTTGTAATCTGCATAGTAAAATATAACAAATTGTTGTAACCTTCAGGAGTTTCCGTGTTTACTAATACAGATGCGAATCAGCCAGAAATAAACAGAGTACTTAATGCTGGTAATTCAGCTGATTTCAAAATTATATATGATGCGACGATGCAGCTTCTCTTCCGGATCTCATACAGGATCGTGAATGATGAAGAAACTGCAGAAGACCTTGTACACGATTCGTTCATCAAGGCGAATGAGAAAAGCCTGGAGTTTCCTTCGCTTAATGATGCGAAATACTGGCTGATTCGTGTTGTGAAGAATGCATCGCTTAATTATGTTAAACGGAAGGCTCGCGAACGGAAAGCGTATCAGAAAGCACTCTACGAAGAAAAGCGTATTGCAACGTCGGGTGAAACGGATGTGCTAAAAGCTGAATCAATAAAAAAAGCACGCACCGCGCTTAATATGCTGCCAAAAAATCTCCGTGAAGTGCTTATTCTGCGCGAATACGGCGACCTTAATTATAAGGAAATTGGGAAAACGCTCGGGATTACGGAAGGCAATGTAAAAGTCCGCGTATTCCGTGCGCGTGAACAACTGGCTAAAATAATAGGAGAAGATGATGTCTACCTGCCCCAGTAAAGATATTCATTCAATTTATCTCGATAATGAACTGCCTGCAGCATAT
>DCFX01000095.1:0-58697 GCA_002314445.1 Treponema sp. UBA1793
GTATGCGGCGGAACGCCTCGCTTTTTACAAGGTGCTTCTCAAAGTCGACTGCAAGCTGAGGGTCTTTAATGTACCGCATTGCCCGGTACATTGAACGGATAAAATCCATAACGTATTCTTCAACGCGCCCGTTGTCAGGACAGTACTTCGCTTTCAGTTCTTCAAGTATAAAAGCTGAAGTCTATATTTTCGTTTATCCTCCTCAGCAGATTGTCCTTCGGGATAATCTTATCCTGCCTTTATTTTACAGGAAAGGCCGGCAGCTGATCTTCCTGCTCGAATTTGCTGCACTCAGGTGATTACAGCCCCTCCGGTGCTCTTAACGGAAGAAAGAATTTCAATCTCGTATCGAAACTCAATCCGGTGATTACGAGGGGAAACAGGAAAGACAGCGAAGTCTTTATGTACAACAAAGACGCGGACATGATGCAGTGTAAGGCAGGATATCTTTCATATAAAAAAGAAAAAAGACAAATGGGCGGGAATAAGAATGACAGGCTGCTGTATTATTTTGACGTTGAGAAATGCAGGAGCTGTACCTTTAAGAAGGGATGTCATAAAGAAGGAGCAGGAACAAAAATATACAGCGTGGTGATAAAAAGCGGTGAACACAGGGATCAGGAAATGTACCAGGAAACCGATGACTTCAAAGTAAAGGCAAAGGAAAGATACAAGATAGAAGCAAAAAACAGCGAACTCAAGAACGTACACGGCTATGATGTTGCTGTCGGTTCCGGACTTGATAACATGAAAATGCAGGGGGCGTGTACGGTTTTCGTGGTCAATCTGAAACGGATTTTCACCCTTATGGACCAAAAGCAATAGTAACGGGCAGGCAGATATCCCCGTCATATAACAAAAAGGATGATTCTCTTTGTTTATACAGGAGGAACCACCCTTATTCGTTTTATGGATTCAAAAAATGATACCTTTTTCAGTGGCCTCCTTTTGTTGCGGGGGTGGTGATTATTTCATCCTTTGCAGGGTGATTAAGAAATGAAATTGCCCGCCAGGAGGACGGGCTTCAGCAAGGCGGGAATCCCGGCGAACTCGTTGCGCGAGCCGGGGCAATTCCCGGTAAGCAGGATTTGCATGGATGCAAATCCTGCTGTATCATTGCAAGAGTACTATGCCCGGGATTTTCCCGCAATATAGAAATTACATGGATGTAATTTCTATATTATTTTACAGCTTGCCTGATTCAGCCGCTCCCGGGAGACCTATGTCTTTCCGGTAAAATTCTTTGTCAAAATGTACGGCGCTTACCGCTTCGTATGCTTTTTTCCACGCTGTTTCGAATGTATCTGCATATGTACTGCATGCAAGAACTCTTCCGCCGCTTGTTATGAGGCCAGTTGTATTTGGATCTGAAGAAGAGCCTCTCCGGTCATGTTGTGCCCCGGCGATAAAAATTTTTGCACCGCTGTCTTCCAGCAGATTTTTCTGAATGGTAATTGGTTTTCCTTTTTCATATTTTCCGGGATAGCCTCCGGAAACGATACAAGGGGCAACAACAAATCCTTTTTTCCATGTAAAATCGAATCTGTCCAGAGAACCATTAATAATTGAACAGCACATAGCCGCAAAGTCAAAATCCATGAGAGGAAGAACTGCCTGCGTTTCAGGGTCTCCAAGGCGTACGTTGTATTCGAGCAGTTCCGGGCCGTCTTTCGTAAGCATGACTCCGAAAAAAATGAATCCGCGGTAATCGAATTTTTCCGAAATGAGCCCTTTGAGCGTCGGCGTAAGGATAGTACGCTTGAATTGTTCCATGGTTTTCTGGGTTACGTCGGGCAGCGGGCAAACAGCTCCCATCCCGCCTGTGTTCGGTCCCTGTGCACCGTCGTTAAGGCGTTTATGGTCGCGGGCCGGCATAAAAGGAATAATGCGTGCAGTATCTTTCTTTGCAGATTCCGGCGTGACGGAAACTGCTGCAAGTACGGAAATCTCGATTCCTTCAAGATAGTCTTCTACGACTATCTTTTTTCCTGCATCTCCGACACGTCCCGAATCCATGATGTCGGTTATAGCTGCAAGCGCATCATCTACTGTCGCTGCAACTGTAACACCTTTTCCCGCTGCAAGACCGTCGGCTTTTATGACAATTGGTGCACCGTGTTTCTTGACATATTCTTTTGCAGCTGCTTCATCGGTAAACGTTTCACTGGCTGCACAGGCAATGCCGTATTTATGCATAAAACTTTTTGCAAAATCTTTGCTGGCCTCAAGCTGCGCACCTGCTTTTTTAGGACCTATACACGGAATGTCTGCAGCCCAGAAAACATCTGCCAGACCCTCGGAAAGAGGATCTTCAGGGCCGATGACAGCCATGATACATTCTTCATGTTTTGCTATTTGTACATACGGAGAGGTTCCGTCATCTTTGATGTAATCACATGATGCTATGTCAATATTTTTGCACTTTGATTCTTTCGCAGTACCACCGTTACCGGGCACAACAAAGATTTTTTCAACGAGCGGACTTTCAGCAAGTTTCCAGCAAATGGCATGCTCTCGTCCACCGGAACCGACCACGATTATATTCATGTAGGTATAATACTGAAAAAAGGCGTATTTTTCAATATAATATAACGTTTCTGTACGGAAACTCAGATGGAATTGTAAAATCCCTTGCAGGGGAGTACTCCTATACACAGCCTGCGTTTGAAACAGTATACTTTCACTATATGCTTGACTATATCTTTATGGCTGCGGCAGTCTTAATCATACTTATTGCATTGCAGTATTTTGTTAATTTACGTAAAAAAAAGAAGCCTGTGGAGAAAAGCGCCTCTCGCCGGGCGTTTGTAAACTGCCCGCTGTGCGGTTCGCCTCTTCTGTCCGGCGAAGACTTATATTCAAAAGTCTTCCGCCCTATGACGGTGAACGACCAGCGGTGTATTATTTTCGGCTGCCCTCACTGTTATCCGCGATGTGAACCGGGAATAAAGAGAATGTGTCCCTCCTGTCATAAGCAGGTTCCTCCGGACGGCCATCTTGTAGCAAGGCTGTTTAATAAAACAAAAGACGGAAAAAAACATGTCGTTGTAACGGGGTGCTCCGTATGCTGTAAATACGAGCGGACGTAATTTTGATAAAAAGTGCTTAAGTCTTTTTGCCAGTCTCCGATAGTAAATGTATAGGGCGGCAGAACCCGGCGGATAAACTTCTGAGTTTTTCCGACATAACAAAATCTTTAAGGAGATAACGATGGTAATCAATCACAATATGAGCGCGATGTTTGCTCAGCGTTCTGAGGGACTTACTGAAACTTCAAAACAGAAGGATATGGAGAAGCTTTCTTCCGGCATGAGAATTAACCGTGCCGGTGATGATGCATCCGGTCTTGCTGTTTCTGAAAAAATGCGCGCACAGATCCGCGGTTTGAATCAGGCTTCAGAAAACGCTCAGAACGGTATTTCGTTCATTCAGACGACGGAAGGTTATCTGCAGGAGACAACTGACATTGTTCAGCGCGTCCGCGAACTTGCAGTTCAGTCTTCCAACGGAATCTACAGCGCAGAAGACCGCATGCAGATTCAGGTTGAGGTCTCTTCACTCGTTGCTGAAGTTGACCGCATCGCAAGTACAGCACAGTTCAACGGTATGAATATGCTTACCGGACGCTTTGCACGCCCGACTGGTGAAAACTCTGTTACCGGTTCTCTGTGGTTCCATATTGGTGCCAACATGGATCAGCGCACACAGGTCTATATCGGTACTATGTCTGCATCCGCACTCGGACTTCGCAGCGCAGGCAATGAATCAATCATGAGCCTTGAGAATCCCGACGACGCTAACCGCGCAATCGGAACTCTTGATGAGGCTCTGAAAAAGATTAACAAGCAGCGCGCAGACCTCGGCGCATATCAGAACCGCCTTGAAAAAACTGTTTCCGGACTTGATGTCGGTGCAGAAAACCTTCAGGCATCTGAGAGCCGTATCCGCGACACCGATATGGCCAAAGAGATGGTCAGCTTTACAAAGGACAATGTTCTTTCACAGGCCGGTACCGCAATGCTTGCACAGGCTAACCAGTCAAGCCAGAACGTCCTGAGCCTTTTGAGATAGGATTACTTCTGATTCATTCAGACACGCGCTGCTATAGGCGCGTGTTTTTTTTTAACGTACGTTTATTTGGAGAGAGAGAACCCCTCTACTTTCAAAGCCACGGACATACGCACCTGCTTTGTCCGTGCTCTCTCTCCAAACCACTTACTTTTCCCAGCATGACTAGGGGACACCCCTGGACCCCGTCTTTTCTTTCCGGTAAACGACGTTTATTAGTCATGACATTCCGGGAAAAAACTGCATACCAGGTGTAAAAGAGAATGCGGAGCAGAAAACAAGGCCGCGGGCGACCCTGAGCGAAGTGACTCTCACCGTGCGTGAGCACGGCTGTATATAGATTTCCTCTAAGAGTGACGGCAAAGCCGTCCAGTTGGAGCGTAAGCGGATTGTTTTCTGCGGGAGCGTTCTCTTTTACAAATGCACGGTAATAATTCTGTTTTCAGAAGTTCCGTAAATAATAAACGTACGTTTCTTGGAGAGAGTCTCTTCTTTCAAAGCGGGAATTGCATTTATGCAAATCCTGCGATTTACATTGAAGAGTTGTTTCCTTATAATATAAAAATGTACCGCTTATATGTAGAAAGAAAGCCTGGCTTTGAAAATGAGGCCGGCCGTGTTTATTCAGAAATAAAGAATTTTTTGGGCATTTCCGGCGTTACGGGTGTGCGTTATCTGAACCGTTATGATGTGGAGAATATCACGGATACCGTCGCGAAGGATGCTGCATTCCGCATCTTTTCCGAACCCCAGAGCGATTACTGCGTATTTGATGAACTTCCAGTAAAAAACGGCGAAACGACAATTATCTGGGAATATCTCCCCGGACAGTACGACCAGCGTGCCGATTCTGCTGAACAATGCCTGTCGCTGCTGCGCGCAGGTTTGTCTCCTTCCGAAGACGCCGGATCCGAAAAACCGCTTGTCCGTTGCGCCAAAATGGTAATCCTCTCCGGCAAAGTTTCTGCGAAAGATGTTGAGCGTATAGAAAAATACCTTATCAACCCGGTTGATTCCCGGCTTACCGACAGCAGCAAACCTGAGACTCTTGAAATGAAAACAGAACGTCCCGCAGATATTTCCGTCGTGACGGGATTTATTAAGATGAATGACGGGGAGCTGCAGGCATACAGCGACAAAATGGGCCTTGCCATGGACCTTCCCGATATTAAATTCCTGCAGGATTATTTCAAAAAAGAAGGACGCGACCCGACGGAAACCGAAATCCGCGTACTGGATACATACTGGTCTGACCACTGCCGTCATACAACGTTTCTTACGGAACTTAAAAATATTACTGTTGAAAACGGTCCCTATGCAGAGCTTTTTACTAAATCGCTTAAGCATTATACGGAAATGCGTACTGATTTGTATGCAGACCGCAGCGATAAACCGGTCACCCTTATGGATATGGCCGTAATCGGTGCGAAATATCTGCGGAAACACGGCAGACTTGATGATATGGAAGTTTCCGAAGAAAATAACGCCTGTTCCGTTTACATAGACGTGCATTATACGACTGACGAAAACGGAAAGCCTGTTGCTCCCGGCTCAAAGGCTGCAACCGAGCGCTGGCTTATGATGTTTAAAAATGAAACCCATAATCATCCGACGGAAATAGAACCTTTCGGCGGTGCCGCGACCTGCATCGGCGGTGCGATCCGCGATCCGCTTTCTGGCCGTTCATGGGTGTATCAGTCGATGCGCGTTACCGGAGCTTCCGATCCGACGGTGCCTCTTTCCGCAACTATTCCCGGAAAACTGCCTCAGGTAAAACTCTGCCGCGAAGCAGCTCAGGGATTCTGTTCATATGGCAATCAGATAGGATTGACGACGGGTCAGGTTACGGAGCTGTATCATCCCGGATATACAGCTAAACGTATGGAGCTTGGGGCTGTTATAGCCGCGGCTCCTGTCGATACTGTTGTCCGCGAGCGGCCGGAGCCGGGCGATGTCGTCATTCTGCTTGGAGGCGGTACTGGCCGCGACGGTATCGGCGGTGCGACAGGTTCTTCAAAAGTGCATACCGAAAAATCGGTCACGACTGCTGCCGCTGAAGTTCAGAAGGGAAACGCCGTTGAGGAACGCAAAATTCAGCGTCTTTTCCGCAACAAAGACGTAAGCCTTCTGATCCGCCGTTCAAATGATTTCGGCGCGGGTGGCGTATCAGTCGCAGTAGGCGAGCTGGCTCCCGGACTCGACATAAATCTTGATGCTGTTCCGAAAAAATACGAAGGGTTGAACGGCACTGAACTTGCAATTTCCGAATCGCAGGAACGTATGGCTGTGGTTGTGCGTGAAAAAGATGCGGATACGTTTATAGCATATGCGGCAGCGGAAAACCTGAGTGCCGTTGTCGTTGCAAAAGTGACTGATACTGACCGCCTCGTCATGAAGTGGCGCGGCAGCGTGATTGTTGATATTGCACGCGGTTTCCTTGATGCAGCAGGCGCTCATCACGAGGC
The DNA here is from genome assembly GCA_002314445.1 of Treponema sp. UBA1793. GTDB lineage: Bacteria > Spirochaetota > Spirochaetia > Treponematales > Treponemataceae > Treponema_D. The sequence continues at coordinate 6,534 of DCFX01000095.1, forward strand.
GGAGGCTGTTATTGAAAGTCCTGCACCGCAGGAAAAATCACCGCTCGTGAATCCACTTGAAAGCGTTGCAAAAAAACTTCCGAAATCGCTTTATGATGCATGGATTGCCGATATAAGCGATCTTGCATGCTGTTCGCAGCGCGGGCTTGGCGAGCGTTTTGACGGTTCAATAGGGGCTTCCACAGTGCTCTTCCCGTACGGCGGCCGGTTCCAGTGTACGCCGGAAACAGGTATGGCCGCAAAAATTCCGGTGCTCTCTCCCCGCGAGACATCGACTGTCAGCATGATGACGTTCGGTTTTGATCCGCGCGTCGGACAGTGGAGCGCGTGGCACGGTGCCCAGACATCGGTACTTTCTTCACTTGCAAAGATTACCTGTATCGGCGGCAGGGCTTCGTCCAGCCGGCTTTCGTTCCAGGAATTTTTCGGACGGGCTGTAGACGAAAAGACGTGGGGGTATCCCGCAGCCGCACTGCTCGGTTCTATCGATGCACAAACGGCAATGGGAACCGCATCAATCGGCGGGAAGGACAGTATGAGCGGTACGTTTGAGAAACTTAACGTTCCTCATACACTCGTTTCTTTTGCCGTTACCCGCGATGAGTCAAATAATGTAACAGGCGGCTCGTTTAAAAAGCCCGGTGACTGCATATATCTTGTTACCGTTCCCTATTCTGAACTTCTTGCGCCTGATTTTGATGCATTTACGAAAAACAGCGACGCACTGTACGCCTGTAATGCCGAAGGAAAGATTGCGGCAATGTATCCTGTCTGTGCAGGCGGAATTGCAGAAGCTGTGACGAAAATGGCATTCGGGAACCGTGTCGGCGCTGCAATTACCAGCGTTCCTGTTTCATGTACCGCGGCAAAACTCGGCGGAAATAACGTACCGTCTGCAAAAGATTTGTTTACACCACAGTACGGTGCAATCATTGTCGAAGCAGAAGACGGGTTCGACAAACTTTCCGGATTTGTACCCGGAACGGTTTTTAAAATCGGTATGACTGTTGCGGAACAGGAAATTACGGTTGAAGCGTCTGACGCCGGGATAAAATCAACAAAAATAACGCTTGCAGAAGCTGAAAAAGCATGGGAATCGAGACTGGCCGAAGTGTTTCCCTCTGTTTCCGGAGCTGAAACACAGCCCGCACTTCCTCAGTTTGCACTTACTACGCATAAATCGCTTGAGACTGCGCGCTCAAAAACGGTATTTGCCTCACCGTCCGCAAAACCCAGTGTGCTTATTCCCGTGTTTCCGGGAACGAACTGCGAATACGACATGGCGCGTGCATTCAATCTTGCGGGAGCCGAAACGAAAATTCTTGTATTCGCAAATAATACGCCTGCAGCTCTTGCACATTCTCTTGCCGCGCTTGAGGACGAACTCAAAAATACACAGATTCTTGCGCTCTCCGGCGGTTTTTCGGCAGGCGACGAGCCTGACGGTTCCGGCAAGTTTATTGCAAACGTACTGAGGGAAGGGCATATTGCGGAAGAAGTGATGAATCTGCTTAAAAAACGCGACGGCCTTGTGCTCGGTATCTGCAACGGATTCCAGGCTCTCATAAAGACGGGGCTTGTGCCGTACGGCGAAATCAGGGATATGACAAGCGACACACCGACACTCACGTTCAACAAAGTCGGCCGCCATATTTCACGTCTTGTCCGTACACGGATGGTTTCTGCAACGAGCCCGTGGGCAGACGATGGAACGGTACTTGATCCGCGTATGCATGTTATCCCTGTTTCGCACGGAGAGGGGCGTGTTGTCATCAGTAAAGAATCCGCAGAACAGCTGTTTGCGAAAGGACAGGTGTTCAGTCAGTATGTCGACGTGCACGGGATTCCTGCAATCAGCGAGCCTGACAATCCCAACGGTTCTCTGTTCGCAATCGAGGGACTTACGAGTCCTGACGGCCGTGTGCTTGGCAAAATGGGACACAGCGAACGTACTATCGGTACAGGCATAAACGGCTGTTCGACGGAACTTATTAAAAATGTTGCGGGTAATCCGCTTACAAACAAATACGAAAACTCCTGTCAGAATATTTTTGAAGCAGGCGTCAGGTATTTCAAATAATCAGAGATAGTGGTAATATAACAGGAGATTAATATGTCTGACGAAGTTTCAAAATCTACAGGAACTGTAGTAAACTCTAAAAAACGCACATCGAAAAAGGTCATTATTGCCCTTTCCGTAACTGCGGCGGTATTAGTGGCAGCTGTCGCTGTCGTTTTCCTTGTGGTAAAACCATTCGGGGGAAAGCGCGATAAACCTGATGAATTCGGCTGGTATCATGATTATGACGAGGCAAAAAAAGTTGCTGTAAGACGGAATATGCCGATTCTGCTTTTTATTTCAATGACGGGAGAAGATGATGACAGCGCGGCACTGAAAGAAAAAGTGTTCAACACAAAAGAATTTAAAGATTCAGTTGCAGGTGATTTTGTGCCTGTTAATCTTGATTTTTCGCAGACTTCATATAAGAAAACAGTTGCTTCAGAAGGTGCTACCGATAAAGAGCAGAAAGCCGCCGATGCACATGCTGCAAAACTGAAAAAAGATATGCAGGTTGCGACTATGTACAATGTGCAGATGACCCCGGCCGTGTATCTTGCAACGAAAGACGGTTATTATGTTTCGTTTATAGCATATGATAAAACAATTGATACTCCGGCTGCATATACACAGATGCTTGAGGGCAGGACTGCCGATATCAAAAAAATAAGCGATATGGCAGATGCCGCGAAAAAAGGTTCAGGCGTTGAAAAAGTAAAGGCAATCGATGCATTGTACGAAGCGACTGATAACAATTACCGCCCGCTTCTTTCAGACATGTACCGTGAAGTTCCTGAACTTGATAAGAAAAATGAATCTGGACTTGTGAGTAAATATGTCCTTGCCACTGCAAATTCTGATGCAATCCGTTTGTACAGTGACGGTGATTACGCGGGTGCCGCAAAGGTATTTGCAGCTGCCGGCGCAAGCGGAAAGCTTGACAAAAACGACGTGCAGCAGGCCTATTATACGGCCGGATATCTTCTTGGCTCAACAGGTTCTCAGGATTATGCAACTATAACTACATATCTTCAGGCTTCATATGATGCTGAACCGGAAAGCGAACATGCAGCGGCTATAAAGCAGACTCTCGACTATGTGAAGTCGATGGCTTCTGCTGCCGATACAGGTGCCAAGCCTGATACAACGCCTGCAAAGTAAGGAACTATGGATAAACCCCCGCCTGCCGATTCTCTTCCTCTTACAGGACTGCTGCTTTCCGCAGTAGTCCTTATCACGCTTTCTGCGCTCTTTTCAATTTCTGAAAGTTCTTTTCTGGCAATGAACAAGCTCCGGCTGCGCATACGCCGGAAGAGCGGTGACAAGCGGGCAGTCCGCGTAAGTAAACTGCTTGAAAAAAAAGACGTCCTTATAAATACACTGCTTGCAGCCAATGATCTTGTCAACATCCTGCTTTCCTCAATCATTGCAGCAGCAGCTCTTGATCTTTTCGGAGAAAAAGGAGTCGGCATCGCTACAATTACGACAACCGTACTTCTGCTTATCTTCGGCGAAATTACACCTAAAACGCTTTCAACCAGAAATCCCGATTCAATCGCATACAGGCTTTCAGGATTTATAACTGGCGTTGTAACAATATTCAAACCGGTATCTATTGCTTTTACGGCTGTGGCACACGGCATACTGCACCTGTGCGGTATAAGCACGAACAAATCGAAACAGTCGTTTACCGAAGAAGAGATAAAGACTTTTATTGATGTTGCTGCCGAAGACGGTGCTTTAGGGCAGGACGAAAATACGATGATGAACCGCGTTTTCAAATTTACCGATCTTGAGGCACAGGACATAATGGTACCCCGGACAAGAATTGTTGCTGTGCCAAACACGGTAACGTATGCTGATATTATAGAGAAGGCGCAAAGTACCCGTTTTTCGCGCATTCCCGTATACCGCAGCGATATTGACGACATCATCGGGGTTATATACGTAAAGGATTTGCTTGCATATAAAGAGGTTCCGGAAAAGTTCATGGTGCAGAATGTCATGCGGCCGCCGCTTTTTATTCTCGGCACCAAGAAGATGTCTTCCGCACAGCAGATGCTCAGGGAAAACAGGCAGTCGCTGGCAGTTGTCATAGACGAGTATGCAGGTACGGACGGTATCCTTACGCAGGACGACATTTCGCGTGAAATCTTCGGCGTTACGGATTCCGATAAAACAAGACGCGGAAGAATGCCTCAGAGTAAAATCAGCAATCCTTCCGATTTTATCATCAGCGGCAGTATGCTGCTCATAGATTTGAAGGAACAGCTTCGTATTCCCATTGAGTCTGATATAAACGAAACACTTGGAGGCTGGCTGGAAGAAAAGCTTGACTGTCTGCCCCAGGTGAATGATTTTGTTAAATTCCACGATTACAAATTTACCGTTTTGTCGGTGAACTACCGCAGGGTGGATCAGGTTCATGTCGTAAGCCTGCTTGCCGAAGAGGAAGAAAGATGAGCCTGCTGCAGATGTTCTTCATAATCAGCATTCTTGTTATCCTCATTGCCTGTATCGGATTTTTCGCTGCATCAGAAACAGCATATCTTTCGCTGTCGAAGCTGAAACTCCGCCAGCTTGTACAGAACAAGCGCCCCCATGCAAAAACTGCTATGCGCCTGAAAGACGATATGGACAGACTTCTTACACTCGTTCTTGTCGGGACGAATTTTGTCAATACGCTTGCAGCATCACTTGCGACCGTGCTTGCAATAGAGATAGCCGGAAGCAGCGGTGTCGGAATTGCAACTGCAATTATTACATTCTGCGTAACTATATTCGGCCAGATAATTCCGAAAACAGCCGCGATCCTCCATCCGTCGGATACTGCCCTGAAGTTTGCACCTGCACTGCTTATATTGAAAAAAATACTTTTTCCTGTTGTATGGCTTTTTTCGAGGATATCCCGGTTTGCTTCATTTCTGGCAGAAAGGGTCTGGAAGGCTGACAGTGACGAAGTTACGGAAGACGATATCAAAATGATGATTGCCGTCGGGGAACACGAAGGAACACTTGAAGCAGGCGAGAGCAGCATGCTCTACAAAATATTCAAGTTCAATGACCTCCATGCGCACGACATCATGAAACACCGTTCTCTCGTAAGTGCCGTATCGGCAGCCGCCGACCGCAGCAGCGTTATAGAAACGTTTATGACCTCCGGCTGTTCGCGTCTTCCTGTGTATAAAGGTACGCCTGATACAATCGTCGGCATACTCAATTACAAGGACGTGCTGTTCAGCTCCGATAAGGAAGCCGACAGCGATGATTTTGTACGCCGCAGTATGACTCCTGCCCTGTTTGTACCCGAAACGTTTACGGCGCTTGAAGTACTTACGCGTTTTAAAAAAGAACACACGGATTTCGCCGTCATATTGGACGAGCAGGGCTGTACTGCAGGTATTGTTACGATGGACGACGTTATGCGCGTCGTATTCGGCCGCATGACAGATGAGAACGCTACGTCCGATATAGCGCCTGAATCAAGAATCAAGCTTGTGGGAAAAAACGAATATATCGTCCCCGGGGATATGAAGATAGAGGATGTTAATGCCATTCTCAAGCTTAACCTGGAATCCGGAGAATTCAACACACTCGGCGGCTGGCTCCTTGAACAGTTCGGCTGCCTCCCGTCAGTAGGCGAAGTGTATATCGACGGGACTACCGCATATATTGTGGAAGATCAGGCACGCCGCCGCATACTTTCCGTCCGCATGAAAAAAGGAGTGGACAGAGTGAGTGTACAGGCAGCAGGGAACAGGGCGCAGCCGGAAAATTAAAAGCCGTAACTGTAACGTAAGCCGAGCGAGGCTTCTCCGTAGTTGAGGCTTGCGGCACTTTTTGATTCGGATTCTTCTGTCCAGTGGTCGGTCGATAATGATGAATAATCATCTCCGTATAAAATATTGGAAAAACACCATGAAACGTTCAGTAACAGCGATAAGCTGTCTGTAAAATTGTATGCGGCCGAAGCTGAAAGCCTGTAAACTGAAAACCATCCATCCATGATATCAATAAAATAATGACCACCGTAATGGTGATCAAGAGATTGAATATATGTGTACGGTGAAATTATGAAGGAAAAGGTACCTGTAAACTGTTTTACCGGTTTGAATACTGCAGTGAATCCGGCCCATGTAATCATTTCTTCTCTTGTATAATCTATTCCCAGAAGAGATCCTTTCGCATAGTATACTGCATCGCTGCTGTCATATGACTTTCCGACAGCTTCTTTCAGTGTGGATTTATCAGCGTACCAGCCATATCCGTTTCTGGCTTCAGTCGAATAGTATGTATAGCTGATTCCTGCGCTGGGACCTGCTGAAAAAAACTTCAGGATGGGAAATGAATATGAAAGTATACCTTCAAAGGTATACCCGGAAACCAGAGAATTTTCACTTATTGAATAATTGGTTTTAGTATCTGCGTCATCATTAATTGTGATGTTCTGCCAGTCGGAATCAGACATGGATCCTGTGTTTCCGGGAATTGCTCCTGCAGCATATCCCGACAGCTGAAGGCTTTTCCATGCAAGTGCAATTTTTCCGCCATATATGAATACCGGTTTTATATCCCAGTCAAGTTCGCTGAGTTTCTGATAATCTCCGGACGAATTTTTTTCGTACACGTATTCGTTGACCGTGCCGTACCGCACTCCGAACAGCGGTTCCGCCGAAAATGACCAGTCTGCAGCATAAAGTGCTGTGCAAAAAAGAATGACAGTTGTAAAAGTACACAGAAAAAGTGTTCTTTTCATTGGAAAGTCCTATTCCTCTGTTTCGGAATCCGGCGGAGCCAGCGGGTCAACATCGTACAGTTTTGCAAGCTGTTTACGTGTTGCGTCCATGTCCTTCGGGTATGGAGCGGTAAATGTCATACGTTCCTGTGTTTTCGGGTGTGTAATTGTCAATTGATACGCATGCAGCGCAAGTCTGCTCAGAAGAGGCTGCTCTTCGTATTCGTCTCCGTGCCATTTTTTCTTGAGCTCGCTCAATCTTATCGGTTTCTGGTTACCGCTGTAGAGCGGGTCGCACACTATGCACAATCCGTTTGCTGCAAGATGTACACGTATCTGGTGAGTGCGTCCGGTCTTTGGTTTTGCCTCAATCCATGAATACGGGCCGCAGGCACCAAGCAGACGAAAATCTGTAACAGCCTGTTTTCCGAAATTCTTGTTGACGACAGTACGGTGGCGCGCATCTCCGTCCGGCTGGAGCGGCAGGTCAACATGAAGCGTCTGCCAGAGCGGTCTGCCGTTAATAAGGCAGTGGTATGTTTTTTCCACTTCGCGCTTCTCAAACTGCATGGAAAGCTCCCGGTGAGCGTCGGCATTGCGTGCGTAGACAATAACGCCGGAAGTATCTTTATCTATGCGGTGTACGGCAAAGACTCTTCCGAATTCTTTTTCTACGAATAAATCGAGCCGGGGAGCGTCAATATCGTAGCGGTCGGCCGCTATAAGCAGCCCGCTGCGCTTATTCAGGACAACTATATCATCATCAGAATAAACAACTGTGTAGTCGGGAGTAAATTTCATAATTTACATTATACAGGAAGTGATTGGGGTATGCAAACAGCCTTGCCAATATATACTTTTTCCGGTATTATATGCGTATTCAATGCGGCTGTCATACATCGGTAGTATACGACCTTCCCAAGGTTGATAGAGGGGTTCGACTCCCCCCAGCCGCTGCTGTTCAAATCCCTGTACATATCCTGCTGCAGAATGAAAGTTGTTATCATAAACGGACAAAATCATAAAGGCTCCACTTATCGTATAGCACGGATGCTGGCAGAAAAAATTACAGGAGGCATATAATGAGTACATTTAGTACAGTGAAACCGGAAGAACTTGATAAGAGCATATTCAGGATTATCAGCAAAGACTGGGTGCTTATAAGTGCAGAAAAGGACGGCAAAGTAAATACAATGACTGCATCATGGGGCGGCGCCGGTTTTTTGTGGAATAAAAACGTTGCATTCATTTTCGTACGAAAGAGCAGATATACAAAAGAATTTATCGACAGTTCCGATACGTTCTCACTGTCTGTCCTTGACCACGGGAAGTACGCAAAGACGCTTTCATATCTTGGAACAGTTTCAGGACGCGACGAGGATAAAATTGCAAAATCAGGCCTTACAGTCGTACATGAAGACGGTACGCCGTATTTTGAGGAATCTGGTGCGGTGATTGTCTGTAAGAAGTTGTGCCGTCAGCCGATTGAACCGGGCAACTTTATTGCAGACGGTATTGACAGCAGCTTTTACGCCGATAAAGACTATCATGACATGTATATAGGGGAAATTACCCGGATGCTTGTGAGCGATCCGTCAGTTCTTTAAACGCAGAAAGGCAGCCTTTATCCGGGCTGCCTCGTACATTATTCTCCGGTTTCGGTTTTTCCCTTATATCTGGAGAACCCTCCGAAATTCAGCATTCTTGTTAAGTCAAATCCGTCTTTTACAAGATTTTTCTTTGCAAATTCAACGCGGATTCCTGTTTCACAATATAAAACCAGATCTTTCGATTTGAGTTCTTCATAGGTACCGTTTGTCAGACCGTTAGGAATATTCAGCGCTCCCGGAACATGTGCTTTCCGGTACGTACCTTCCGGCCTCACATCGATTATAGCGATGTCATTTTGTTCGCCGTTTACTATCTGATTTGAAAGCGTTTCCAGCGCCGCTGGTTCAAGGTACTGCTTCAGACTTTCTTTGACATTTTTATTGTTGTCGGCAAACAGCATTCCTGTCGCCGCAATTGACAAAAATAGAAAAGACCATACTAACTTTCTCATTTTACACCTCCGAATATCAATCCTTCTTTAGAAGATACCTTCATCCTGTTCATAAGTCAACTTTTAGCTGCAGTGTACGGCTTCTGTCGGTACGCTGGTTTAACTTGTTTTAATCAAAATATTACGATATCATCTGCTGCAGATAATGCAGAAAGGGAGCGCACATGAAAGAAATAGATATTGAAAACTGGGACAGAAAGGAACATTTCAATTTCTTTTTGAATTCCGATTTACCCTTTTATAATACGAATTTCAATATCGATATTACAGGATTAAGAGAATGCGCCAGAGAGTTGGGCGTTTCATTCAATACGACGTTGATATACGTGACTATGAAGGCGGTATTGAAAGTAAAGAATTTCAGGTACAGATATGAGAATGGAAAAGTAATCGAGTACGAGGAATTACGTCCGTCGTTTACGCATATAAAACAAGGTGAGAGCCTGTTCAGATTTATTACACTTGCCTTTAATGATGATCTTAAAGAATTCGACAGAATGGTAAAAAAGGCAGTTCAGGACAGCAATACCTATTTTGATGTTGAAGAATTAAAAAACGGCACAAACTTTGTTTTTATATCATCTTTGCCGTGGATACCGTTTACCGGCATAGATCATACGCTGTCGTTTAATAAATATGATACAATACCCAGAATTACCTGGGGAAAATATTTTGAATCGGGAAGTCAGCTTCTGCTGCCGTACAATATACAGGTGAATCATATTTTTGTTGACGGCCTGCACGTCGGATTATTTTATGAAAATCTGCTGTCGGAAGTAAAGAACCTCGTTAACGGTTTTTCCGCCGGCAGATAACAGGGGGAATTATGAAATTAGATGGTTTCGGAATATTTGTAAAAGACATGCCTGTAATGATACGCTTTTACAGGGATGTACTGGGATTCGGGATAAAAGAAGATGAAAATACTGAAAATGTTTTTCTCGAAAAGGACGGTACGCTTTTTCTGCTTTACCGGAGAACTGACTTTGAAAAAATGACAAACAGGTCGTTCGGATACACTGATAAAATAAACGGGCATTATGAAGTTGCTCTGGGTGTTGAAAATTACGAAGCCGTTGATCGTGCATATGAAGATGCATTGTCGAAAGGCGCTGTTTCCGTTCTTGTACCGACCACCGAACCGTGGGGGCAGAGAACGTGCTACATAGCGGATCCGGAAGGAAATGTAATCGAAATCGGCTCGTTTGTGCAGGAATAAGCAGAAGGGGGACTTTTAGAGATGGCTACAACACCTGATTTTATAGAGTTTGTCTGCGATCAGATTGAAAGCAGCTGGAATCCGCGGTACAGGAAGATGTTCGGCGAATATATGGTGTATGTAAATGACAAACCGCTGTTTCTTGTCTGTGACAACACTGTATTTGTGAAAGAACTGGACGACATAAAAGACATGATGAAAGATGCAGAGAAAGGCTTTCCTTATGACGGCGCAAAGGAGCACTATATAGTCGACGTTGAAAACAGGGAAAGGCTGAACGATATCATTGCAGTGCTTGAAAAAATCATACCCGTTCCCTGCAAAAGAAAACCAAAGAATCAACAACCCCGCCGCACGAATAAAGGATAACCGTATATGCCCGGAATGACCGATCTGACTGAAATGTTAAAATCGCTTGAACCTGTCATGGACGAAAAAGAATACCTGTTTATCTCTGTAAATTCTTTTAATCAGAAAAGTATTGAAGATTCATGGGCGGTAATAAAAGAAGATGAAGGATATACACTGATTCTGCCGGATAACGCTGAAATGAATGCGGATTTCATGAATGAGCCAAGATTCAGAAAAATCACCCTTTCCGTGCATTCCAGCCTGACGGCAGTCGGTCTGACGGCCCGTATTTCAACTGAACTGGCGAAGTATTCTATTTCGGCAAATGTTGTTGCCGGATATTTTCATGACCACATATTTGTACAAACGGAAAAAGCAGAAAAGGCCCTGGCAGTACTGAAGAATCTGAAAGATACAGACTTTTAACATTTTAAGTTTGGAGATAGCCGGGATCGAACCGGTGACCTATAGATTGCGAACCTATCGCTCTACCAACTGAGCTATATCCCCATTTTGTGACTTTGCTACTATACTACAAAGCGGCTGCTTGTTTCAAGAGGGACGGAATGTCATAGATAGTCGCTATACGAAGCGTCCGGCCGCGGTGAGCCGCTTTATCAGATTTTGCCGTCAACGCTGACGATGCGCTGCTGTTCAGATGCGCTCCGTTTGCAGTCCCGACAATAACTGCCGTTCCCCCCAGAGATTCGTATCCGTCAGTGTATTTATATTGATCGTCGAAAAAAATTGAATCGTCTATTGTGCCGCTGCATTTTTCAAGTGCTGTCCTGTAGGCGCCTTCGTAAGGCTTTCCGTTCAGATTGCAGTCGCGGATGTCGCAGATACTTGTAAAAAGATCAGTTACGTTGAGTTTAGCGAGAACCCGTTCAGCATGTTCTCTTGGTGCATTCGTAAGTATGGATTTGGGCAGATCAATTGATTCAAGAAACGGCCGCAATGCCGGATCAGGAGGCAGTTCATCCGCTTCGTTCTGAGGATGTACCTGCGAAAAATATCGTTCCGGGTCAGTCAGGCCTTCGTGCCGCAGCCATTCCAGTGTTGTCGAAAAACCTGGCAGTTTTTGTGCACGGAGGGATACTGCTTCATCATAACTTATATGAAAAAACTCGGCGACGCAGGAAAGCATCCTGAATGTAATACCTTTGTCCATATCTGCGGTGGAAGAATACAGCGTATTATCCAGATCGAAAATGAGGTGTTGAATATGCATGGAAAAAGTGTATCATAAAATGGAGAAAGTTTATATTGTACATTTATTGGAGAGAGAGAACCCCTCTACCTTCAAAGCTCACGGACAGACGCACCTGCTTTGTCCGTGCTCTCTCTCCAAACCACTTACTTTTCCCAGCATGACCAGGGGACACCCCTGGACCCTGTCTTTCGATTATTTAAAACGCCGTGCGCTTTGAATGTGAAAATATGTTGCTCGCGCCGGTATAAATTAGTATTTTTAAACAATACACAGGAGGAAAGGTAAAAATAATGACTTCCAGAGTTGAACAGGCAGTTCAGAAAAAAGCAGAGGGATATAACTGTGCACAGGCTGTAGCCTGCACATATTGCGATTTAGTACATGTTGATGAAGAGACTATGCTGCGTATAACAGGCGCGCTGGGTACGGGTATGGGCAATATGGAGGGAACGTGCGGCGCTATAACAGGCGCATGTATTCTGGCAGGTTTTTCGCCAAAAATGGGTCCCAGATTTTCCCGCCGGATTATGACAGACTTCAAGGCGTCAAACGGTTCCGTTACATGCAGGGAACTCAAAGGCGTCGGAACAGGAAAAGTGCTGAGAGAGTGTTCCGACTGCGTACGAGATGCAGCATCTTTGGTGGAACAGGCTATTTTTACCGAATAACCTGTTCTACCGAATGTTTTTAGAGGAGTTCGTCTTCCTGCGTTTGGGGCAGGGGGGCTGATTCCACGTTCTGCAGACTTTTATTATGCCGGAAAATAATACACGTCAATATGCCGGAGAATGCCAGTATGAAAAATAAGAATGCTGCTCCTGAGCCTTTTCCGCTTCCGAACATACTGAGCAGTATACTCCCCGGCTTCTGCAGTCGCATTACGGGTTCAAAGACGGTATCCACGAGGAACCCTCCAAGAAAGAACCCGACAGGAATCATGAAAAACTGGAGTGTATTCCGGGCCGCGTAAACACGTCCCTGCAGGTCAACAGGAATAGTTTCCCGGAGAATGGCATCAAGATTTGTACTCATGAGCGGAATGAGAATCCATCCGAGAAAGGCTCCGAGACACCATGCAGGTATCGTCCTGCCGAACGCAAGAATGAAATTCTCAAAACTCATGGAAAACAGCAGTGAATTGCAGATAACCCTGACCCGGTTTTTCGGCTTTCCGAGAAACGATGCAAGAATGCTTCCTGCGAGCATCGCAATACCTGTTATAGCATTGACCGTGCCAAGTGCCTTCTGCCCGCCGTTTGCACGCGAGAGAAGCATGGCAGGAAGCGCTGCCTGATACATGGAAGCAGTCAGGTTGATGCATGCAAGAAACAGAATAAGATTAAAAATACCGCGGTTGTTGTGCAGATACTTTATTCCTGTTCCCGCTGCCGCTATAAACGATTCCTTTTTTTCTCCTGATGCAGTATCCTCCGGAATTTTGATAAAAAGCAGCAGCGAAATGAATGCTGTTGCGAACGTCAACAAATCAAACCAGAGAACGACTTTTATCCCTGCAAATGCAAGAAACGCAGTTGCAAGTACGGGCGTACCTATTGAATTAAGCGCATTTGAAAAATAGCGCATGCCGCCGATTTTCTGATAATACTTCCGCGGAAGTATGCGTGTAACCGCAACCTCCGATGCCGGCTGCTGGACAGTGTTCATCAACCCGTTCAGGGCGTTAAGAACATACAGGTGCCATAACGCAAGCGTGCCCGTCTTCAGCAGCAGGAACACCGTAACCGTTCCCATTGCCGCAACAGTATCGCATACAAGCATAATGCGTTTTTTGTTCCAGCGGTCGCTCAATGTTCCGGCAAATATGCTCAGAATTACGTACGGCGCATAGGAACAGATCATCAGAAGGGATGTCGCAAGCGCTGATCCTTTCTGTTCATACGACCATATAACAAGCGCATAACTGGTCATTGCGCTGCCAAGTTCGGAAAACGACTGAGTACTCCACAAAAGCAGAAAAGCTTTTGCTTCGAATAAGAATGAATGATTATGTTTCATTTGACTTTGCTCCTGGTAAATAATAAAAATTAAGCAGAAATGCAAAGTCCGGAGAGACGAAAATGAATTACTTTTTCTCCATACAGGAACTGCTGCGCAGGTTAGTAAAAACCGGCAGCGTATCTCTCAGACCCTGCATGGAGCGGAAACAATACACAGTATCATGGTGAAAGCGTAACGGAATCAGCTCTTTTCAGCAAGGGGCAGGATATAAACCCGTAAGTCATATGAATGAGAAAATGGAACCGGATATCACAGACATTTAACCTTGATATCACAGAGATTCAGGCTCTATATCACAGACATTCAAGTTAAATGTCACAGAGATTCAGGTTAAATGTCTGTGATATTCAGAATCAAAGGCTCAATGCTGCAGTGCAGAGAAATAAGCATTACGCACAAAAAATCTTGTCGTTGTGTTTCAAATGAGCGGGCGGAATATGTTTTACTTCAGGGTTATTCAGCTTATATAGGGCACCTCTAAAAACTCACTTTCAGTGAATTTTTAGAGGTGCCGTCGAGTTTTAAGTCGTTGTAATATCACGACTTAAAACATCGCATTTTCAGAGTTACCTCTAAAAACTTCAGTTTTTAGAGGTTCCCTATATCCTACCGCATCGTATCTCTCTTTACATAAAACCAAAAGAGAGGTTTTATTGTATGAAATCTGATAGTATTACAGCCGGAACAAAGTTCTGCACGGCTGACAGCCCTGCCGGATTTTTACAGGAGGACTAGTATGGACTGGATTACCAAACTGAACGAAGCTGTGTCATATATTGAAGAGAATCTGACCGGCAGTGTCGACTGCGGAAAGGCAGCTGAAATAGCGGAGTGCTCAACATATCACTTTCAGCGGATGTTTGCATACCTGGCAAATACGTCTCTGTCGGAATATATCCGCAGGCGGAAAATGTCGCTTGCTGCTGCCGACTTGCAGCACGGAGACAAGGTGCTTGACGTAGCGCTCCGGTACGGGTATGAATCTCCGACTGCATTCAACCGGGCGTTCAAAGCCGTTCACGGAATTGTACCGTCTGCAGTAAAGAAACAGAGGGCATTAATGAAAGCCTTTCCCCGTGTTTCGTTTTCCGTTGCCATTACGGGCGGAACGGAACTTTCTTATTTTATCGAGAAAAAAGAAAGTTTCCGTATTGCGGGCATAAGCATTGAACTGGACAATGACCTTGAAAAGAACTTTGCAAAAGTACCGAAGATGTGGATGAAAGCCGCTCTTCTGGGAACAGTGAAAAAAATTGCGTCGCTGCAGAACAATTCCGGCGTACCCGGTATTCTCGGCGTAAGCATTCCCGAATCTGCCGACAAATGGTCGTATTATATCGCGTCGGCCACAGATAAAGATGCAGGTCATAAATTCAGTACACGGATAATTCCGTCGTTTACCTGGGCCGTCTTTCCGGGAGAGGGAACTAATAAGGATATACAGATTCTGGAAAAAAGAATTGTGACCGAATGGCTTCCGTCTTCAGGGTATGAATATGACAACGGGCCCGATGTCGAAGTGTATCTGACTCCCGATCCTAAGCACGCAAAATATGAAGTGTGGATTCCTGTCGTAAAAAAAAGGCAGATGTAATATATTCCTGCTGTATCCTGTTGACAAAACTGCAGAAAAATATAATAGTTGTTAATAACAACTATTATGAATGCAACAGACAGCAGACTTCTTAGAACATTTGTCCGCGAATACTACCGTCAGCAGCGCCTTCAGTCGTGCTTCTGCCGCATTCCGGCAACGCAGTGTCACATACTCAATGCGCTTGGTGATGCCGGCGGTACACTGCCGCAGTCTGATTTGACTGCGTATCTGGGACTCGAAAAAAGCTGGGTTTCACGTGCGGTGGAATCGCTTGCTTCGGACGGTTCACTTATAAAAACAAAGTGCTGCACTGATGCACGATGCAGCACGCTTACACTTACGGAAGCCGGGAAGAAACGGTATGAAGAACTGAATGCCGTTCTCGATGCACAGGCTGCCGAAATTATTAATAGCATACCTGCGTCTGACAGGGACACGGTCAGGAAAAGTCTGAAGCTTCTTGCAGACGCACTTACCAAAAATTCCCCTTCCTGCACCTGCGGAAACATGGCAGGTGCCGTCGTCATCCGTCAGGCTGAGAATGACGATATTGACAGGATAAAGTCTCTGCTCAAGTCGCGCCATCTGCCTTTTGAAGATATTACACTTGATGGGCCGGCATGTTTTGTTACTGCCGTATCCGGCAGTAAAACTGTCGGCTGTGCAGGTTTTGAAGCGTATGGGGACTGTGCGCTGCTCAGGTCAGTAGCAGTCGCAGAGAAAGCTGCCGGCTGCGGAACGGGCAGGGCGCTTGTTGCTGCTGTTGAAAAAAGAATTGCCGCGGCTGGTATACAATCAGTTTTTCTTCTGACTACAGATGCAGTGTCTTTCTGGAATCATTCCGGCTATACGGTCGTGGAACGTGACTCTGCACCTCCTGCAATTCGTAACAGTTTTGAATATACATCGGCTTGTCCGCGTACGGCAAAGCTTATGAACAAACAACTCGGCATATGACGTTTTAATAAAGAGGTAAAAATATGATACGGACAGCAGTTAAAAACGATGCAGCAGCGGTGTGTGATATTTACAATTATTATATACTCAACACATCCGTTACGTTTGAAGAGCAGGCAGTTTCCGTTACAGAGATGGAGCAGCGTATAGAAGATCATCTGAAGGATTACCCGTGGCTTGTTTTTGAAGATGACACGGGCAGGGTGAAAGGTTACTGCTATGCATCAAAATGGCGTACACGCCCGGCATACAGTCATTCCGTCGAACTGAGTGTGTATGTGGACAGGAATGAGCATAAAAAAGGAATTGCATCGGCACTGTACGGTGCATTATTTCCTTTGCTGAAAAACAGCAACGTACATGCTGCTGTTGCGGGAATTGCCCTTCCCAACGAACCGAGCCGTCTGCTTCATGAAAAATTCGGTTTTACGAACGTTGCGAGGTTCAGGGATATAGGCAGAAAATTCGGAACGTGGATTGACGTCGGCTACTGGGAATATATTTTCTGAAGGGAACTACCCTCCGGTTTCCTGCAGCGTTGCTTTAGTTTTCCGCGGTCTGCGGCACTGTAAACCATTTTGCCGTTTTATTTGCAATTCTCACGAGCGTGAGCATTACCGGAACTTCGACAAGTACGCCGACAACAGTTGCAAGCGCAACCGGACTTTCCGTACCGAACAGTGAAACTGCAACTGCTACCGAAAGCTCAAAAAAATTAGACGCACCGATCATGCCTGCGGGGGCGGCAATCGTATACGGCAGTTTCAAAAGCCTGCATGCGCCGTACGACAGAAAGAAAATAAAGAATGTCTGTATGACAAGCGGGACTGCTATGAGCACGATGTGCAGCGGATAGTCCAGAATGACGCGGCCCTGAAATGAAAAAATAATAATAAGCGTCAGCAGCAGGCCGACAGTCGTTACGTTTTTGAAGCGGGGAATAAAGTTAGTCGTGAGCCATGCAGCTCCTTTCCGCTTTGTTATGACGAGTCTTGATATGATTCCAGCCGCGAGAGGAATAACGACGAAGAGAACGACTGACAGTATAAGCGTTGTCCACGGGATGTGTATGCCGTTTATTCCGAGCAGGAATGCGACAATCGGGGTGAATGCGACAAGTATAATAAGGTCATTGGTGGCAACCTGAACGACCGTATACGCCGGGTCTCCGTGTGTGAGCGAACTCCAGACAAAAACCATGGCAGTGCACGGGGCGGCGCCAAGCAGCACGGCACCGGAAAGATATTGCCGTGCCAGTTCGGGAGATATGATGGTTCTGAAGACGATGAAAAAGAAAAAGTATGCAATGCCGAACATGGTGAACGGTTTAACAAGCCAGTTTGCAATCCATGTGACAAAAAGCCCCTTTGGATTTTTTCCGACGTCTTTAATACTCCTGAAGTCGACCTTTAGCATCATGGGATAAATCATGAGCCAGATAAGTACGGCAATCGGCACGGAAACATGGGCATACTCGAACTTTCCGAGGAAAGCGGGAATGCCCGGAAACACTGTCCCTATACACACTCCCGCTGCCATACAAAGAATCACCCAGAGCGACAGATATTTTTCAAAAAAGCCGATAGCCGATCCGTTTGTTTCTTTCATTTTCCATTATCCTCTGACTTTTTTCAGGATAGCGGCCGCTGCGTCTTTTGTCAGCACTCTGCCGAACGAAACGACTTTGCCGTCGACAACGAGGGCAGGCGTGCTCATGACGCCGTATGAGGCAATCTGCGCGAAATCGGTAACGTGTTCCACTGTTGTGTCCATGCCGAGTTCCGCGAGCGCTTCTTTTACGGCACCTTCGAGTGCGTTACATTTTGCGCAGCCGGAGCCAAGTACTTTTACAGATGCCTCTTTTTCTGCGGCCGCCGGTTGTACCGGAGTCTGTCCTTCGTCTCCTGAGCAGGAACATACTGATTCCTGTGGGCTGCAGCACGCTTCCGTTTTATCAGCAGTACCTTTTACCGCTTCTTTCTTTTTTCCGAATAATCCCATACGATGTAATCTCCTTCCGCAGGTTTAATCAGCGGATCTTTTATAGGTGATTTGTCCGGACTCGATTCTCTGCTTAAGATTCTGGACATCTTCTTCGATTTTCTGTATGACGGCGGTGAACTCGCCGTCGTCCTTTCCCGTCGGATCGTCAAGACCCCAGTCTTCGCGCCATCCGCAGGGAAGTATGGGGCATTGGACTCCGCATCCCATCGTGATGACAATGTCGATATGCGGCAGATCCTGAATCAGCTTCGGATGCTGTGTCAGTTCCATATTGATGCCGTACCTCTCTTTCATAAGGCGGACGGCATCGGCGTTGATGTGTTCCTTCGGCTCTGTTCCTGCAGACAGGCTTTCAAACACATCAGGGCCAATCACTTTTCCGAGCGCTTCCGCAATCTGACTGCGGCATGAATTATGCGTGCAGACAAACGCGACCTTTGGTAATGCTAACTGCAACATGAACAGCCTCCTCCTGTTTCAGGTACCGGCGTACCGTGTGGCGGCACCCAGCCGGTATTATCCCCGACATACGTGATGGCACCTGCCGGGCAGACGTTTCCGCATCCGTGGCAGTGGTCGACACAGTTTACCGGCCGGACGACAACAGGTGACGGTGCTTTCGACGTATCATACACTCCATGCCCGCATTTTGCCGAGCATGTGCCGCATTCAATACAGGTTATATAATCGATAACCGGATACCATTTTTCTGCCATACTACATACCTCTCTATTTTATGTGAATAAAAAACTGAATATATTAAACAGATACCCGACCAGTATAATACCGGCGGTACAGATTGCAACAAAAAGCCCGAGCAGCCGCGGCTTTACCGCCTTGCGCAGCATGATTATTGACGGAAGGCTGAGCGTCGTTACCGCCATCATAAAGGAAAGCACGGTTCCGAGCATCGCACCTTTTGAGAGAAGCGCTTCCGCAATCGGGATTGAACCGAAAATGTCTGCATACATCGGAATCCCGACGACGACTGCCAGCAGCACGCCGAACGGATTGTTGCTGCCGAGTACTTTTTCAACAATACTTTCCGGAATCCAGTTATGAATGACAGCTCCGATACCTACGCCGGCAAGAATATACGGGAACACTTTTTTAAATGTCCCTGCCATCTGATCCCGTGCATAGAGCAGTCTTTCCGCCTGCGTAAGCGACGGCCCGTCTGTTTCTGCAAGCTTCGTCGTCCGGATAAAATCTTCTATATAGTTTTCCATGTGCAGCTTTTCGATAAGCGTTCCGCCTGCTACGGCGACAATCAACCCCAGGATAACGTATGCAGCTGCGACCTTTATACCGAAGATGCTGACAAGCAGCAGCAGGCTGCCAAGGTCGACCATCGGCGACGAAATCAGAAATGAAAACGTAACTCCCAGCGGAAGGCCTGCGCTCGTAAAACCGATGAACAGCGGTATGGACGAACAAGAGCAGAACGGCGTCACCGTTCCGAGCAGCGCGCCGATGCAGTTTGCCCAGATTCCGTGGAACCGGGCCATGATTTTTTTGCTCCGTTCGGGGGGAAAGTAACTCTGTATGTACGAAATAAGAAAGATAAGCACGCAGAGCAGAATCGTAATTTTGATAACATCGTATAAAAAGAACTGGATGCTTCCTCCGATTCGTGAGGACATATCAAGTCCCGTCAGGGCAAGTCCCTTTCCCAACGCGGCATTAAGCCATTTCATGCCGAGTATCTGATTCTGTATAAAGTTCCATATCATCTGCAGCTGCACTCCTTACCGTCCGGCTGTGTGCAGGTCAGCTGTCCGATAAATTCCTTGAATGCGGAAAGCGTTCCGCAGTTGAGCGAATAATGCGCCCATTTACCTTCCCGCCGTGTTTCAACAAGTCCGCACTCACCGAGAATTTTCATATGATGCGACAGCGTCGGCTGGGTAATGTTGAATTTTTCGAGCAGCTTGCAGGCGCACATTTCGCCTCCCGAAAGCATCTGCACAATATCGAGCCTGTTTTCGTCACCGAGTGCCCTGCATACCTGTGCAATTTCATCTGATGTCATAGTTTACCTCATATAGATGATTGTCTATATGAATATACATAATACATAGATAAGTGTCAATGTGTAAATTTGTCAGACGTTTCATATATCCTGCTGGTTATTGTTTGACGGAATCTGCTTATACTACTATACTTGTATGTACATAGTCCGCTGTGCACAAAAGCGGCAGCAGGGAAGGAGGTTCGGAATAACGGAAAACAGTCAGCAGAATGTAAAAAAACTCCGGCTTGGAATCGGATTTGCAACGGGAAGGAAAAGCTTCAGCAGGGTATTGAATGCATATGCCGCAAGCTGGAATTTTTCCATGAAAAATGAAAATATGCCGAATATTGAATTATCGCTTTTTGTTGCCTATGATACAGACTACAATCATACACAGACAACAGATTACACAAATCTTCCGCAGGATATCGTTGATCTTTTTGAAGATATTACTTTCAGCGGAATAAAAGACAGCAGAAAAAGGACTGAGCGGTACTGCAGAGAGTACGGGTTATCCGAACAGGACAGTTCGTTTCTCTTTGACAATGGCTACGCCGGTAAAAGAAACCGCATACTTCTTGCAGCTGTTGAAAAAGGCGTAGATTACCTTTTATTTCTTGACGACGATGAATATCCTATAGCGGTTACGCAGGGAGATCATCAGTGTCTCTGGAGCGGGCAGCGGGTATTCCGGCAGCACCTTGACCACATTACACATGCCGATATTACCTGCGGGTATCACTGCGGATATGTTTCGCCCATTCCGAGGATTACGTTCAATGAAAAACTTTCGGTAGATTCATTCAGGGAATTTATTTACGCGATAAGCAACGATGCTGTTAAGTGGGATTCCATCTATGAATTGATGGAACACGGCGGCGTGACGTATGCGGACAAAGAAATGCTTATTAAAAACGAACCGTTTGAAGAAGCCGAAAAAAATCACTGCAAATTTATTTCCGGTTCGAATCTGTGCATTAATCTTACCAGACCAGAACGGATTTTCCCGTTTTTTAATCCTCCTGAAGCCCGCGGAGAAGATACATTTCTGAGTACGCTTCTTTCCGAGCGTTCTGTTTTGCGGGTTCCTGTCTATACTTTTCACGACGGATTTCAGGAATACCGGCAGCTTCTTACCGGCGCTCTGCCAATCAGGCTCAATCCGATTACGGCGAACTCAAAGACTGTAAAAAAAAGATTCTATAATGCCTGTATCGGATGGATCCGCTATAAACCGCTGCTTATGTATATTACCAACCCGGACAGCTTTGAGCGTAATGTCAGGGAAATAACTGAAGCGTTTTCTCATACGCTTCCTCTGCTTTGTTACTATTTTGAAATGGACGATTTTATGAATATTATGCCTGAATTTATGAAGTATGTCCGGAATGTCGGGAAACATGCCGACCGTTTTCAGAAGACACAGCAGCTTTGGGCAGAAATAATGAAATCGGTGAAACACGTACTATAACGTATCAGGATATCATTCAGGAGGGGCCGGAACAGACGGAGCATCTGTATTCATATTTACCGGATATATTCTCTGATACCAGCGGGAACTGGTAAATGAGGAAAAAAGCAGGATGCCGTGTTTTTTCTGCAGGGGGCTGCATCCGTCCCATCCTGCCTGTCTGAATATATGAACCAGAAAGGAACTGCAGTACAGTGCATGCTGATTATCAGAACGGTAGCGGTAATCAAAAGGTACGCCCCTGTTGACCGCCGCTGCTGCCGCTGTTATTGCCTTTGTTCTGACTGATGCATCCATAAGCGGACGGTAAACAGCATCCGTTCCCGGAACGCTGTGCTGCAGAAAACCGTTGAGCGTTTCCATCTGCACACCGTCCACGCCGCTCAGACAGCCTGCAACCGAATGAACAACAAGCAGATTTTCGCGGGCGATATCCTCCGGCGTTTCGCCGAAACCGATTCGTCCTTTTGAAAATGTGCAGCCGGCTCCGGAAAGGTCTTCTTTTTTTACAATCAGTGCACAGTGGCTGCTGTGTGAACCGTCGTGCAGATACCATGCGATCAGGCTGCTTACCGGTCCCTTTCCGCGCCTCAGAATCACGTCTCCCGAAGTAATTGCAGCCGAAAGCTGCGTGTACAATGCGGATTTCATGCGGACAGTATACCACAGATGCTGTTTTCAGTGCAGATTTTGCTTTAGAGAAGATACCTGCTGCTGTTATGGATATAATTTACAGGAGACTGCCCCATGTATTTTTTAAATATACGCGAAAAATAATTAATATCTTCGATTCCTACTGATAGTGCAGCATCTGTCACATTACACATTCCCTGATTCAGCAGTAAAGCGGCTTTTTCTATTCTGCTGCGGTTTATGTAATCAGTCAGTGTTCTTCCCGTACTCTGCTTGAACATGCGGCAGAAATAACTTTTTGACATATATACCGTTCCTGCTGCTTCTTCCAGTGTGATAGTTCTCGTGTACTCTTTTTCAATTAAGCTGAATACTGCTGCAAAGCGGTTTGTTTTCTGCATAAGAATTGCCGAATCATGCAGTGTTAATGTTTCCCCTTTGTGATTTCTGAAAATTTCTCCCAGTAAATCAAAAACGTACGCTATGATTTTCATTTCATATCCGTCGTGTTTTTCTGTATATTCCGTAATGATACAGTCGAGCAGGTTTGAAACATGTTTGCTTTTAATGTGGTGCGTAAAACGGACAAGTCCGCTTTCAATACATTCCAGATATTTCTGACTGCATGGAACTATATTATATGACAGCAACAGTTTGAGATTGATACGAAATACGAAATATCTCAGTTCGGGGCAGTTGTTTTCGCCGTAATGCAGCTCATTTTTATTAATCAGCAGAATCTCTGGCGCAGCTACAGGGCAGTTTGTCTGATTATAATAAATTTGTGCATTTCCCTTTTTAAAATAGAAGAACTGCAGGTGATGCTGATGCAGATGAGCTTCAAATAAGGCTCCGGGAGCCGTTTTTATATGTTCAATAACGGATACAGGAAAAGAATTATCGGTGAGTTTTACTAGTGTTTGATCCACTCTGATACTCCAAAGTCGACAATATGGTGCTTCCCCGGGGAAAAATAATCCATGCAGACGCCGCCGTGTTTCCCTATACTAATTATATATTCTGCAGGAGTCGTAATCAACAGACTCAAAGCAGAGGAGGAATTTTATGAAAAGTCTTATTTTATATTGGAGTTCCGGCGGTAACACAAAGAAAGTTGCAGACACTATCCATGCAGCTCTAGTTGAAAACTCAATTTTGGTTGATATTCTGTGTATAACCGAAGATCTTACCGTTGATTTGTATGATTATGATCTTGTTTTTATGGGAGCACCGTCTTACCAATGGATACCGCCTGTTCCCGTACAGAAATTTATTAAGAATACGATGAACCGGTACAGAGGTGGTGTCCGTCCTATAGGCGCTCCGAAAAAAAGCGGCAAATTCGGTGTTGTGTTCTGTACATTTTCCGGTATTCATACGGGCATAAAAGAAGGGCTGGTTGCCGGAAAATATATGGCTCAGTTTTTTGAACATACAGGTTTTTTTGTTCTTGATGAGTGGTATACACCGGGAAAGTTTCAAGGCTGGGAAGAAGGCAGCCGCTTAGGAAAAATGGGTGATATATCGCACAGACCTGATGATGCGGATTTATCTATTATCCGGAATAACACGATAGAGCTGCTTCAGGGGATGAAATTTTTTTGAACGGCACCTGTCCGTTGCAGTATGGTATACGTCATGATTACTATTTTGTTCCTGCATTTTGATATATCTGTCATGGGGCCGTATAAGCAACCCATGACAGTCAGTATTTTTTAATAATATGAAAATGATTTTAGTGTCTGTGTTTGAATACCGTCTTGACCGAAGAGAAATCCGCACTCCCGAATTTCTTCACGCAGAGGAAAAAGAACACCAGGCCGAACAGCAGTACAAAGAGAAATCCGGCCGCGGGCGTAATAATGTACCCCTTGAAAGTAAACGCCATTCCTTCCTGTACGAGTGCCGCGGGAGACGCACCGTGCAGACCGAGCGTGACAAAGCGGAATAGTGCCGTTATCCATGTCAGCGGATTCAGAATAATGACGCCGTTCAGAAAGGACGGCATGACGGTTGCGGGAATGTACGCACCGGACAGGAACGTGAGCGGCATAACAATAATATTTGTCAGAATCTGGAACGCCGACGAATTGCGGGAGACTGTCGCCAGAAACAGACCGAACGATGCGAACGTAAGGCCTGCAATAATCATAATCCCGGCCATGGCAAACGCGGACGGTATGCTTATTCTGAGTCCAAGCAGAATGCTTACTGCAAGAATAATAATTCCCTGAATGCACGCGATTGCCGTCGAAGAACATATCTGCCCGACTGCAATCTGCCAGCGCGGAACGGGTGAAACGATGATCTCCTTCATAAATCCGCTGGAAAGGTCGTTAAGAATGTCAGTCGAATTGTTAAGCGCCTGCTGGAAGACAGTCATGATGATGACCCCCGCGGCCAGATAGTCAAGCGGGCGACTCATACCGGGAACGGCACCCTTCATTGCAAACGAAAAGACAAATAGTAAAAGCAGGGACATAAGCAGGCTGAATAATACTCTCATCCTGTCTCTGAAAAAATTTGTTATATTACGCGAAAAAATGGCAAGTATACCTCTCATTCTCATGCCTCCTTAAGAACATGTGTTGTACACACCGGAATGCCGGTTCCGCATATAGAAAGAAAGACGTCGTCGAGCGAACCGTTGTCAGCAGTGAAGGTCACAATATCTTCCTTGAATCTGGAGAGAATCTCGAGTTCCATATCAACGGTCTCCGGCAGGATATGGAATGTCTCTGTCTCACGGGAAAACTGAATATGATTGTCTTCAAGAAAAGCTGTAAGTTCAGGAGGATCCCACGTCTGTAAGTCCAGGACAGGACGGGAGAATTGTTCCTTCAGTTCGGCAGGCGTTCCGGATGCAGCAATTTTTCCCTTGTTCATGATACATATTTCATTGCATGTCTCAGCCTCGTCCATATAGTGTGTCGTGAGAAAGATTGTCGTTCCGTGTTCCTGCTGTATTTTCCTGATATATTTCCAGACGGCTGCACGCGCCTGCGGATCAAGCCCGGAAGTCGGCTCATCAAGAAAAAGAACTGCAGGGTCGTGTACAAGCGCGCGTGCAATTTCGACGCGCCGTTTCATACCGCCCGAAAGTCCCTGAACGGGCGTATCTTTCCAGTCATCAAGTTCAACAAGATGCAAGACTGCATCAATCCGCGCCTGTTCTGTTTTTTCCGGTACGCCGTAGAACTCACAGTGATAGTGCAGATTTTCCTGTACGGAAAGATGAGCGTCAAGCGTTGAATCCTGAAAGACAATCCCGATATCATTCCGCACTTTGTCCTTCTCTCTGGACACGTCGTGCCCGTTCACACGCATGACTCCTTCTGTCTTTTCAAGAATCGTACAGAGCGTGTTGATTGTAGTTGATTTTCCTGCGCCGTTCGGCCCGAGAAATCCGAAGATGGTTCCCTTTTCAACGGAAAAAGAAATATCGTCAACAGCGGTAAAGTCTCCGTACCGCCGGGTAAAATGTTCCACATCAATAATTGCCGGCATATAACCTCCTATAAAAACTCCGCGTTAGCGGTACGCCAGGGATGGCGTAAATTGCAGTTTTCGCAGCGCGGAAACTTTTTATCATCCCTCCTTAATAAACGTATATATCTGAATATGAGGAGGAGACATAAAAGTATGATAAAGAAATTATAAAAAAAGTATAAAATAATACGGAGAGTTGTTGCCGAACTGGGTTTTTCGCTCCAGAATGGAGTCATTATGGGAAGATATAAGGATAGGGATGAAAAGAGACTGATGTGCGAAAAAAGGCGTGAATTTCAGCTGAAAAAGATGCAGTTGAAACAGCAGTATCATGAACGACTTTATACTGAATGGAAAAACATGTTTCAGATAGACGAGATTCATTACCGTCAGTACCGCCGTCACATCAGATATGCGCGTCCGGTGTTTCTTGGCATAATGATACTTTTCTGGGTTTTTCTGTTTTTATTCGGCGGACTTGCTTCCGGCATTCGTTTTATTGCTGCCTTATTCGCTGTTATTTCAACTGTAAGCGGTATTTTTGAACTCGTATTTCTGCTTCATATGGATACCCGTGTTCTTCAGCCGCTCTCCGGTCTGGAATCAGCTGCACGCCGGATAGCTGCAGGAGACTTTGACGTCTCCGTATCCAGGCCGCACCATCCGGAAATGGACTCATTTGTCTGTACATTCAACAGCATGGCAGAATCGCTCAGAAAGAACGAACAGCTTAAAAAAGAGTATGAAGAAAACAGAAAGGAGCTGATTGCAAATATTTCGCATGATTTAAAAACACCGGTAACCGCCGTGCTCGGGTACGTCGACGCTCTGCACGAATTAGCACCGGAAGACAAAGAAAAGCAGGAGCGGTATCTTTCAATTATCAGGGCGAACACCGTGTATCTGAACCGCCTGATTGACGATTTGTTCCTGTTCTCAAAACTCGACATCCACAAACTTGATTTCAATTTTGAGATTGTCGCACTGAATGACTATCTGCGGGACCTCATGGAAGAGTTTTCGCTTGATCTTGGAGAACACGGTGTCCGTTTTACGTACCGCGATATGCTGCCTGCGCATACGGCAGCGCGGCTCGACCCGAAACGGTTCTGCCGGATTGTGCGGAATATCATCGACAACGCCCGCCGGTACAATCCGCAGGAAGGTCTTGAAATCACCGTTTCTGCATCATCAGAACTGTTTGAGACAGTTGAACCGTCATCTGGAAGTACATCCTGTATACCGGCAGGTGAAAAAAAAGGAGCATCCGTGCCGCATGCTCTGCGCTGCCTGCTGTTATCGATTGCCGACAACGGTACGGGCATCCCGGAGGAGAAACTTGCACATATATTCGAACGGTTCTACCGTACCGACGCGGCAAGAACGAAATATACGGAAGGAACGGGGCTTGGTCTTGCCATAGCACGGGAGCTTGTCGAAGCACACGACGGTACAATATCGGCACGCAATGTACCATCCGGCGGACTTGTGTTTGATATCCGTATCCCGCTGCCGGGAGCTGATACCGGCAGCGGAACTTCAGCGGAGGCACAGTCATGAAGCGCATACTGATTGCGGAAGACGATCCCGATATCGCCTCCCTTGAACGCGATTATCTGCAGCTTAACGGCATGAGTGCGGATATCGAAAGCGACGGAAGCAGAGCGCTCGAAAGACTGCTCGGACATGGATATGATGCACTCGTCGTCGATCTCATGCTTCCCGGCTGCAGCGGATTCGAGATTATACGGGGAGTACGGGCCGAACTTGAAATTCCCGTAATCGTCGTTTCTGCCCGTGCGGAGGACATCGATAAAATACGCGGATTCGAACTCGGAGCGGATGACTATCTTGTTAAACCGTTCAGCCCGTCGGAACTTGTTGCCCGTGTCAAATCCCATCTTGCGCGGTATGAGCGGCTTGCGGGCGGCAGCCGTACCGACAGCATCGTTTCGGGAAACCTTGAAATACAGATACAGGCGCACAAAGTGACAGTCAACGGGAAGGAAGTCGAGTTTACATCGACTGAATATGCCCTGCTCGTGTTTTTAGCGTCGCATCCGGATCAGGTATTTACAAAGGAACAGCTTTTTTCCGCCGTATGGGGTGAAGGGTATGCAGGCGATACTGCCACAATCGCCGTGCATATCCAGAAATTACGCAAAAAGATAGAACGGGACCCTGCTAATCCCATGACAATCGAAACGCTCTGGGGAACGGGATACCGTTTCAACAGAAAGTAGGAAAAAAGCCGCAATTCTGCATTGCATGACGACATTTGATTTACGTATACTGTCAGCAGGAGTTTTAATGAAACAGTGTATAGCTCACGTTGCCATCGTCGTCCGCGATTATGACGAAGCAATTGATTTTTACGTCAATAAACTGCATTTTGAGCTGCTCGACGACACATACCAGCCGGAGCAGGACAAACGGTGGGTCGTAGTCGCTCCTCAGGGCGGCAGCGGCACAACGATTCTGCTTGCGCGTGCTTCAAAGGAAGAACAGGAACCGTTTATCGGAAATCAGACGGGCGGCAGAGTCTTTCTGTTCCTGAACACCGACGATTTCTGGCGTGACTATAACGACTACAAAGCAAATGGAATAGAATTCGTGCGTGAACCGAAAACTGCAGATTACGGCATCGTTGCGGTTTTCAAGGATTTGTACGGCAACCAGTGGGATCTGCTTCAGTTTAACGAAGATCATCCCATGATGAAACGCATAAAATAGTGATGCCCCGGGGTAACGGAAATAATGAATACAACTGCATACAAAAAGATAGAGTCATACATGCTTGCATGCATGAAAGACGGCGCACATGACAGCGAACATATTTACCGCGTCCTTAATTATTCGCTTGCTATTGCGGAGCAGTACACCGTTAATGCCGATGTGCTCACGGCGTCGGCGCTGCTGCACGACATCGGCCGCGGTGCGCAGTTCAAAAATCCGGCACTTGACCATGCGGCAGTCGGTTCGGAAATGGCGTATGATTTTCTCACCGCATCGGGCTGGAGCGTGGATAAGGCTGAGCATGTGCGGAAGTGCATCAGCACCCACCGGTACCGGAAGAACAACGAGCCGGAAAGTATTGAAGCAAAAATACTGTTTGATGCCGACAAACTTGATGTGACGGGAGCTGTCGGTATTGCACGGACGCTTGCATATATCGGCATAGTGGGAGAACCGCTGTATTCTCTTGATATCCGCGGGCAGATACTCGACGGTACGAAAGATACGGAGCCGTCGTTTTTCCGCGAATATAATTTTAAATTGAAGAACATATACGACGGATTTTATACGGAACGGGCGAAAACGATAGCGTCTGAACGGAAAGAAAGCGCCCGCATGTTTTATGAAGAGATGCTGAAGGAAGTTGAAGAACCGTATAAAAACGGACGGAGACTGCTCAATACACTGTTGAAGGTACAGGAATAAATTTTATTTTAAATACTCATATAGAAAAATCGGAAAGGCATTTAGTATCGCAATTTCCTGTTCCGGTTGTATATATTTAGCCAGCTGTGCTTTAAATAAAGATTTTTGTTCAATATCAGATTTCTTATCAGGCAGTCCGATTTTATCAGTACAAATAAAATTTGCTTTTGATGCATGTTGTTGCAGGAGTATATCCCAATTTGCTTTTACAGCATCAATTTTAGTTTGATCGGGAGTTTTTAAATCTCCCTTTTTGTTTACCCTGAAAGCAACGAAGTCCAGATTACCATAATATGAGAACGTATCTGTGAGTTGTTTAAAATTTGCGCTTGATGAAACAGACACCGTATAAGAATTAAAATCCGCATCAGGAAGCTGTTTCGTATAGCGGATAGATTCAACCATGGGATAATTGATATATAATTTACCGTTTTCTGTTTCATCGGTAAAAAACGAAAGCATTTCTGTAAGATGAGCATTAGTCATTGCAAAAGAAATTGTACCTTCTTTGTCCTGATTATGGCAGTCATAATCGAAAAACAGAAACACTTCAGAAAATACTTCACGGTTTGTAATAGCTTTCAGCGGATTATCCGGTCTGCCGTTTAATTCATGCTGCAGCACCGTAACAATATTTTCCATAAAATCACTGGCCTGCATTTTCTGATAGAGCACATAAATATTGCTGCAGAAGGAACAAATTACAGTATCCTTCTTTTTTTTGAAGAAAAGATATTCCATTGTCTTGTATAATTCCGGTTCCCGCCGGCTGCCTTCAAAAATAAATAAAATCATTCGTCAAATGTACCACCGCGGAATAATTTTTCAATGTTATTACCGAATCTTAAGTCTTTTTCCGTACAGTCGCAGAGAGGTTTTATTTTGTTGTTTCTCAGTACAAAGTTGCAGTCGGGACGAAGCAGATCATTCGTCATAAGCGATGTGTTGTGAGAAGAAAGAAATACCTGACAATCAAATTCAAAAAGATTCCGGCATACCTGTTCAGAAAGTTTATAATGATAGAAAGCGTCAAATTCATCAATGAAAACGAATGATGCTTTATCCATATGTTTAATCCAGTAGTAAAGCAGTGTAAGGGAATGTGTGCCGGTTGAAGCTATTGAATAAAATTCTTCCGGCACTCCGTCGATATAACAAAACAACCTTTTATCGGTAGGTTCCGGAATAATAAATTGAAAATGCTGCTCACTTGTATTTTCGAGGAATTTTGCAAAGTCTTTTACCAGATTATGCTTTATGATGTAGAGAATTGTATTTTCATTAACAGAAGATGAAGGACCGATGAACTCCCTCGTTTCATGAGAACAGTACCAAATCATCGAATTTACAAAATTCTGTAGTTTTATAAGATAATGATCTTCCTGTAACGGAAGTGATGTGAGTAAAAAATTTATTATTGATATATGATTTGTATTTGCATCAATCAGTCTGTTCTTCATTTTTTCATCGATAGAAAAGGCGCTGTCAATGAAAAGTGTTCCCTGTCGGTGATTAAAAGTTTCTTTGTCGTTTACAGTCAGTTTTTCTTCCTGCATAACGCCCTGCGGATCTTTTGAGTACACATACTGAAGAATATCATTGTCAAAGCGGAAAGTATATTCGAAAATAACTGGCTTTTTTTGTGCGCCTGCATATACAAAATTGTTGTAGTAGTCTGATTTTTTTGCATTTTGGGTAAGATGATTCACGATGTCGAATAGTGCAAGTCCGAAGTTGCTTTTACCGCTGCCGTTTGGACCGTAAATAATACCATTTTTTATGATACCGTTTTTTACGGCGAATGTACTGAATTCATAATCCCTTGCATTTGTAAGATTCCATTCTATTCTTTCAGAGAACCCCCTGTAATTTGTAACTGCAAATTTCGTTAACATAGATACCTTCTATAAATATAGTATCGGTAGAAATGATAAAAGACAATAGTTTACCGTAATTTTTTTACGGCAAACCGCATACAACGTATCAGGAATCAAATTCGTCATGCTGGACAATCAGAAAAAGCGGGCGTATACTTATTAGTATGTATTCAGCCACAATGAAATATATTTTCAAACCGGAAGGATTTGAAGAAGGGTGCAGGCTCTGGAAAGAGCTTATTTTTGACAAGGCTGCTCATGCAGAAGGCATGGTACGGATGCAGTTTTTAAAAGCTTCCCCGTCGGCACTTGCGATTGGTACGTGGAAGGAAAAATCATATGCAGAAGCATTCATGCAGACAGGCATTTTCCGCGAATTGAAGCAGAAAATTGCACCGCTTCTTGCAGATGAACCGCATGCCGAACACTGGGAACCTGCTGAATACTGCGAAGGCCCGGCGGCGGAATAAGCAGGAAAGCAAAGTTTACGCCGTTGCATTTACAGAGAGCCTGCACCGGAAGGTACGGTTGTCCTCTTCTATTCATGATGTCTCTGCCGGTATAGCCAGACAGGGATTGTTTGCGCAGACCGTTTCGGCTATTTCGTCGAGTGTCATATCAATTTTACCGTCAAACCAGTCCTGGTAGAGTGCCGCCATCCCGCCTGCGAAAAAGCTCATTGTTGTCCTGAATTTTGCCCGGTTGCTGTACCTGGATTTTGTCCGCGGATCGTTCATCATCCGTTCGATAAACTGATTTTTCAGTTTTTCGAGGAAACGGGAGGAAATTCCCGATTTCATCAGCAGACGCAGAAAATCAATGTGTTTTTCAATTTCCCTGTCTATTTCCCGGAGTATCGGCAGCGGATTATTGATAAGATCCTTTTCATTGCATTCATCAATTCTGTCGCTGAGTTCGTCTATCAGTTCATTTTCTATCTCTGCAAGTACATTCTGCACGTCCCTGTAATGGGCATAAAACGTTCCCCTGTTAATGCCGGCACGTTTTACAATGTCAGAAATGCTGATTTTATCAAGCTCTTTTTCTGCCATCAGTTCCAGCAGTGATTTTTTAATCAGGCTTTGAGATTTCAGTGAGTTTTTGTATACTGCCTTTCCTGCCATACCAGCTCCATTTTTTTCCGGTCTTTATGCGTGCAGAAGGTTTTGGATTGATTTTCTGTTAATTTTGTATAAAACTCCTGCAGTTTGTATATTGTCCGCAGTCCTGAGCGGGCTTATAGTATAAGTATCAACATTTGTACGAAATTGACAACATGTTGATACTATTCGGAGGTCAAGATGAATACAATTTACAAAACAATGTATCATGCCCCGGCTCCTGAGGGCATTGTAAACAAAAAAGCGTTTGTCATCGGAGGCGGAATTGCCGGAATTTCAGCTGCGGCATTTCTTATACGTGATGCTTCCATGCCCGGAAAGAATATTACGATTTTCGATGCATCTTCAGACGCGGGCGGCTCAATGGACGGTACAAAGGGTGTCAAAGGCTATCTGTGCCGCGGAGAACGCGAGCTTGAACCGAGGATGGAATGCCTTTGGTATTTGTGTGCAAAAACACCGTCGCTTATGAACCCCGGGCGCAGCGTGCTTGACGACATAGTCCTGTTCAATAAAGACGAACCGCAGCATAACGAAGCGCGCGCTTTTGTGCGGCAGGGACACCGGATAAGCGATATGCACGATCCGAAAGTGACTAAAGAAGACAGTGCCGATATGATGCGCCTGCTGCTTACTCCGGAATCCGAGCTTGAAGATATAACTGTCGGAGAATATTTTAAACCAAGCTATTTTGAATCAAACCAGTGGCTTGATTTTCATACGAAGCTTGCCTTCAAACCCATTCACAGCGTTATGGAAATGCGGCGGTATCTCCTCCGCTTCTTTGCGATAGCCAGGGCTGAATATAACGAAGCGATTCTTCACACGGAATACGATGAATACGATGCAATCATAAAACCGGTGAAAGTCTGGCTTGAACAGCAGGGCGTGAGCTTCAAGTTCAGGACGGAAGTAACAGGTATAGAAATGGACGGTGCCTGCAATACGGTCAGAGAACTTACAACCAGAAACAGTGAAAGTCCGGAACGCGTCACGGTGCGGCCGGAAGATATGGTGTTTTTTACAAACGGCTCGATGACACAGAATTCGGCATTCGGTGACAACAACACGGTTGCACCGCTCGACAGGAGCGGGAAAAACAGAGGTGTGTTCGACGTGTGGCAGAAACTTGCAGATAAAAACCCGAAGTTCGGAAAGCCTGCAAAATTTCTTGGCAACATTGATAAAATGGCTTTTGTTTCCTATTTCGTGACCATTACGGATTATCCGCAGTTTATTAAAAAAATCGAAGAAATGACTGGCAGCAAAGCCGGAACTGCAGGAGCAACCTCAATTAAGGATTCAAACTGGGAGATGGGCTTTATCCTGCACCATAAACCATTCTTCCCTGACCAGCCGGACAACGTGGATGTGTACTGGGGAAACGGGCTCATGCCTGATCAGGTCGGAAACTATATCAAAAAAAAGATGTTCGACTGTACCGGTGCGGAAATACTTACGGAGTTCTGCTATCATATGGGGCTGCTCGATATGAAGGATGAACTGCTGAAACATGCGTACGTTTCCGTTTCTGCAATGCCGTATATCACCAGCCAGTTTTCGCCGCGTAAACTGGCAGACCGCCCGCGGATTGTTCCGGAAGGATGCACGAATCTTGCATTTATCGGTCAGTACGTGGAAGTAAAAGATGATGCAGTCTTTACCGTAGAAACAAGTGTCCGGACAGCGCTTGAAGCTGTGTATGCACTTACGAAACTTGACAAAGATCCCCTTGAAGTAGTTCCCGACCAGTACGATCTGCGTCAGTGGGTGCGGCGCTTCAAAGAGGATGGTAAGATTACCGGAGACATAAAGGAAAGCGATCTGCCGCCGGTGAATCCTGTAGAGCTTCTTACATTCAAAAAGAAACTGGTAAAAATACTTAACAATGTTCCTGCTCCCGAAACGCTTTATCAGGGAAGGGATAAGAGTATTCTGCTGAAAGAGTCTGTCCTGCATCCCAAAGCTCCGCTTGATACTGAAAAATAATCAAAGTGACAGCAGTCCGGAATTTTAATAAAAAACCGGACTGCATTGTATTTTTTTGTTGACAATTAGAAGATGTGTGGTATCCTTCTGTAGTAATGTAATAAAGTTACGTAACTATATAGGAGGAACGACGTATGAAAAAGCTATTGTATTCAGCTTTCTGTGCAGCCCTGATTCTCTCATTTATGGGTTGCAGTAAAAAGGGGGATGAAACCCGGAACTCTGCAGCAAAAGAAAAGATGCCGGTATACTTCGTCGGCATTATGCAGGGAGGGGCCGCATGGTCGCAGGCAGAAAAAGGTTTTTATGACGCATGCAAAAAATTCGACTGGGACGGTCATTATGTAGCACCTTCGACACCGAACGATACAAAAACGATGTGTGAACTTGCGGAAACCGCCATTACCAACAATACAAAGGCGCTTATAGGAACTTTTTACAGCGAAGAAATTTTCGGAGACGTGCTCAAAGAGGCTAAGGAAAAAAATATAAAAATAGCCACCACCAATTGTTATATCGGCAAAGACTATCAGGATTTCTGGATCGGCACTGATCCGAAGGGAATGGGAATAACGCAGGCGAAGGCGCTTCTGTCTCTGGCTGGTGATAAAAAAGTAACTGTTGTTTATATGCAGACGCTTGCATCAACAGAAACCCAGAACATGCAGTTTGCAGCTCTGAAAGAATACCTTAAAGATTATAAAAATATTACAGTGTGGGGACAGGAATACTGCAATTCAAACGACGTAGAAGCTGCCGAACGTATCAGCAATCTTGTAAAAGCAAATCCGCAGATTAATGCGTGCATATGTGCCGACGGAAACGGTGCTCTCGGTGTTGCGAATTATGTCGATGAAAGCAAAGTGAAGGATTCATTTTATTCGGTTGGAATAGATGACTCTGCTGATATCCTTCATTATGTGGAAAACGGCGCACTGGACTGCACTATTGCCCAGAATTTCTACATGATGGGATATAAGAGCTGTGAAATGATTAAGACGCTTATTGACGGCGGCACAATACCGTATGATAACGATTCCGGCACCATAACAATAACACCGGACAAGGTAAAGGAATATGCGGCAGACAAAGGGCTAACCCTTTAAAAACTCAGGGACAGGCAGTACGCCTGTCCTGCAGAAAGGAATAATACTATGGCGGAAAAACTACAGAATACAACACTTGATGTGTTATTGAAAAAGAAGGTGCTGGAGAAACCGGAGGCCGGTGTATTTTTACCCCTGCTGCTCCTGCTTATCGTAATCGGATTCGTTAATAAAAACTTTTTTGCGGTTAATAACGTAATCGATATCCTGCGCTCTACAAGTTATACGTTCATCGTCGCGGCACCTCTTACACTGCTTATGATTTGCGCCGGAATGGACCTTTCAATCGGCGCTGCAACCGCATTGGGAGGCGTTGTCTGCGGCTGGGGGCTCGCCGTCCTTCACTGGGCCATACTGCCTTCAATTATGCTCGGCCTTTTCTCCGGTTTTATTATAGGATTAATAAAATCGTTTCTTGTCGTAAGGTTCGACCTGCCCGCATTTATTATTACTCTGGGGCTGACAAAAATCATAGATAGTTTTATTCTTGTCACAACGGGAGGCGTTGCTGTATCAGGGCTGAAGAACGACGCATTTAAAATACTGGGGCAGGGGAAACTATTCGGAAAAGTCCATTGGACCATTCTGATAGCAATCGTTATCGGAATCCTTATGCATGTAATCCTCGTATATACAAAATTCGGCAGGAGCCTGTGCGCTATAGGCGGAAACAAAGAGACTGCAAAACTTGCAGGCATAAAAGTTGTTAAGACGCGGTTTCTCATTGAGACCACCGTTTCCGTATTCTGCGCGTTCTGCGGTATCTGTATGTGCTCTCGTTTTAACAGCGGTCAGACGGCGGCAGGCGAAGGGACGGAGCTTACCATTATGGCTGCGGTCATTATAGGAGGGACATCGATGTTCGGCGGAACGGGTTCCATACTGGGATCTTTCCTGGGATGTCTGCTTCTCGCTGTTATAAACAACGGACTTGTTCTGATGCATGTTTCGACAAACTGGCAGAATATGATATTCGGGCTTATTCTCGTCGTATCGCTCTTTATAGATAAGTACAGACGTTCTAAAAACGCTGGTACTGTCTGATCGAGGTGATTATGGATACATTACTGTTAAAGATGGCTCATATTACTAAACGCTTTCCCGGAGTTCTTGCCCTTGATGATGTAAATATAGAACTGAACAGAGGCGAGATTCTGGGAATATGCGGAGAGAACGGTGCGGGCAAATCCACTTTGATGAAGATACTTTCAGGCAGCTATGTTTCCGCGGAATATGACGGAAACATTCTGATTGACAACATGCCGGTTAAATTTGATTCCGTCTATGATGCGCAGGCACGCGGAATTGAGATGGTATATCAGGAAATGAACATGCTGCTTGATTCTTCTGTCGCGGAGAATCTTTTCGTCGGAAATCTGCCCGGCAGGAACGGATTTGTTGATTACAGAAAACTGTATCAGTCTGCCAGGAATCTGGTAAAACAGGCGGAACTTGACATTGATGTTAAAACCATCGTCAGAAATCTTAACAGCGGACAGATACAATTATTAAGCCTTATGCGTGCGGTTTCCAAGAGCCCGAAAATACTAGTACTGGATGAACCGACAACAGCTCTTACGGGAAATGAGGTCGACATATTAATGCGCATTCTTTCGACCTTACGGGAACAGGGCGTTTCATGCTTGTATATAAGCCACAAGCTGGAAGAAATATACCGCATCTGCAACCGCGTCGTAGTTATGCGTGACGGACGTACCATCAACACACATGATATCAAAGACGTTGAAAAGCAGATACTGATAGAGGAAATGGTCGGACGGAAAATAGAGAACCTGTATCCGAAGGAGCAGACGGAACCGGGAGATGAAGTTCTGCGTGTCGAACATTTAACGGTGCCTCATCCGTCCATACACGGAAAAAATATCGTGGATGATGTCAGCTTTACGCTTCATAAAGGAGAAATACTCGGTATCGGCGGTCTTGTGGGAGCAGGCAGAAGTGAATGTCTGGGGGCAGTATTCGGGCAGTACCAGAAGAACGTAAAGAAAAAAGTGTTTATTAATAATAAGGAAGTTCAGATAAAGAATCCGCTGCAGGCTATACAGAACGGAATAGGCTTTATTACCGAAGAGCGGAAACTTAACGGCATTGTGTGGATGCTTTCGATTAAGGAAAATATGTCTCTTGCGAATCTTGGCAAAATATCAAATTTCTTTTTTATTAACCGCAAAAAAGAAAAGGAGCTTGTTCAGGCACAATGCAGCAGCCTGAAAATAAAAGCACCGGATATGGAAACGGAAGTGGTTCACCTTTCCGGAGGAAACCAGCAGAAAGTTATTCTGGGAAAATGGCTTATGGCGAATCCCTGCATTCTTTTTCTTGATGAACCGACAAAAGGAATTGACGTTGGGACAAAGGCAGACTTTTACAAAATTATGAGCAAACTTACAAAATCGGGAGTATCCATTATAATGGTATCTTCGGACATGCCGGAACTTATGTCTATGAGCGACAGAATACTTGTTTTAGCAGGAGGAAAAATCAACGGTGAACTGACGAGAAAGGCCGGCAATATATCTGAAACAAATATTATGAAAGCAGCAATTGGAGAATGATATGGCAAAATCGTTAAAGGCGATGCCTTCTGATTTAAGAGTTGAAAACCGCAAATCGGTGTTGAAAACTTTTGAGAATTCGGAATATATGGCAATCGCTGACATCAATGAAATAACAAAAATAAGCAGACAGACAATCGATAAAATTATTAAATATTATATAGATAACGGACTGCTTATTGAATTAAAAAAGGGAACCAGCTCTGAAGTCGGCGGCAAACCACCGAAACTGTTCAGCTTGAATCCCTCGAAACGATTCCTTCTGATTTTTATCCATCATCATGAGATACAGCTCCGTGTAACGGATTTGTTTTATCATGAGACAGCCGTGTGGAAAAGCCCCTCACTGCGTATTGTAAGCATGAAATGTATGTGGGAGCAGATAGAAAAAGGAATCGGAGAAATTATTGCTGACAGAACATGCATTACAAGCATCTGCATGTCGGTACCGCTTGGAACTGATGTGGATGACTGCCTGACAGTAGCAACTCCCTTTCCGTACTGGCCTGCATCGGATTATGGAAAGTCCCTGAGAGAACCGCTTGAAAAGATGTTCCCCGACTGCAGCAATGTGTTTGTCCTTGCGGACGGGCGTGTTGCCGGTTCAGGTTTTATGAAGGAGCATCAGGAGCTGGGAAAGGACAATCTGCTGGTGAGTATTTATGCATCTTCGGGTATCGGCGGTGCTATATTCGACAACGGTGCATTGAAGCTCGGATACAACCATCTTGACGGTATTATAGGCCACATGATTGTCGATTCCCACGTTCCTGAAAAGTGTGCCTGTGGAGAAAACGGGTGCCTTGAGCAGATGGTAAACCGTGACCGTCTGCGTAAGCGGCTGGAACTTTATCATGTTGAATACGAAGCAAGCCTGCTTTCCCGTATTCCCATACAGGACGTAACATTTAAAGATCTGTTTGCGGCTTCGGCGGAAGGGGATGCATTCTGCAGAAAGGAGTCGGTTTATTATGCGGATATGTTCGCAATAGCGCTTCACAATATTCAGGTCTGTATAGACCCGACTGTCATTGTCTTTCAGGGCGATTTTCGTTTTGCAGACGATGTATTTAAAGAAGAACTTGTTAATAAATTAAAAATATTTATATACACTCCGAAAAATCAACGCATCAGAATAATTTATGATGATAAAGATCTGGAAACACAGGAGCGGATCGGCGGTACCTATTTACTACTGTCATCATATTTGAATGATCCGGAAAAATACATATAGGAAAGGTGTTTATGTTAAATTGTCAGGTATGGAAAATTACAGATGGTATATACAGTTTTCTTGATGAGGGAGAAGATTCTTTTTATGTAATCGAAGGTACTGAAAGGGCTGCTGTCATTGATACGGGAATATCTCCCGGAGAAAAAATTATTCCCCTTATAAGGCACTATACCGATAAGCCGCTTGTGCTCGTCATTACACATGCCCATATCGATCACGTGTATCATATGGATGAATTTGATACGGTGTACATGAACCACGAGGATGCGGCCATAGCAGGACAGCTGCTTGAACGGATGGGATGTGATAAAAAACTGGACTTTGCTGCAACAACTGATATCCGGACCGGCAGCAGTATCGATTTGGGAACTATAGGACTTGAAGTCTGCCAGGCAGGCGGCCACAGTCCCGGAAGCGTCGCATTCTATGAAAAAAAATCTGATTCGGTTTTTACCGGAGATGCGATTGGCAGCGGCTACGGCGTATGGATGCAGGTTCCGGGTGCACTGCCCCTTGATAAATTTTACGAAAATCTGACCGCGTTTTTACAATGGCTCATAGCACGAGGCGGAAGAATGAATTTTTACGGCGGCCATTACCGCCAGCGTTTTCAGTCGCCGCTTATTCCGAATTATAATCCCGTCAATCTCGGCATGCTGTGCGACATGATAGACCTTGTCGATAAAATCGTAAAAGGTGAAATAACAGGAAGGGAAAGCGTACAGGATAAATCGTTTGGAACAGAGATGACGCTGTATGCAAGCTACGGCCGCGCAGAAATTCAGTACAGGCAATCGAACATTCATTCCTCGAAGTAATCGCTGTCTATACGTTTCCTCTGGGAAGCGCACCTGCAAACTTCTGAATGTTCAATCAGGCGGCGTCTGCTTCCCAAAAACTTTTTTGAGGTATATATTCAGGACACCATCAGAAGAGGAGTTCATGTTTCCCTACACCCTTATCCGCAGCCGCCGTACAACCGTTCAGATATCAATCCTCCCTGACCGGACGCTCATTGTCCGTGCACCTCTGTTTGCGCCGCGGGAAAAAATCGATGAAATAGTTGCCTCGAAAGAAAAATGGATACAAAAGAAAATCAGCACGCCGGCGGCCGTGCTCCCTCTGCATCATGCCTATGTCCCCGGCGAAACAATTATGTACCTCGGTAAGCCGTACATTCTGCGTATCGCGGATGAGGGCGGAAAACCGGCTGGAAAAGCCGGGACTCCGGTATACCGCGACGGGAACCATCTTGTTGTCCGTCCCCGGAACAGGGCAGTGCCCGACGTTCAGCACACCGTTGAAACATGGCTGCGGAATCAGGCTCTTGCAATATTTACGGAACTGCTCGGCGAATGCTGGAAACGTTTTTCAGAGCGGTATCCTGATGCGGTGCAGCCGGAACTGCGCCTCCGCACGATGAAAAGCCGCTGGGGGAGTCTCTCTCAGCGGAAAGCCAGACGGCCCGCAACGCTGCGTACCGCGCTTTTCGGCCGGACGGGTACCGATACGGTACGCCCTCCGCGTATGACGCTCAACACGCTGCTTGTCTGTGCCGAACCGTACTGCATCAAACAGGTTATCTATCACGAACTGTGCCATATAATTCATCCGAATCACAGCCGGGCTTTTTATGAAACGCTCGCGTCATTTGTCCCTGACTGGAAAGAAACAAAAAAGAAGCTGGAGGAAACGTTCCGTCACTGAAACGGTGCCGTTCAGAATTTCAGCGCTATCTTTTGCCCAAGCAGCGGAATGATTGTCTTTATGTCAGGTATCGTCTTTTCCGCATACTGCCTGCAGATGTCTATATCGAATCCGTTGTTTGCAAACATATCATGATGCATGGGAATAAATACTTCCGGCGATACCTGTTGTGCCAGAAGCACGGCTTCTTCCATAGTCATGTTGCCGATAATTCCTGCATTCGTGCGTACCGCATCCCGCCCGTTGATGGGAAGGAACACAACATCAGGATGAGCGTGCACGACATTCTGCAGCAGGAGCCGGTCGGACAATGCATCGCCTGAATGAAAAAGAGTAATTCCTTTCTGCCTGATGACGTATCCGAGGCTGAATGAAGAGCCTTCTTCATCGTACCGGTACACGTCATGGGCTGTCGCAATGCCGGTAACCGATCCGCCGGGGATTGCCGCCGGAGTATCCTGTTTCAGGTATATGATTCTGTCATCCGAAAGAGTCACTTCATTTTTTACAGCCGCCGGAATTACAACCTTCAAATCCGGGTTTGTCTTTAAAAGTCCCTCTATTGTCGGAACGTCAAGGTGATCTGAATGATTATGCGATACAAGCAGCAGCGAGAGTTTCAGCCCTGCATCAGGTGCAAACGGGGGAGGGTACAGTCTGGGAGATATCCCCTCCGCATCGTATAAATGCGAAAGTACAAGGTCTGTTCCTATAACTGCATCTGCCGTTTTTAAAACAAAACCGCACTGCCCCAGCGGCCAGATGCAGCAGGTGTTTTCCGGAACCTGTTCCTCAGAGATTTCAGTAATCAGGCTTTGCCCTGATTTATGCCAGCGTATGTCGTTCATATTTTCCTCTATTAAATAACTATCATTTTAGTTTACGTTAAATCAAGATCGAACACATCAAGTTTTGTACCGTCAGGTTTACTGCTTCCGTCCCAGTCGAGTGTACCTCTGCACTGGTGGCACCACCAGATTGTTTTGAGGTATTTTTTTTCAAGCAGCGGCGGAATACAGTCCGAGAATGGTTTTACGTCTGGATGAATTTCCTTCATGAAGTGGTAGAGTCCCATCGTACCTTTTTTTGAATTGCATGAGCGGCAAGCCCATATCTGATTGTGTATCCCCTGAATGCGGTCGCATCCGGCGCACCGTTCGTTTATGGCAAGAGAACGGGGGACGATGTGCTCCCATTCAAGATGATCTGTACCGCCGCAGTAGGCACATACTTTTTCAGAGTTGACGAACTCTTTATCCTCCCTGAGAATGTCTGACCATTTTTCCTTGTTGTCGCGCAGCTCCCGGAATTTTGTCTTTATAAATCCGTATGCACTTTTCTTTGCATCAGGACCGAGCGCTGCCTTTGCAATGATTTTTGCATATTGATAGAAAATAAGGTCACGAATCGTCTGTACTTCCCTGTCGGGCATGGAATCCTCCTGTTATACTATCATTTTTTGTATATATTCTTTACGCGCTTTCCTTACTATAGCTCAGTATATCACTCATCTTTTATGATGCAACCTGGTATGACTGTTTTTTGATGCAGGACTCCTGCATGATATGATTTGATGCGACTGATTTTTTTGATGCAGGACGAGCTGTAAGCGGAACCTTGGGAATAGTTCCATGTCGATTTTTCCGTTT
Source organism: Treponema sp. UBA1793 (assembly GCA_002314445.1). Lineage (GTDB taxonomy): Bacteria > Spirochaetota > Spirochaetia > Treponematales > Treponemataceae > Treponema_D. The sequence continues at coordinate 49,057 of DCFX01000095.1, forward strand.
CGGAATACATCCGAAAATACATCTTCTGCACCCTTGCCTGCCGGGTAAATGTGCGTGATACTCAAAACAGTTTGCAGGGCATGCCGTTCCGGAGTGCGGGTCGGGTGCTTTGCATCAGGAGGTTTTATGCTTGTACAATTACTGTGTTCGCTCGCTGCGACGATACTTATTTCATACGGAATAAACATTGCAGCAGGCAACTCTTTTTTTATGCTGTTCGATTTTGCACTGGCCGGTATACTGCTGTTGTGTACTGCCGCTATGCTTGTCTTGTCCGGGGCTATGAAGGATTTTGTCTTTATTTTTCTTCCCCGGAAAAAGACGGAAAACGTACCGCTTGAAAAACTGAAAAATGTTAAAGCATCGGTCGATCTTGCGGTTCATACGCAGCTGTACAGTGGTGTTTTTATTTCATTCGTTGCGCTGATATTTTTTCTGTATAATTATGATACCCGTGAATATGCCGGACCTAATCTTGCAGCGGTATTGCTTTCTCCTGCATATGCGCTGCTGTTCATGCTTGTCATGAATCCGGTTTCAGCCGGTCTTGAACGGCGTATGTTTTCCGTTATGGCCGAAGACCGTGACGAAGAAGCACATTCTTTTCAGAAGCGCTCCCTCTTGCAAAAACTGAAAGGAATTGGTACGTATTGTGTACTCATCCTGTTTTTTATTGCAGCCTTTCTGTTTACGAAGCATGTTTCCATGAAAAATGATAAGATGATTCCCGTACCGTTTGATGTCCCGTCGTTTCTGGGCTTAGGCCTCTGGATACTTTCGGCGCTGCTGTGTTCCGGCAGTCTTCGTGATTTTGGCCGTGCACTTTCTGCTGCCGTTTCGGGGCGTAAACCGGGGACAGGAGAGCAGCCCTGCCTGGCAGGAGCGGTCAGTCTGGTAATGCGTGTACTGGTGGCTGCAGCCGGCTGTATGACGATTACAGGAATTGTCGGTATGCTGCGTAATCTTGAAAATAAAAGTGCACTGGTTCCGAATATGTATGTTGCGCTGCTTCCCGTTTTGTATGCACTGGTATTCTGCCTTATGCTGCTGCCAGTAAAAGCTTTTGTAAGCCGCCGTTCGGAATCATGTGAGGGCAGATAGCTGAACCCCGATGATGAAATCAGTGCATCATAAGGATAAAACATTGGCAAGGAAACAGATTTTCAGGCTGCTGCTGCTTGCAGCTTTTACCGCCGCCTCAGTACTGTCCGCGGGAATTACTGTCAGGGATAGTATTTCGCTGCGCGAACTGCTGTTCGTCGTCTGTTCTGCGGTGGTTCTTTCCTGTACGGCTGTTTTTAATAGTACAGAAAAATCTTACAGACAGAGAACGGCTGTATTCGGTACAGCGTTCAAAAAATATGTTTTTTTTACCGGCTCGTTTCTTGCTGTGCTGCTTGTCCTTTCGGCTGTCAGCAGTCCTGCTGCCTCTGCTGCAGACGAACCGGTTGATGCCAGCCTCAGAAAATTTGCAGTAAAGATTGCCCTCGGCCTGCGCCCGCTTTTATACGGGACAGCGCTGCACATCCTCTGTTCAATGCTGTTTCCTGCATCCGGCCCTGATACGGAAGCGTGCACAGAGAAGGAATTAAAGAAACATGATGCAGCAGAAGGGACTGCCGGTTCCCGTGCATCTCTTTTATCGAGGCGCGAACGTGAAGTTGCGCGGCTTGCAGCTCAGGGACTGACGAATGCGGAAATTGCCGAAGAGCTGTATATTTCGGTTGTGACGGTAAAACGTCACCTTGCGAACATATTTGAAAAAACAGGGATACCATCGCGCAGGGAGCTGAACGAAATTATGAAGGACTGTTGAGAATCCGGTTATTATATTCTTTTTACAGGAAAATACATGTACTGTTTTTCCTCTGCCGGATTTGTAAAATCCTGTATGGCACCGGCGAGCTGTTCCCCGTTTTTATTTATGTAATCAAGGACTTCAGTAATATCTTTCATTTTGTCGCTGCCGGATTCGATATACAGATACTCAAAACCCGGCAGTGTCCACTTTACCCATCCGTCAGGAGCTTCGGCTGTATCTATTACTTCGACACCTGCAAGGTACAGGCCTTTTGTTAAATTTTCTTCCCACGGTTTAAAACTGCGGGAAAAGTCGCTCATAGCACCCCAGACACCTGAAGGAATATTTGAATTGTCTTTTTTTGCGAGCTGTGCGACTTCATTGAAATGGCTGTTTGCATCGTCCCAAAGTTTCATTATAAAATCGTTTCCGTCATTCGTGGAACCTTCTTTTCCGATGACGGAAAAACCGGCTTTTCTGCATCTTCTTATTTCCATCTTCTTATTTCCATCTTATTACTTCCTCCCGTTGTTGCCATAGGGATAAAATCAGTTACAAGTACATTTCTTGTTATACCAGCTGAAGCGTGTTTTGCATACCGGACACATGTATTCCTGCTTCTTTCTTTCCAGCCATTCTTTTTCACCCAGTTCCTTAAGTTCCTTCAGGTTGTTAAATATTTCAGCATGATGGGGAACACCGTCATTTCCGAATGCTGTTATTATTTCACACGGATAGTCTCCGCATTGTATGCAGTAATCGACCTTTTTACTGACGGCGCAATCCCGTATTTTACAGTCACCGCATTTGTTTTCCAGCCTGCATCCGGGGCAGTTTTCCGGTTCAGCATTTTTATATTTGTCATATCTGGAAGGCATATTTTCCAGATGCTTTTTGTCCTTTGTTTCATACGCAACCTGAAAACTGCATGCACCGCAATACAGCCCGCAGTATGCAATAAGAGAATCAGCCATTGTTACTCCTGATATTTGTGTGTTATTTCCCTCTGTTAATTCAGCATGTTATTACTGCCATCAGAAGCGAACGCTTCCTCCAGGTCTTTAATAATAAACTTCTTCATTCCCAGATATTTTTCTGTTATTCTTTTCCGTTGTTCCGGACTTCCCTTTTCCATCATTTCAATCAAAATGACAGGCACTATCTGCCAGGAAAGGCCGTATTTGTCCTGCAGCCATCCGCATTGTTCCGCTTCGGGTACGGCCGACAATGCATCCCAGTAATAATCAATTTCTTCCTGCGTTCTGCATGTTACTGAAAAAGATACTGCCGGACTGAATGTAAATTCAGGACCTGCATTAATTGCTACAAAACGGGTTCCAAGCAGTTCAAATTCAACGGTTACAATATCCCCCTTCCTGTGACCGGTGATTTCTTCTCCGGCTTCTGTATAATATTCAGTTCCGATGATTTTACTATCCTTGAATATAGAAAGGTAATAATCAACTGCTTCTCCGGCGTTATTATTAAACCAGAGATTTATATCTATTCCCTGTCCCATTTCTCTCTCCTCCTGTACTAACAGTCTTGATTATACTACAGGGGAAAATGATTTTCAGTTTTTCCTGAAACTTTATTCGTGCGGAGGGTTTAATACCTTTTCCATAAATACTATTCCGAGTTTTCGTCCGTGCTTTTCCCAGCAGTCTTTCAGTCTGCCGTATTCATGAAAGCCGTTTTTTGTATGAAACTCGATACTTCCAGTGTTTTCGTCAGAAATATCAACGACGATTTTATTTATTCCTTTTTTTACTGCGTCCGTTTCAAGTTTCTGCAGGACAGCTTTCCCAAAACCTTTTCCCGTGGCTTCAGGTTTAAAAAAATACATGACATCGCCTAGCGTACGGAATGTCGATACGTTTTTATAAAATTCAAGCGTACAAAAACCGACGACGTCGTTTTTATTATCAAGCACCGCATATGAGCTTATTACACCATCATCGGAAATGAAATTATCAAAAAACTGATAATCAACTTTTTCTCCGCGGTAAGCGGCAGATGAATTTTCAACATAATAATTAAAAATATCAATCACCGGTTTTCTGTGTATTTCGGACAGGTGTTCAAAACGTATATCCATAGGTCATCCTGTAAAAGTATACTGAATGATAAGTATACTGCCTTGCTGTTGCGTTTATCTATAAACTCTCGAGTCACTTTTGCAGGAGAGGAGGGATACTTTAGTGTACTTTTTAGAGGTGCCCTTAATCGTACACGTCTTGGTCAGAAAGCGCCGCGGCCGTTCATATATTGCTGAACTTTTTGTAAAATACTTTTTTATCCTTCAGCGATATCTTTATTATTTCGTACCCGTATTCCTTAAGCTCCTTTTTATACGTAAGAAAAGAATGGTCAATTTCAAAACCGAGAATATCTTTTATCTCAGAAAATGTTAATACATCTTTTTCATTTCCTGTTTCCCGGATGTTTTTCCACAACGGATCATATTTACTCATTGCCGCACTCCCTTATTATTTACTGCTTTTGAAGGCTGCCAGATATTCATGCACCGAACGGGTCATTTCCCTGGAAAAGTCTGACATGTATTTTCTTGCATAAAACGCTTTCATAAATTCCGTATAGTCGTATCCCTTCTCAGAATGTACTTCTTTGAACATTTCCGTCATTTCGTCTTTTTCCATCCGGGAGTATGTATTTTTCCGGACGATATATTTTTTATTAAACCTTTTTGGTTTCTGCCGTTCCGCCTGCTGCTTCGTCGGATATCCGAATACGACCATTGTTATGGGCAGCACATATTCATCGAGATTTAACAAAGCCGAAACTTTTTCTTTATTTTCGAGTATGTCCCCGATGTAGCAGGAGCCTATTCCGAGTGAGTCCGCCGCTGTTACGGCATTTTGTGCTGCTATAGCCGCGTCTTCGCATGCAAGAAGTATGTCTCCCTGTCCCGGTTCGACGGCATCTATTCCTGCATATGAATATCCGTCAAGCCATCTTCTGCAGTCCGCAAGAAAGATAAGAACAAACGGTGCGGCTGCAATAAACGGCTGATTATCACACAGCACGGCCAGCTGATTTTTTATTTTCTGATCCTCAATATGAAGAATCGTATAGAGTATCTGATTTCCGGCAGAGGGCGCCTGAATAGCTGCGTCGATGATCTGATTCTGCTCTGATTCAGATACCGGTTTATCAAGATACGCGCGAACCGATTTACGGTCGTATAACGCTTTAATTACGGGATTCATAGTGTACTCCAATTAATTAAGGCCATCTCTGAAAACTGAAATTTTCAGAGGTTCCCTTAAGATATTACTGCGATTTGAACCGGTAGCCGACGCCTGTTTCTGTCAGTATGTACCTGAAACCTGCGTCTCCCTTTTCTATTTTACGCCGGAGATTGGCCATTGTCACGCGTACGAACTGGAAATCGTCTACCGCGGTATGCCCCCACACCTGCCCGGCAAGGAACCGGTGGGTGAGTACTTTGCCGCGGTTTGCGATGAGTACTTCAAGCAGCTTATATTCGGTCGGTGTCAGATGAACTTCTTCGCCGTCGACAGTCACAATACGTTTTTCAAAATCAGCGGAAAGGCCTTCGTATTCAAACGGTGCTGCCTGTTCCTGCAGCGGCCGGCCTTTGCGGAGTCCGGCGCGGATGCGTGCAAGCAGTTCGCCGGGCCGGAACGGTTTGGTGATATAGTCGTCTGCTCCCCGGTCGAGCGCATCAATGATGTCCTGTTCCTGATCCCTGGCGGAAACAATGATAACCGGTACGTTCGATGAATTTCGTATTTGTGACAGAACTGCAGTACCGTCAATGTCGGGCAGCCCGAGGTCGAGCAGTACTAAATCGGGATTGTTTGCACTGTACAGGGAAAGGCCTTCTGCACCTGTCGCAGCTGCGGTGCACCTGATGTGTGCAGCTTTTAATGAAACGGTGATGAACCGTGCAATCGAACTGTCGTCTTCTATAAGCAGTACGTCTGCCTGCCGTTCGGTAACGCTCATACAGGTATGCCTCCCCGGGATTTCAGCTGCGCGCCGGCTGCTCCTTCCGTATCTGCATCTGACAGCGGCAGGGTGAGTGTAAACACGGCGCCGCCTTCCGGTGCATTATGCACAGAGATTGTGCCGCCGTGTGCTTCCATGATTGTCCGGCAGATAGGCAGCCCGAGGCCGAGGCCGCGCCCCCTGTCGGAACCGGCTCCGGTAATATAGTTCTCAAATACATGATCGATACTGCCCGGAGGAATACCCGGGCCGTTGTCGGCAACCGTTATGACTGCACTTCGGCCGTCTTCCGACAGAATCGTGCGTACAGTTATCGTCGTTCCGCCGGGCGTGTATTTTACGGCGTTGTCGAGCAGATTGACGAATACCTGTGTCATCAGCTGTCCGTCGACCGGGACGAGCAGAATGCCTGAGTCAGGGGTAAGTACGACTTTATGCGTGCTTCCTTTTTTGACGGCGCGCGATACGGCATCGGAAACGAGGTCGTCAAGTACTTCCCTTTTTTTACGTATGACAAGCCGCCCGTCCTGAATACGCGTCATGTTAAGCAGATTTTCGACCATGCGGATAAGGGAATTTGCGTCCTTCTCCATGTCTCCAAGGAGGGCTACCGCATCTTCACGGGGAATGGTATCGTAATTTTCGGCGAGAAAACTGCTTGAACCGGCTATGCCGGTGAGCGGTGAGCGGAGGTCGTGGGAAATGGAGCGCAGCAGCATGCTCCGCGTCTTTTCTTTTTCGATTTCCGCCTTTGTTTTCTCGAGCTGGGACGTGAGGTATATCTGCTGCTGCAGCCGCGATGCAATCATCCCTGCGAAAATCGATACGATAAAGAAAATAGCAAGTGAAATGACGTTGTTTATGTCGCTTATGTAAAACGTGTAATACGGTTCGACGAAAAAATAATTGAATACGCCAACGCAGAGGACAGATGTGACGAAACCGCACAGATAGCTCCCTGTTTCCACGACGATGACGAGAATACCCGTGAGGAATACCATGAGTGTATTTTCCTGACGGAGCCTGAGCCTGTCGAATACAACGGCGAGCAGCATCATCGCGGCGAACATGCCGAGTGTTTTACCGGCTCTGACAATCCATTTTCTGCTGAACACCCCTTTTTTTTCCATCATATTCTGTCCTTCTTATACAGTATGGCTGTCTGCAGCCGGCTCCGGATATCCTGCAGTATCCTTATGCTGCCGAAGAACACCAGATACAGTTCAACACGTCCGAGAAACATGAGGACGCTTCCTGTCCAGAGTACAGGAGCCGGAGCGCCGGAAACCATGATGCCGCAGGAAAGGCCGACGGTACCGAGTGCGGAAGCAGCTTCAAACATACAGTTTCCGACCGGATGTCCGTACAGTGAAAGGATGCCTGTTCCTGCCCAGAAGCATATCATATATATGAAAATGAATGAAAGTACCTCCCTCCGGCCGCTTTCTTCCGCTGTCAGTATGCGGTTCTGGCTGTGTATGTGGTGCGGATTGACTGTCATTTTGCCCGTACAGGAATCCCTGATTGTCCAGTACAAATCCTTGCATGCCGTGTACAGTCTGTACTGTTTGATACCGCCGGCAGTTGAACCGGCACCGCCGCCGATGAGCATGAGTACGGTAAACAGCAGCAGCAGGGAAGGGTGAATCCCGTCGAACGATGCTGCTGTCTGGAATCCGGTCGTTGTGAGTGCGCTTACCGTCTGGAATACGGCCGCCCTGACGCTTGCTCCGATATGCCCTGTATACGGCGCAAGTGTCCGGTAGATACCGAATGAAGCGGCAGGGATGCTGAACGCAAGGACAACTGCGGCAGTTTTTGTCTCACCGTACAGGAAGACATTTTTCCATCTGCCGGTGAGCATGTACAGATGAACGAGAAAATTCATGCTGCCGAGCAGCATGAGGATGACTGTTACTGCTTCAACTGCCGCACTGTGAAAATAGCCTATGCTTTCCGAATGGGTGGAAAAGCCGCCTGTCGAAAGCGCTGCTATCGAATGGTTTACTGCGTCGAACCAGTTCATGCCCACGATGCGGTACAGGACTGTGCCGCCGGCGATATATCCGGCATAAATATACGTGATGTACCGTGCCGATTTTCCGGCGTCAGGAGCAAGCATATCCGCGTGTCCTTCCGCCGTATACAGCCGGAGTCCGCCTGAACCGCTGCGGAAGAAAAGTACGGAAAGAATGATGCCGATACCGCCGAAGAACAGCATGATGCTGCGGTGCATGAGCAGAATGTGCGGCGCTTTGTCGACGTCGACGACGGAAAGCCCTGTCGTTGTCCATCCGCTGACTGATTCAAACACGGCTTGTGTAACCGTATATGTCCCCGACAGGATGAACGGCAGCGCATTGACGGCAATTGCGGTAAGCCAGCCCGCAAGCACGACTGCCGAATCCTGGTGCAGTTTAAGGCGGTTCTGTTGTTCACTTCCGTTTTTATACAGCTTTGTCCGTGCGGCACAGGTAATAAGTCCGCCGGCGGCAAGTGCTGCTGCACCGGGGTACAGGTACCACCATGCATAGATGCATTCTGCAGGATAGAAGGGCAGGACAAGGAGGGGAAGAAGTACGGTGCATCCCGCTCCCATGCAGAATAAACCGAGATATACAGGAATCATATGCTGCCTTTCTCCGGCATGAAAAGTGCGATGAGCTTGTTCTGCACCTCCGCCGCCGAAAGGACAACGAGCCTGTCCCCCGTATTGACGACAGTCTGTCCGTCCGGAACGATCATGTTTCCGCTGCGTATGATGCATGCAATGATGACATGAGGGGGAAGGTGCATACTGCATACGGGCAGTCCTGCGGTACGGCTTCCCGGCGAGACATCGAGTTCAGTCAGTACGATCTTTTCGTTTTCCAGGGAAAACGAGCTGACCAGACTGCTGAGTGTCGAAAGCTGTGCCAGATGCTGCGAAACCATGTACGCAGAACTGACAACTTCCGTAACGCCGAATGTTCTGAACAGTTCGACATTACGCGGATTCGTCACGACTGCTATTGTCTTTTTAACACCGAATTTTTCTTTTGCAAGCTGGCAGACAGCAAGGCTGTCGGCATCGTCTGCCATAAGCGACACAAGTGCATCGAAATGCCGTATGCCTGCATCCTCAAGAACATATGCTTTCCGCGGATCTCCGCAGACGACAGGGATGTTGTGTATATCTGCAAGATACCGGGCATATTCCGTGTCCGGATTTATGACTGCGAGTTTATGGTGCTCTTTCAGAGAAGCAGCCAGAAAGTCAGCTTCGGCTTTCCCTCCTGTTATGGCAATTTTCATTACAGTATTCCTCCGTTGTCTGCCAGCCTGCTCTGGCGCTCGAATTCCTGCAGGCAGAGGTCTGACGGACAGATGATGTGTATACGGCATCTTGTCAGCATATCCGCGTTGGCTGTATCGCTGAGCCTGCAGTATACGGCTGGAACTACGTACACGCATGCCGCAATCTGCGCTATGAGGCTGTTCGTACTGTCGCTGTCGGTGGCAGCGACGCATATTGCTGCTCTTTTGATACGTGCAGCTTCAAGCACAAACGTGTCCGATGCATCACCTTCAATAGTAAGGCCGTCAAAATTATCAGGCAGTTTGCTGAATGCGCCTGAGTCTGCATCAATGATTACAACATCGTATCCTTTTTCCGAAAAAAGCCCTGCTGTCTGTGTCCCGAACCGGCTTGCACCGGCAACGACAGCAAGCTGATGTTGTTTTCCGGCTAAAAATCTGAACATGCGGTATACCTCCGTTATTTCCGTCCCTTCAATCAACAACCCCGCAAGCAGCGGGGTATGTTGTTCTCTAAAGGTTTCGCAGTCGGGATTTAATACCCTTC
>DCFX01000095.1:58938-84663 GCA_002314445.1 Treponema sp. UBA1793
CAGTCGGGATTTAATACCCTTCATACGCCCCAAGGGGCGGGGTATTAAACCCTCCGCACGAATAAAAAATGATACCGGAGCGGAAATAAAGGAGGTATAAAAAAAGATGTGCGGCGTATAAAAATTGTATAAAGAAAAGGTGTACTACTTTCAGAAAAGAGTACTGTCGTTGCCTCGTGAGAAGTGTGATACCGTCAAAAATTCTGCCGGCATGTGTTTTCTTGCAAAAAGGAGTGATTTGAACTAGTATCTTTTTATTCTGTTTCGAGGCAGAAAAAAAATGAATATAAAAAAAGGGATAATCTTCATTGCATTATCAACAGTCCTGTTCAGTTCCATGGAGGTCGCGCTGAAAGCCGTTTCAGGGTTGTTCAATCCGGTTCAGCTTACCTGTACACGTTTTTTTATCGGAGGACTCTTTCTTCTTCCTTTTGCAGTACGTTCTCTGAAATCACACGGAAAAAGAATTACGGTACGTACCGCAGGTTATTTTGCCCTGCTTGGTCTGTACAATGTCGTACTGAGCATGATGTTTTATCAACTTTCGGTCGTACATGCAAACGCCTCTGCCGTGGCAGTGCTTTTCAGTTCCAATCCGGTTTTTGTCCTGCTTTTTGCCTTTCTTTTTATCCACGAACCTGTCAGGAAGCATGAAGCTGCGGCACTGCTTCTTGATGTTGCAGGTATTGCTGTAATTGTAACAGGTGCCCGTTCTGCCGGAACGCCTGCAGGTTTCCTGTATGCCGGACTGTCAGTCATTTTTTTTGCGCTTTACAGTGTGTCCGGCAAAAAAGGATGCAGCCTGTACGGCGGTACGGCCGTAACATGCGGTTCTTTTTTATTCGGTTCCGTTGAACTGCTGCTGCTTATAGCAATCAGCCATATCGGGCCTGTATCTGATATGCTGAAAAACGCAGGACTTTCCGTTTTTGCGGACATTTCCCTCTTGCAGGGGTATACTCCGTCGGTAATTCCGATTTTTCTCTATATCTGCATTGCAGTGACCGGCGGGGGATTTGCAGCATATTTTATGGCGATGGAATACACAAGCCCGTCTCTTGCTTCCCTTGTGTTTTTTATAAAACCGGTGCTTGCGCCTGTCCTCGCTCTGCTCATTCTTCATGAAAACATTGCACCGGCCATGCTTTGGGGCATAATTATAATCGCAGCTGGTTCACTTGTATCGTTTGTTCCGACAATTATCGGACAGCGCCGGGTGAAACAGGTGTGACAGGCATACGGCAGCGGGAAAAATGATACCGTCTTTCAGTAGTCGAATTCGATTTTCGGTTCGAGATTCCGCTCCATAGTCCACACGGTAACATGACCTTCTGCCATCCTGAACACCGCGAACTGTTTATGAAATTCTTCAGCGGGAATTGAGTTCCGCCAGGGGGCGAGAAAGGCGCGCGTCGGATGTGACGCGATTTTGTCTTTGAGCGTGTCGTCTTCGACAAGCTCAAGCTTTCCGCTGATTCTGATCTGCGCGCCGTCTGCGCTGAAGCAGAGTTCTGCCTGGTCATTTTTCATAATCTGGGCGAATAAATCTCTTTGTTTTGCAGTGTGGAAAATAATGCCGTCGTCTCCGGCACTGTACAAAAGCATACCCCTGACGCGCGGCTGGCTGCCGTCCATCGTTGCAAGGTAAAATACCGGATTCCTGTTTATTGCCTGAATCATTTCGTTTCTGTTCATGCCATACCTTCCTTATCTGTGTATCATACCGGAAGGCTGTACCCGTTTCTTTGTTTATTTCATCTTTTTTTTTACTATATAATCATTTTTTCTGCCCGTATACGCTGCGGTATGAAGACGGGGTAACACCGGTGTATTTTTTGAATATCGACGTAAAATTTGCAGGAGACGAAAAGCCGCAGCTGAATGCTGTATCCGTAAGGGATGCGTCTGTCTTTTTTAAAAGCCGCTTCGCCTTTGAAATGCGTATTTCCGTAAGGTACCGGAACGGTGATTTTCCGTAGGTCTGCCTGAACTTCCGGTCAAAATGCGGTACCGACAGCAGGGCTGTGTCTGCAAGCTGCCGGACAGTTATCTTTTCTGCAAAGTGCTGTTCCATGTATTCAACAGTCTTTCCCATGCCGGTTTCAACTGCTGCGTATCTGCTGCCGCCTTTGTTGTGCAGCAGTGCGCGGATAATAATGTGCGTTACGACTGAAGCAAGGCTGCTGAGTACGGCCTCGGAGTTTGCACTGTTGTTTTCATATTCGTCTAAGAACTGCCTGAGATAAAAAACAACTGCTGCCGGAATTTCAAACTGATACCAGAGCATTTGTTCCGGAACCTTTTCCGCATACGAACTGTATATTTTTTCAAACCAGCCTGGTTCAATAATGACGGCGTAATACCGGTTAAAGTCGCCTTCCATTTTTTCCGTATGGGGGATATGCGGAGAAAGCGCACATGCCAGAAGATGATCTTTTTCCACCGTAAGGGACTGTTTGATAACATGCTGCTTTTCGTTTACGAAGATGATGAACATATATCCGGGGTGCGTGTGGTTTTCGGTGACAGCATAGCGGCAGTATCCGGTACTCGGCACAAAAACACCGAATGAATCGCACACTGCACAGTCGACGTGTTCAAGGTCGTGTTCGGTTATACTGCCAACAAGTCTTTGTATTCTGCCTGAATCACGGAGCATAGCTGACTCCTCTGCTTTTCAGGCAGAATCCCCGTGAACATCCGGGATTGTATATTGATAAACAAAGTCATCCATCACGTAGCCGTTTCCTATGTCGTTTTTCTCTTCGCGTATTTTTCTGAACCCGAGATGCTCGTATACTTTTACTGCCTCGTTGTGTCTGTTGACGTTAAGAAAGATAGAACTGAACCCTGCCTTTTTCGTTTCCTGTACGAGAAAGTTCAGCATTGCTTTTGCAATTCCTTTGCCGCGCTCGGTCCTGTCCAGATAAAATTTGCTGAGATACATTTCACCCTCTCGCGGATAAAAAGCAATAAACCCGGCGTTCGCCAGGCCGTCGCATACGATGTAATACGTATATCCGTGGTTGATCTGCTCAGTGAGCGCTGCTGCTGTCTGGAAACGGGAAATCATATAATCATTCTGTGCAGAACCGATTATCGGATCAAAATGTTCCTTTACGATGCGGGTCGCAAGCACTGACAGCTGCTGTACGGCTTCTGTATCTGTACCGGTTACTTTGCGGAAACTGATTGTCTGCTGCTGCGTCATGCCATCAGTATATCAGCCTTTTTTACAGAATGGAAGGTTGGCACGCGGTAGTTTCCGGTTTTTTCGTTTTTAGAAATGTAATATATTCCTTTCCGAATACAGACAGCGCCTGTACGACCGGAATAAACTGTTTTCCTATGTCTGTCAGAGAATATTCGACTTTTGGAGGAATCGTGTTGAATACTTTTCGTTCAACAAGATAATAATCCTCCAGAAACCTCAGCTGTTTTGTAAGCGTTGTCTGTGTAATATTTCCGAGGGCTCTTTGAAGTTCTCCGAACCTCAGCGTCTTTTCTTCAAGCAGGTGCATAATGAGCAGGCTCCATTTTCCCGAAAATAATTTCTGCGTAGTTACATACGGACAGATTCCGAAAAGCTTCAGTGTGTCGTCTGCATCCATTGTCTATCTCCTGTATATATACTAAGTATCTATAATGATACTTAGTATAATAAAAAATCGTACTTGTAATATACTACTAATATTAGTACAGTATCAATACTGAGAATAGAATCTGGAGGTTTTATTGTATGACACGTACGTATGAATTTTTGAAGAAAGCAGGAACATTCTATCTTGCGACAACGGATCACGATCAGGCCCGTGTCCGCCCGTTCGGTGCAGTTTGTATATATAACGGAAAGTTGTATATTACAACAAGCAACAAAAAGAAATGCTTTGAGCAGATGATTGAAAATCCGAAAGTTGAAATTTCCGGAATGGTCGGCGGTGAATGGATACGGCTGACCGGTGAAGTGGTCAGGGACAGTTCTGTAGAGGCAAAAAAGGCGATGCTGGAAGCGAATCCGTCTCTGAGGAATATGTACGCGGTCGACGATGGTAAATTTGAAGTGCTCTATTTCTCTAAAGCCGAGGCTGTCTTTAACGCATTCGGAAAAACACCCGAGACAGAAAAATTCTAAAAAAGTGACTCAACCGGCGTTGCGGCTGTCGAACAGTTGCTTAGCCTGCAGCACCGGTTGCGAAGCGATACGCTTACTTTTTGTTTATATCAATTATCGTATTTTCAATCCTGCTGACAAAATCATTCATAAACCTTTTAGCAGGAGCTCCATCTATTACATTATGGTCAAATATTGCTGTCATATTCAGCATTTCTCTTGCAACTATTTTATCGTTTACTACAACCGGCTTTTTATTTACGGAACCAAGTGCAATATATAAACTATATGGATTTTTTGTCGGTAACGTCCATCCTGACAATCTTCCCGTCATATTCACAGTTGCAAAGCCGACAGTACCAATAGTTTTTTTTGCCTTCATTGGCGTCCGTGTCATTATTTTTATAATAGCAACTCTTAACTTTGAAGACAGCATAAAAAACAGAGAAAGTAATATTTTTCCTGATTTCGGCTTTTCCGGCATGAACAGATCAATCTGGGTATCAATCTTTTTATTTACTTCATTTTGTATTTCAGTATCTATTTCTTTTATGCTTTTTTTATTTACCGATCTTATTATCAGCGGAAAAGGAAAATATATCCCATTGCTGTATCTTTCAATTGATATCGATATATCGACGTCTTCGTATAATACCAGTTTCCGGTCAGTTAATAGTCTGGCCTGGACTATTTGATTGTCCGAAACAGTGTCTCCGAGGAGCTTTAATATACATGCAGTAAATGAAAAGCTGCAGCCCTGCTTATGCAGGACTTTTATCTGTTCCCGGAGATTTGTGACATCAATTTCTAAAAGCCCGATCATGCTGGTTTTATTGTTTTTAAGGCGGCCTGAATCAATTGTTGGCAGTCTTATTAACGGATTATCAACTGTAGTTCCTTTGTTGTTCATAAGATATTAAATCCACTCCCTGCTGCTGATTATTCTGTCCTGCGGATATTATTTTGTCATCCGCTCTACCGCAGCTGCAATATGTACTGCAGTCGTGTTTATGACCGGAACAGGCAGATCTCCGTCATGAATGAGCAGCGGAATTTCCGTACAGCCGAGTACGACGGCGTCAATCGGTCTGCCTGAACTCTCCGATGCCGCCGTAACCGGATTGCAGACAGACTGAAATCGTGCTTTCATTTCCGGTGTTACGATTCCCTGTTCAAGATCCGGAAAAATAATGCTGTGTATTTTCTGCCTGTCTTCCGGCGACGGCATGATGCACTCTATTCCGGCTTCTGCAAATGATTCCGGATAGAACGTGTTGTTCATTGTAAAAAGTGTGCCGGTAAACAGAACCCGCTTCCAGTTATGCGCAGCCGTATATGCTACAGTTGCGTCGACGATGCTGATAAGCGGGAGCGGCGATATTTTTTTAAGGCGGTCGAAAACAACATGCGGTGTGTTGGAAGCAATGAGTGCAAAATCTGCCCCTGCGTTTTTAAGCTGCTGCACAGTGTCTGCAAGTTTTGCCGCAAGCTGGTCGTACCGCTTTGCAGATACGTCTGCAAGTATATCGGTCATATTAACGCTGTAAACGACGAGCCGGGGATATATGTCTTCATGTACGGCTGAACGGAAACCGTTGATAATGCCGTTGTAATAGTCGACTGTTGAAGCCGGCCCGAGCCCTCCGATAATTCCGGGAACGGGTACCGATGTAAGATCAATCATGGTCAAACTATAACAGAATGACTGCAGAAATACAATAAACCGCCAGATCTCAGTCTGCGCGTGCGGCTGTTGCCCTGTCTTTTTAATCGCGGTATAGTATCCGCATGCGTATTCGTAAAACAACAATGGATGATTTTACTGCGGTTATGAAGATCTATCATGATGCGCAGGATTTTATGAAGATTCACGGAAATCCCGACCAGTGGGGAACGTTTTATCCGACAGATGAACTTGTAAAAAGCGATATCATGAAAGGAACAAGTTATGTCTGTACGGAGGACGATACAGTTGCAGCCGTATTTGTTTTTAAAAGCGGTCCTGATGCAACGTATGTACGTATTTATGATGGTGCATGGCTCAACGAAAAGGAGTACGGAGTTGTTCACAGGATTGCTTCCTCGCACAGTGTAAAAGGAGCGGCGGCATTCTGTATCGACTGGGCATTTAACCAGTGCGGCAACATCCGAATAGACACGCATGCCGACAACATCCCGATGCAGCAGCTCCTTACAAAACTCGGATATACGCGGTGCGGTATCATTCACACGTTCGACGGAACGGACCGTTTTGCGTATCAGAAAACGAAATAGCCCCGGCTTTTCCTGCGCGGTTATCCGCGCGGTACAGTTTCAGATTTTTCAAGAATCTGCATCCGCTCTGCAACAAACGATTTCATCTTTTCTTTCAGGTCATCGGAAAGCATACTGTTTTGAATAAACGGTACGGCTTCAGCGGCTGCCTGTATTGTCAGTTTAATAAGATTTTCCGCAACTTTTCCGGTAATCCCCATATTTGCCGCGCAGGCAAGAAAATCATCTTTTGTTATTTTTTTCTTTTTTCCGTTGAGGGTCAAAGCCGTTTCTTCTGTATCGGACGGATTAACAATTTGTACGGGGAGCAGATCATAGGCTTCGGAAAGCTGCCACGGCCGGCCGGGACGGTGAATGAGTGAAAAGTTTTTCAGATGCATGTCGCTGTTTCCGGTAACGAAGCAGAACAGGAGCCTGTTGAAAAATTCTGTTTTATCGAGCAGCGGCATGGTGGAGTAGGTATCGATGATTTTTCCGCACTGCTCGTATGAACCTTTGTACTTATCCTCCGTGAGCCGCAGGGAAAGCTGACAGAAATCTTCCATTGGAATATTATGCGTCGAACCGGAAACTGTATTCCTGTCTATCCGTTTTGTAATGTATGCAAAATTTTCATCTGCAAGTCTGATGAGCGCGAAAGGTACGGTCGCAATTTTCCAGAGAGAGGCAAGCTGCATTACAAGGTATTCCGATGCAGGCAGCTGGGGATATTCAGATGAGTCCGGCTTGAGTATATATCCTGCAGGATAGCCGACAAGCGTGAGCCGTGGTGTTCTGCTGATGTCATCTTTTTTGTTCAGGTGAAGCGACATTTTCCGCTGTACACCGGGAACGGAAAGACCTGCACGTACTGACTGTGCGGCAAATTCTGCAAGCTGGCTGCCGGTAATATTGAGCACAGGCAGTGATGACGTGCCGAAGAATTTTTTTATGCACGATATATGCCACTGTTTTTCCTGCGCCTGGGTCAGCAGCAGCGGTTTGCCGCAGCATAAGCAGTTCATGTTTGGCGCCCCTCTTCGTTTTTCTGTATTGTAACGGCTCCGATGCAGTCAGTACAGACGGAAAGCAGAAGTCCCATCCTGTCGTGCGGATTCAGTTTCCAGCTTTCTGCTGCGACCGTAAGCAGCCAGCCTTCAGGGATCAGTCCGTCAAAAAACGGAAAGAATGTCGTACTTTTATACGGTTCTGAGTTCAGCGGAAGTGTCAGACTTACCGGTTGTGCGTCGGGCATGGATAAATATCCTCTGTCGTATGAAAACTCATATCCCTGTTCCGTTTCCCGGATAACCCCTGCAGGAATTGAATCAAAAAACACCGTACCGCTTCTTCCGTTCATTCCGGCCTCTTTTTCGGAACAGCGCCCGCTTCATAGCCGAACAATGCGAGTGCCTGATTTACTTTGTCGAGCCGGACAGTGCTTTTGCCCTCTTCCAGTTCCCGGACAAAACGAAGTCCCAGTCCGGACCGTACCGCAAAATCTTCCTGTGTGAGACCAGCTTCTTTCCGTTTGCGCCGGATAAACATACCTATGTTTTCCATGATAGTAAAATAATACACCCGAACGGGTATAAAAGCAATGCTTAATAAAAGCATTATACCCTTTCGGGTGTTATTTATATTGTTTAATATGTTATTGTACCCGAACGGGTATAATAACATATGTGAAATAGGAGATAACAGTAGAGAATTGAACTATAAAATTGTATACTGAACCATTATGCATCAAAAAGATTGTGTTCCGGCTCCCACTGTAAACAGGGCCGCTCTGCCCATGTTTCAGTTGACGCTTCCGATTATAGGAGAGACGTTCTTCAGAACGCTTGTCGCTTCTGCCGACACGATTATGCTCAGTTCATACAAAGACAGTGCCATTGCTGCTGTCGGTATGATGGGACAGTATGTTTTCTTTACGCAGCTTTTATTCAATATTATATGTACCGGTGCCAGCATCGTGCTTGCGCAGTACATAGGCGCCGGCAGGAAGGAAAAGGCGGAACGGGTTATAAAAGCCAGTACGGCAATGGCATTGTATGTCGGGATTGCCGTTACGCTGCTCGTAATTTTTGCAACGAAACCGCTGCTTTCCCTGTACACTATTGATGCTGAGGTACGTACTTTTGCAGTTGAATACTTTATTATTTTCGGAGGAATCGGGGCACTTGCGACTTCATTCAATATGCTGCAGGGAGCCGTTCTCCGTGCATACGGTTATACGAAAGATGCGCTTGCTGGTACTATTGCTGCAAATGTAGTAAATCTCATCGGAAACGCTGTCGCTATTTATATAATAAAAAACGGATTTGAAGTTACCGGTACGGCATGTGCTTCCGTCCTTTCTCAGCTTGTGTCGTGTCTTATGTATGCGCATATGATCCACTCTCATCCTGAAATAAAAATGCCGTTTAAAGGAATATTTACTTTCGACAGGGAAAGTTATGCAACTGTTTTGAAAATCGGCATTCCCACTGCCGGTGAGAGCATCAGCTACAACGTTGCGCAGATTGTTATTATGGCTATGGTGTCCACACTGGGTACGTCTTCAATGTCGGCACTCGTGTATGCGCAGACAATCGTGCGGTACGTGTATGTGCTTGCCAATTCAATAGGTGTGGCCGTTCAGATCAAGACGGGATATTTTGTCGGTTCCGGCAGACCGGACGTTGCATACCATAAAGTATACAAATACCAGCTCATCGGTTCTGCGTGTTCACTTGCAATGATACTGTTGATTAATATTTTCAGTACGCAGCTTGTTGCGCTCTTTACCGGCAATCCCGATGTCATTGCGAAGCTGAAGATTCTTCTGTTGATAAGCATATACTATGAATTCGGCCGCTCGATGAATCTTATTACCATTTCCGCATTGAAGGGAAGCGGCGATGTAAAATTTCCGGTATTCTACGGAATCTGCTCTATGTGGGGCATTATGGTGTTCGGCAGCTGGCTTTTCGGCATAAAGCTCGGGTTCGGCCTCGTTGCCGTCTGGTGGAGCATAGGCAGCGATGAATTTTCCCGCGGTGTGGTCATGGTTCTCAGGTGGCATTCAAAACGATGGATGAGCAAGGCAATCAGCTGATTCCCGTACTGCACCAGAGCATTTCGCTGTTTTTAAACATTGTCTCCAGTCTGCCTGAATCTTTAAGCCACGAAAGGTAAGCGCGCACGGTGCTTCCGACGAGACAGTATTCCTCGAAATTCATGACGCGTTTGTATTCGGTGAATACTGTCTGCAGAAGCGTTTCAAACGTGACAGGCGAACTGCACCAGTGTACGATATCTTCGGCAACAGAGAGCACGTTTGCCTTGTTTACCAATGCCAGGTCCCGTATATCGGTCAGCGGCGTGACGTGCGAGGGAACGAAAAGTTTTGCTTTCATGTCTGCAATTGCTTCCAGTGTCCTGATATAAGCGCCGGTGTCGTACAGAAAGGTGATGACGTACCGTTTCAGTATTGTTTCACTGCATATGCTGTCGGCAAGAAACACAACGTCGTCGGGCGTCCGTATGCCGATCATATCGAAGGAATGACCGGGAAGCGGAATTACTTCAAGCCCGGGGGGAGTGTCCGTTCCGGAAAAAGTGTCCGTCATTTCGCGGACGATGCTTTGTTCCGCCATCATGCCTCTTCCGCGCAGGCTGTGCGGAGGAAAGCCTCCCCATGAAATTGAAGGATGCAGTACGGGGTTCTGCGTGAGTGCAAGCTCCAGACCGTATGCATAGACACCGCATCCTGTCTTTTCCTGGAGATAGCTGCATCCGCCTGAATGATCCGGATGCGAGTGAGTAACGATGATGCCCTGCAGTTTCAGGCCTTTACCGGTCAGAATCTCGAGAATGAGTTCTGCGGCTGTGCTGCTGTAGCCGCTGTCTATAAGCCATGCGCCGTCGTCCGCAAGATACACTCCGACACGGGCAGGGTTTTCAATATAGTATGTGCGCTCTCCGGCGCGGATAAAATCAAACATAGCTGCCGGGCAGTATATCATAATGCAGCGGGAGTGAAAGCCTTTCCGCATATTGTTTGACATCCGCCTGCGCTCCGCTTTATACTGAATTACGCTTTTGTTCAATATATGAAAGGGGAGAGTAGTGTATGCCGGTATCAGAAAATTCTGTCGTTCCTAAGTACCCAGTACGGCTTCGAATTGATTCTTTGCTCGTATTTGTCAGTTTTCATCTTTTGTTCTGGTTTTTATATGCGTTCTGTGGAATTTATACGCCAGCACAGGTATTCGGGCTGCTTTTTTCTGTTCCATATGCAGTGTACCTTTGTTCAACACTTTTGGCCTGTTTTGCTTTAAATGAAATCATGATACGGAAAATCAGCCGGTACGATGGTACTGAAATTTCTGCGGTAGATACAAACAGCCTTGTAAAGACGTTTATCCTGTTGCAAATACTGTTATCGCTTATATGTGCACTCTTTTTCCCGCTATGCATTAAAAAGTCATGCGATATTGGCGGTCTTATATATTTAACGCATGACCCGTGGTTTTGCACGCTTGGTTCCTTTTTACTCTCTACAACACTCAGTTATCTGCTTCTGGTAGAAAATCTTGATACGTGGCTCAAATGGCTTCCATTTAAAAAAGAGAATATTGTCTTTTCGTCGATTATGCGTCGTCTGCTCGTACTTGCTTTTACTTCCGTCGGTATTGTCATGGTAACGATGGCTGCAAACCGCATGATGGAAATAAGGGAATCCGAATATCCGGGGATGTCTGTATGGGATGTGTACCGGAGCAGGCTTATTCCTGTTTCCGCACTCGGTATTATATATTCTCTTCTTGATATGTTTTTTGAAGCACAATGCGAAATAAAACATTTGAAAAGGGTCGTTGACGTACTGGAAGATATATCGAACAAGGACTATTCTCTGAAACCGCTTGATGTAACGCTCCGTACAGAATACGGTATGCTGTTTAATTCAATTAATAAGTTCATTGCGGAAATGCGTTCGTTTTTCAGGAATCTTCAGAAGACGTCAAAAGATACGCATCAACTTGCAGAGCAAATGAACGGCAACAGCGAATCGACGGCTGCTGCGGTGACTCAGATTTCATCTTCCGTGTCCAACATCAAGAAAGATATTACAGCGCAGTCTGAAGGTGTCGGAAAAACACAGTCTACCATTATGCAGATACAGCAGTCGATCAGCAGGCTGGATAACGATATTGTGTCGCAGGCGGCAAGTGTTACGCAGTCGTCGGCAGCCGTTGACGAGATGGTTGCTAATATTAAATCCGTTACGAATATTCTTACGAAAAATTCCACAGCCGTAAACGATCTCGGCACGGCAGCAGACGAGGGGCAGCGGAGTGTTCAGGATGCTGTTGATTCTGCCGGGATTATTATGGAAAAATCGGGTTCCCTGCTTGAGGCAAGCGACGTCATTCAGAATATCGCGTCCCAGACAAATCTGCTTGCCATGAACGCAGCAATAGAAGCCGCACATGCAGGTGAATCAGGTAAAGGATTTTCTGTCGTTGCTGATGAAATCCGCAAACTTGCAGAACAGTCCGGCAATCAGGGAAAGGCAATTGATGCAGAATTGAAAAAGTTGAACGAATCGATAGCCCATGTTTCGGAAACGACAAAGAATGTTCAGTCTCACTTTAAAAAAATATTTGACCTTGCCAATACTGTCCGCGACCAGGAGCAGGTTGTCATATCAGCAATGCAGGAGCAGGAAACGGGCAGCAACCAGGTTCTGGATGCGATGCATCAGATTAATGATGTGACTGTTGCCATAAAGTCAGGTTCGTCCGAAATGCTTGAGGGTGCACACGGAATCGTTATGGAAATGCAGGAACTTGCAAAGGTCACTGCAAAAATTAACCAGACGATGAGCGAAATTGAGGCAGGGACGGAGAGTATCAATACGCTTGCTTCAGAGACGAAAGAAAGTTCCCGCAGGAATTCCGAAAGCGTTTCACTGCTTGAAAGTGCTGTGGATAAATTCAAACTCGAATAGAAGTTCCTGTCATTTTTCAGACGATTTCTTCTTTAAAGTTCCGCGTAATGTTGTTCACCCATCTGCCGCTCAGGTAATGGTGGACGACGAACGGCATTTTTTCGAATTCATCAAGATAGAGAATAAGATAGACGATAATCGGCGGGAGCTTGAATACAAAGGCGCTGAGCAGGCCGAGCGGGACGGAGACGCCCCACATGATGAATGTGTCGAGCACAAAGCCGAATTTTGCATCGCCTCCAGCCCTGAATATGCCGCAGATGATGACGGTGTTGATTGCCGCACCGACAATGGAACAGCTGTTGATATAAATCATGATGTTCAGGAATTCCACAGCCTGAGGTGTAAGTGTCGCAATTCTGAATATGAGCGGACGGAATAAAAGCAGCAGTACGCCTCCGAGCACACCGGCTGCAATAGTGCTTCTGCATAACAGCGAAGCATCTTTTTTTGCCCTTTCCAGACTGCCGGAACCCATTTCTTTGCCGATAAGGATTGCACCGCCGTACGCCATGCCGAAGCACAGTACCGATGCAAGATTACGCGCAACATTGACGACTGAATTGGCAGCGACAATGTCTTCTCCGCTGTGTCCCATAATCACCGAATACATTGAGAATGCCGCACCCCACACAAATTCATTACCGAGCGCAGGAAGTGAATAATGGAAGAAATCCTTGAGCAGAAGTTTATTCCGTTTCAGAATAACCGATGGGGCGAGGTGTATACTTTTTATGCGCAGCGATATACCGACGGTTAATGCAAGTTCGATTATGCGCGCAACAGTCGTAGCAAACGCGACTCCCTTTATTCCCGACTTCGGAACCCCGAATAATCCGAAGATGAATACTGCGTTGAGGAATACATTAATAAAAAGGGCTGAAGCGGTGAGCGCCGTTACGATTTTTACTCTTTCAATACTTTTGAGTACGGCCTGATATATCTGTGAAACAGAAAGCAGAAAGTATGAGATACTCACAATATGGAGATATTCTGCGCCGGTGTTTATGAGCGCCTCGTCGTTTGTAAAAATACGCATAAGAAAGCGGGGAAAGAAAAAGGCTGCAAATGAAAAAAGCAGTCCTGTAGAACACGAAAGCCTCATGGCAATGCCGGTGAGCGTTTCGATTGAGTCTGTGTCTTTCTTACCCCAGTACTGCGCCGTAAGCATGATAAGTCCTGATGACATACCGGTGAAAAAAAGCATGAGAACGAACTGTATCTGTCCTGCAAGCGATGCGGCCGCTATTGCCGTCTGCCCGACATAGCCGAGCATGATAACGTCTGCGGAACTGACCGCGGCGGTAATAAGATTCTGAAGTGCAATCGGTCCTACGATAATACGCAAGGCGCGGAAAAAATCGCGCGTGCTGTCCGGAGTCTGTTCAGGGTGGAGTGCGTTCATAGTGGTGAATATAGCATATAGCATTATAAACAACCAGCTGACTGACAGTTGAAATGATTTTTTTGACATACACCGCAAAAACTGTCATAATTAGGCAACTTTTTTCCCGTTTGTGTGTCTAATATAAAATTGTCGGGAACTGTATTTTTTATGGGGAATAACTATGGTATTGTACAAAGAGTTTGTTGAAAACGAGCGGGACTATACGTCTTATGAAGATTTGAAAGAGAACTTCAGAATACGGATTCCTGAGAATTTTAATTTTGCGTATGATGTGGTAGATCGGTATGCAAAAGATGAACCCGGTAAACGTGCGCTTGTATGGTGCGATGATGCCGATGAGGAACATGTTTTTTCATTTTCCGATATTTCAGAGATGTCAAAAAAGGCGGCCAATTTTCTTGTTGCCCACGGCATAAAGAAAGGCGATGCGGTCATGCTTATCCTTCGCCGTCGTTATGAATTCTGGTGGTTTATCATTGCCCTCCACCGCATAGGCGCGATTGTCGTTCCTGCAACCGATCAGCTGCTTGTCAAGGATATTGAATACCGCAACAACGCGGCACAAATAAAAATGATAGTTTCCTTTGACGAACCGAGCGTCCAGATGGAAATAGAAAAATCACTCATCGCTTCTCCGTCAGTCAAAACGCTCGTTACGGTCGGTTCCGACAGGAAAGGATGGCTCAGCTTCCATAAAGAATACGATTCATACAAAGCCGATTTTCCGCGCCCGAGCGGCAGCAATGCAACTCACAATGAAGATATCATGCTGCTCTATTTTACGTCCGGAACATCCGGCTATCCTAAGATGGTGCAGCATAATTTTTTGTATCCGCTGGGACATATAGTTACGGCAAAATACTGGCAGAATGTTGTGGACAACGGACTGCATCTTACTGTTGCCGAAACAGGCTGGGCGAAAGCTGTCTGGGGAAAGCTGTACGGCCAGTGGCTCGCCGGTTCCGCGGTATTTGCGTACGACATGATAAGCTTCAAGCCCGATAAGATGCTCCAGAAAATATCCCAGTATAAAGTGACGACGTTCTGTGCACCGCCGACAGTATACCGGTATCTTATCAGGCAGGATTTGACGAAGTATGATCTGTCTGCGCTTACCTACTGTGTTACGGCAGGCGAAGCGCTGAACGCGGAAGTGTACAATAAATTCTATGAACAGACCGGCATTAAGATGTTTGAAGCATACGGACAGACGGAAGCGACCGTCATTGTCGGAAACTTCCCCGGAATGGAACCGAAACCGGGGTCTATGGGAAAACCTGCTCCGGGATACGACGTCGACATCATTGGTCCTGACGGCAATAAATGCAGGACAGGAGAAACGGGCGAAATCGTCATTCACATCGACAAAGGCCGTCCGTTCGGCCTTTTTGCAGGATATTATCACGATGTTTCACTTACGGCTGCAGCATTCGACAGCGGCCTGTATCACACAGGCGATACGGCTTATTTTGATGAAGACGGGTATATCTGGTTTGTCGGCCGCAATGACGACATTATCAAGAGTTCCGGCTACAGGATCAGCCCGTTTGAAGTGGAAAGCGTACTCATGCAGCATCCTGCCGTTCTTGAATGCGCCGTTACCGGCGTGGAAGACAAGAAGCGCGGGCAGCTTGTAAAGGCGACAATCGTTCTGAATGCCGGTTTCAAGCCCGGAAAAGATCTTGAAATTGAGCTTCAGGATTACGTAAAACATCAGACGGCAAGTTATAAGCATCCGCGTATTATTGAATTCGTAAAGGAACTGCCCAAAACAATCAGCGGAAAAATCCGCCGTGTGGAAATCCGCGAAAAGGATAACGGTACTGCTCCCAAAAAAACGAACAGAAACGACTTATTCCTTATTTCCACGCTGAAGGTGTAAGGGCCGCCCAGCTGTTGTTACGTTAGTTCCCAGCCGGAAAATTGACATATTGACGGGAAATGTCATCCAAGATACACTGTAAAATCAGGAGTTTTGAATGTCACAACGACGTGTAGTCATTACCGGATTGGGAGCTGTTACACCGCTCGGAAATACGGTTGAAGAAACATGGGCCGGTATCCGTGCCGGAAAAAGCGGAGCCGGACCTATTACTCTTTTTGATGCGGCTGACTATCCTGTAAAGATTGCTGCAGAAGTAAAAGATTTTTCACTTGATACATACGGTATCGATCACAAGCTCATACGTAAAATGGCACGTTTTACGCGGTTTCTTACTGCTGCCTGTATTCAGGCTGTAAGGGACGCAGGATATGATGATGTATCATTCGGAGAAGATAATTCCGGCATCGTTACCGGAATAGGAATCGGCGGATATGATGCGATTGAATCGGGATTTAAAAAATATTTTGATCCGAATTTCGGTGTAAACCGAATTCCTCCGCTTACGGCCCCGATGATGCTTGAAAATGAAGCTGCTGCTAACGTAAGTATGCTGCTTGGAATTCACGGGCCTGTCTGGACACTTTCCACGGCATGTGCTTCGGGAACGGATTCGCTCGGGCTTGCTATGGACATGATCCGCAGCGGGCGTATTGATGTCTGTCTTGGAAGCGGAACGGAAGCGTGTATTACCGGGTTCAGCATCGGCTGTTTCCAGGTGCTGCAGGCACTTGCGCCGAATTTTAACGACTGCCCCGAAAAAGCCAGCCGCCCGTTTGATAAAAACCGGAACGGATTTGTTATGGCGGAAGGTTCTGCTGTTCTTGTCCTTGAAGAGCTTGAACACGCCAGAAAGCGGGGCGCTCACATTTATGCAGAACTTGCAGGCTGCGGTTCGTCAAGCGACGCATATCATATAACGGCACCGGCTCCGGATGGTACCTATGGTGCGCTCTGCATTGAACGTGCTTTGAAGGATGCCGGTGTAAAACCCGAAGATGTCCAGTATTACAACGCGCACGGAACGTCGACACAGGCGAATGACGTAACGGAAACAAAAATGATAAAACTTGCGTTCGGCGGCCATGCATCTAAGATGAAAATCTCGTCTACAAAAAGTATGACCGGGCACATGATTGGAGCTGCAGGCGTAATTGAAGCGCTGTTCTGCGTAAAGGCGATAAACGACAGTTTCTTTCCCCCGACAATCAATCTCGATGAACCTGACATTGAAGGCGGCTGTGATCTTGATTACGTGCCGAATAAAGGTGTTGAAGGCAGAATCGACGTCGCAGCGAGTGCCTCTCTGGGATTCGGCGGCCACAACGGCTGTGTCATTATAAAACGATACGAAGAGTAGAAGTATCAAAATAACAGTTTATTTTGGAGTGAAGTATGGTAATTAAACCGATGGTAAGAAGCAGTATCTGCATCAACGCGCATCCGGCCGGATGTGCAAAGGAAACTGATGATCAGATTGCATACGTAAAATCACAGAAAGCCAAACGCGGAATAAAATCCGCAAAAGAAGGCGGCAAAGGAGCAAAAACAGTTCTCGTGCTCGGCTGTTCCACAGGTTACGGGCTTGCAAGCAGGATTTCGGCTGCATTTGAATACGGAGCCGACACAATCGGCGTTTCGTTTGAAAAAGAGCCGACGGAGACGAAAGGCGGAACACCCGGCTGGTACAATAACATGGCGTTTGACCGCGCTGCAAAAAAGGACGGGCTCGAGTCTGTGACGCTCAATGCTGATGCGTATGCGGACGAAACAAGGGCGGCTGTTATTAACGAAGTGAAAAAGCTCGGCCGGAAATTCGACCTGATTATTTACAGCCTTGCAAGCCCTGTCCGCACTGATCCCGAAACGAAAGTTATGTACCGTTCAGTTCTAAAACCGATCGGGCAGTCGTACAGCGGAAAGTGCATCGACATTATAACGGATACGATAAAGGAATCTACCGCAGAACCTGCAACAGAGCAGGAAATTGCCGACACGGTCAAAGTTATGGGCGGCGAAGACTGGCGGCGCTGGATAAAACAGCTTACCGAAGCCGGTGTTCTTGCCACCGGATGCCGTACAGTTGCTTATTCGTATATCGGCCCGGAACAGACACATGCGATTTACCGCGACGGCACAATCGGTATGGCAAAAAAAGACCTTGAACAGACGGCACTTGATCTTAATAAGGAAATGAAGGCTTCTGTCAACGGCGGCGCATATGTTTCTGTAAACAAAGGGCTTGTAACGCGTTCCAGCGCAGTTATCCCTGTCATATCTCTGTATATTTCGATTCTTTTCAAAGTGATGAAAGAGAAGGGCACGCATGAAGGCTGCATTGAACAGATGGAGCGCCTTTTCGCAGAACGTCTGTTCACGGGTTCTGACAATGCTGCCGGCAGTGTCCTGACGGACAGTAACCACCTTATCCGCGTAGACGACCGTGAAATGGAGCCTGATGTACAGAAAGTCTGCACGCAGCGCATGTCCGATATAACGCAGGAAAATCTGGCGGAATACTGTGACCTTGCCGGTTACAAGCACGACTTCCTTGCAACGAACGGTTTTGATATTGCAGGCGTTGATTACGACAAAGACGTTGCGCGCATGGACGTTATAGACTGATATACTGATGTGCTTCCGGAATGTTGTATCTGAAGCTTCATTTCAGGTCATTCCGGAAAACAGTACAAGCCGCCCCGTAAGTTTTACTTCCGGGGCGGTATTTTTTTGCCTTCAGGTATCAAGTTCGCCCATGGCTGCAAGTATCACAGATGCGGCGACCGTTGCCGCTGTTTCAGTACGAAGAATCCGTTTTCCCATTGTACACCGTGTCCAGCCGTCAGATTCGAGCAGCGTACGCTCTTTGTCTGTCCAGCCGCGCTCGCTGCCTATGGCCGCCGTAACGGGAATGGCAGTTCCATCGCCGGTTTTTACCGGATGAGCGGCAAGAAACGACGTCAGAGGGCAGGCGGCACGGACATTATCCAGTACGATTTTAAGGGAGCTGCCGGTGTTTACCGAAGCAAGGCATTCCTGAAGCGTTTTATGCAGGAACAGTTCCGGTACATGAGTGCCTGCTGCCTGAACTGTTCCGTCCAGAAGCATCTGGTAGGCAGCTCCCCGTTCGACAAGAGACGACTGCATGTATGATTTTTCGCCAAGTTCCGTCCCGGTAAGATGCACTGCGCACGTACCGAGCCCTGCGGCGTCGCGCAGCAGCCGTTTGAGCTGTATCGGCCTCGGGAAGCCGATTATAAGCGTCAGCGGATAGAGCGGCTTTCCGTCCGATTCCGGTATGAACGAAAAAGAAATACTTCCTCCGCCGGAAGCTGTTTTATCCGTGATTTGTGTTATTTGCGCAGTGCCTGCAGGCCCTCCGACGATTCCCGCAGAAAATGTATCACCTTCATTTTTATGGAGTATTTTTACAATATGTTCTCCCCTCTCGTCGCTGAGCGGGAGCGGCCTGGTTAGTTCATCTTCTGTAAAAAGGCATATATTCATACTGCCAGTATACCGTTCTCCCCGGACTGATAAAAGTGTACAATTGAATAAATTGTGCCTATCTCCTATAATGGGTGATACACATTTTACGAGGATAGTATGCCTAAAATTGAAGTTAACGAAAACCTGTTTTTTGATCTGCTTGGGAAAAAATACGATTACGACGTTCTTGAAAAAAAACTTACCTGCGCGAAGGCTGAACTTGATGAAAAGCCCGATACGTCGGTTCCTGCTGATGAGCGTGTGATCAAGATAGAATTGAACGATACGAACCGTCCCGATTTGTGGTCGACGAATGGTGTTGCTCGTCAGCTTCGTCTGCACGAAGGTTCAGTCCACGCTGATTATGATACATTTATGTCCAGAAAGGGTGCTGTAAAGGACTGCGGCAACCGTATCGTTACCGTCGATCCGGAACTCAGAAATATCCGCCCGTTTATGGTCGCTTTCGTTATTTCAGGCAAGGCTATCGACGATCCCATGCTCAAGGATGTTATTCAGACGCAGGAAAAGCTTGCATGGAATTTCGGCCGTAAGCGGAAAACGATTTCCATGGGATTATACCGCGTTGCCGATATCAAATTTCCGGTGCATTATAAGGCTGTCGATCCGGACAAAACAAGCTTTGTTCCGCTTGCATGCACAGAGCCTATGACCTGCCGCCAGATACTTACGGAGCATCCGAAGGGAAAGGATTACGGCTGGATTCTCAAGGATATGGAAAAATTCCCGCTCCTTACTGACGATGCCGGTGAAGTTATGTCCATGGCTCCGATTATCAACAGCGCAACGCTTGGGGCTGTGAAAGTAGGCGATAAAGACCTTATGGTCGAACTGACCGGTTCCGACATGGAAAGCCTTATGCTTTCCGCAAACATCGTTGCGTGCGATTTTGCCGACTGCGGCTACGAAATCCTTCCGGTCCGCGTCGATCATCCGTATGAAACAGGATTCGGCATGTCTGTTACGGCTCCGTTTTATTTCCAGCCGTCCACAAAAGCATATCTGAGCCATATTAATAAACTGCTCGGTTCGGCGTTTACGACTGAAGAAACGATTGCAGCGCTTTACTGCATGGGCAATAAAGTGACTGTTCAAAAGGTAACGAAAGACGGCACTGAAGACACGGAGTTTGTTCTTGAACCGCCGCCGTACCGGAACGATTTTCTCCACGAAGTCGACGTTATAGAAGACGTGATGATCGGGCGCGGCGTCGAAACATTCGAACCGAAAAAGCCCAGCGACTTTACAATCGGCCGCCTGCTGCCTGTTACGCAGTTCAGCCGCAAGGCCAAGACTCTTATGGTCGGCCTCGGCTATCAGGAAATGATTTTCAATTATGTCGGCAGTAAGCACGATTATATAGACAATATGGGAATAGACCCTGCGAAAGTAATAGAGATTGCGAACCCGATGAGTGAAAACTATCAGTTTATCAGGCCGGAAATCATTTCATCACTGCTCAGAGCCGAAAGCGGTTCTGCAAACGCGCAGTTCCCGCACAAAATTTTTGAAATCGGCAAAGTTGCGTATCTCTGCGATGAAGAAAACACGGGTACACGCACGCGTCAGAAGCTGGGATTCCTTACCGCAGGGGCGAATGCGAATTTCAACGATGCTGCAAGCGAAGTTTCCGCCCTGCTGTATTTCCTTGACCACAAGTACGAAGTAAAGGAAAGCAGCGATCCCCGCTTTATCCCGGGACGCCAGGCTGCCGTTATCGTAAACGGAAAAGAAGTCGGTGTATTCGGCGAAGTGCACCCGCAGGTGCTGACAAACTGGGCGGTTTCAGTTCCCTGCGCTGCCGGGGAAATTGATCTTGAAGAGCTGATGTGAACCTCTAAAAAGTCACTGAAAGTGAGTTTTTAGAATTGCCCTGATGTAATTGCGTCAGAGAGATTCAAAGCAGAGCCGTTTTAATCCGAGCAGCTCTGCTGCACCCGCAATAGTCGTCCCGTAGAAAACGACGTCTTTGTCCAGATTAAGAAAGTGTATGATGGAGCCGTTTGCGAGCGTGCTTCCGGTGCAGAGGATCAGGTCTGCCCATTGGACTGCGGACGGCCAGTTTCTGCCGTCTTCTATGGTGATGCCGCTTACCGTCGTTCCGATGTTTTTCGGGTTCATATCAAGGACGCGCAGCGGGAATTCCGGGGCAAGCTGTTCCAGAATCGCAGGTTGATAGCCTATCTGTGCAATTTTCGGTTTTCCGTACTGTTTTGAAATACGTTCTCCCATTTGTACGGCGCACTTTTCCATTCCGTCGTTTTTACAATGCACTGTCCCTGCTGCTGCTTCCAGCGAACGCATGACTGCATTCAGTGCAGCAATAAACAATCCGCGTGCATGCCTGTCGTTTACAATATCCATGGAAAGAATATCCTGCAGCGTTCCCGTAAAGGATGCAGGAGAATCGGTAAAGACCTGTCCCATGCATCCTTCGTATACTGCCTGCAGCATCATGTCTTTTCCTTCCAGAATAGGATAGTCTGTTCTGCCCGGGGTCCCGATTGCTTCTTCCGGAGTAAGCACGGACGCGTGAATTTCCACCTTTTTTGCGGACAACCCGTTTTTTCCGATTATGTCCGAAAAACGGGAACAAAGTTCGTCAAAAAGTTCTTTACTCGTCGAGTAACGCATATATATCCTCCTTTTTCATCGACATCAGTATATCCTTTGTCTGCACAGGGGACAGCGTCCTGTTTTTCATGACGGCAAACGTATCGGCAAAGTACTGTGCTTCTTCAAAATCGTGCGTTACCTGAATAATTGTCGTGCGGCATGACGCGTGTACTTTCTGCAGCATCTCCTGCACCTTTTCCTTATTGATGCAGTCGAGCGCGCTCAGCGGTTCGTCGAGCAGGAGCAGTTCCGGCTCCATTATGAGCGCGCGTGCAAGCGCCGTCCGCTGCCGCTCTCCGCCGCTGAGCGTTCCGGGGTATTTTGATGCGGCGTTCTGCAGGGAAAAGGATTCCAGCATGCCGTCAGTTCGCTCCCTGCGGATCTGCTTTTGTATTCCGGCCATTTTCAGGGGGAACGCAATATTCTGAGCGACTGTTAAATGGGGGAAAAGTGCGTAATCCTGATAGACAAGCGCAATGCGGCGTTTTTCGGGTGCGGAGGCAGTTATATCGGTACCGTTCCAGCGTATCTTTCCCTTTTTAACCTGATACCTGCCTGCAAGCGTTTCAAGAAATACTGTTTTTCCCGCCCCGCTTTTACCGAGAAGGATAAAGCAGGTGCCGTCGTTTACCTGAAGGTTGATTTCCGAGAGCGTAAAACTGCCTGCCTGTACCGACAGATGTTCTACATCGAGCATGGAGCTGCCTCCTTTCTGCGGAACGGCGGAATACATACCTGGAGTATGATTATGCAGAGTACGGAGACAAGAATCAGCATGGCCGAAATGCCGAGTGCGGTATCAAGATCGCCTGTCGCCATATTCAGGTAAATGGCAGTCGGGAGCGTTTCCGTTTTCATCCTCGTGGAACCGGCAATCATGATGACGGCGCCGAACTCTCCGAGCGCACGTGACCATGTCATGACTGCGGTGGAAAGTAACGAGGGAAGCGTGACCGGAAGTGTTATATTGAAAAATGCCCCCGCCTTTGAACAGCCGAGCGTCCTTGCCGTAAATTCCATCTGTTCCTGATTTGTGTCGAACGCACTGTACATCATGATGACTGCATATGAAAGATTCACGAAGACAAGCGCGAGCGTAATTCCCTGTTTCGTGTAGATAAAATCTATTCCTGTCGTGCGGAACAGCCAGCCGCCGATTCCCAGCCGTCCGTACACGAGCAGCAGCGCCACTCCGGACACCAGATGCGGCAGCGACATGGGAACTGAAAGAATGGAGAAGAAAATTTTCCTGGGTAACGGAGGCAGCTGTTTAAGCGCATATCCGGAAGCGGTGGCGGCGATCATGCAGATAATCGTCGCTTCCGTTGTGGTGCGGATGCTTAAAAGCAGCGAAAACCGTACCTCTGCGGAGGTTATTGATGCACCGATGTACGAAAATCCGTGAACGAGGACGGCCGCAAGGGGGACAAGCAGGAAAAAAAGCGAACCTGCAAAAATAAGAGCGAGAATGCCATAGAAAATCCAGTTTGAGTCAGTTAACCGGTTCAAAACCATTTTTCCTGAACAATTCCTTTCCCTCGGGTGAAGCAATAAAACCGGCGAAAGACTGCGCTTCGGCTTTGTGATTCGAGCAGGTCAGTATTCCTACGGGAATTATCTGTTCAATGTTCTTATCGGGCGCTATTTCGATGCAGTCCACTTTCGGAGAATTCACAATACTGTCTTTTGTCACTATAGCGGCATCCGCCTGTCCCATTGCAAGCTGCAGTACAAGTTCATTTACTGTTGCCGTTTCCGCAACGGTGTTTGCAGTTATACCGGAAAGCTTGTTTTTTTCGATTATTTTCTGTGCCGACAAACCGATTGCATTCGCTTTCGGGTCTCCGAGGATGACGGTAATTCCCGGTTTTGCCATATCTTCGAGCGACAGTATATGCTTCGGGTTGCCTTTCCGTACTGCAATGCACGGAGTGTGGTGTGCAACGAGTACCGGAGCTTCTGCAAGTTTTTTCATCTGTGCGTCTTTGTACACATCCTCTGAGCCGACAATGAATACGTCCCCCTTGCCGGAAAGCTGAATCTGGGCAAGAAGCTGCGCAGAGCCGGCATACACATATTCGATGGTTACATCGTGGTTTGATTCGTAGAAAGTCTTTATCTCATCCATAGGCTTTTTCAATCCCGCTCCCGCATAGACAAGAAGATGAACCGGATCCGCGGACATTGATCCGCAGAGAAAGATGATGGCTGCCGTCAGACAAATGAACCGTTTTTTCATAAAATATCTCCTGTAACCCGTGTATAACGGAATTATTCACGGTAGACCGGAAAAGGACAACTACAAAAATGTAATATCGAAACTTTTCTGTCCGGAAAAGTATATTTTTTAATTTCCGATATATGTTGATTCATAAAACAAATGTTTGTATACTTTTCCAATACATGAGACGTCGTATACACTCTGCGAATACATTGCTTTACCTGTATTTTACTCTCCTCGTGCTTGCCGGCTCCCTCCTATTCTGTATTCCGCAGATGTATGTTTCGGGCAAACCGGTACCTTATATAGACTGTCTTTTTACCACAGCTTCGGCAATTTGTGTTACAGGACTGTCCACCGTCGATATGAGCGTTTATTCTTCGGCCGGGCTTGTACTGCTGCTTGTCCTCATTGAGGCAGGCGGTCTCGGACTTGTAACTTTCTTTACGATATATCTTGCATTCCCGTCCAGAAGGATATCGCTTGTGAACAGGAATATAATACGGGACTATTTTATTGACGAAGCAGGCGTAGATGTCCGCCAGATTATAATCCGCATTCTTCTGGTTACGTGTGTAATTCAGACGACAGGAGCTGCGGTGCTTTCCATTCTGCTTCATATGGCGGGAGAGACGCACAGTATCTTTTACGGTATTTTTCTTTCAGTGTCGGCATTCTGCAACGCAGGATTTGCGCCGTATCCCGACAGTTTTCACCGTTTCTCTTCGAATTATGCAATCTGCATCGTCACCTGCCTGCTGATTATTGCAGGCGGTCTCGGATTTACCGTTATAAACGATATTGCAACAAGCGTTCACCGGAGGCTGTACGGCAAAAGGAAGAAAGTGTTCAGCCTTCATACCCACATAGTGCTGTTTATGACCGTCCTCCTGATTTCCTGCGGAACTGTTATCTTTTTTGCAGCGGAATACACGCACGCATTCAAAAACATGACAATCCCGCAGAAAATCTGCAATGCGTTCTTTCAGTCGGTCACGCTGCGTACAGCCGGTTTTGATACAGTTCCGCAGTCGTCATTTTCCGCCGTATCGACTATCATTTCGGTACTGATGATGATGACAGGCGGCTCGCCGGGTTCAATGGCGGGCGGTCTTAAAACGACGACTGTTTTCCTTGTGTGCTGTTACGCGTTCAAGGACCAGGAAGATAAAGGCGATTTGTCGGTGTTCCGCCGCGACATTCCGTCTTCTCTGCTGGAAAAGGCTGTCGGCGTTCTTGTAAAGGGAGTCTGCTTTTTCTTCATATCGGTGCTGCTTCTTGCAGTTTCAGAACATACTTCACTGGCAGCAGGCATGTATACACTGAGCGACCTTGTGTATGAGTCCGTTTCGGCGTTCGGTACTGTCGGTTTGTCCAAGGGCGTTACTCCGCTGCTGACTGTATACGGAAAAATTGTCATTATTCTCACGATGTTTGCGGGACGCACCGGAATCATCGCGCTTGCTTTGAATTCTGCGTCAGGTTCTTCACAGAAGGAACTGACTGACTATCCGCATGGTGACGTGCTTGTCGGATAAAAATAGCTGAAAGGAATTTAGTTCCGGAAAAGGGGGATACAGATGGTTACGATTGCAGTAATCGGTTTAGGCTCATTCGGCTGCCGCGTTGTTGAAGAACTTGAGCAGGCGGACGCCGATGTCATTATTATAGATAAGGACCGCGATATTATTGAAAAATATAAAAGCAGCATTCATTACGCATATAT
>DCFX01000070.1:0-9922 GCA_002314445.1 Treponema sp. UBA1793
GTATGAACCTTAGAGAAGAAATAGACGAACTGCTTAAAAAATATCCCGACCCGCGTCGGAAAAGTGACGGGATACTTGAATTTGCCCAGAGAATGTACAATGCCTCATGTCCGCCCGTAATGGGCATCGTAGCAGACAATAAAGACCCCGACTGCCTGGGACGCCTCCGCATAGCGATGGACATGCTCTCCCCGGGCTGCGTCGGCTCGTGGTACCCCATGATGAAACAGTGGGCGGGGAAAAACAGCGGCATGTGGATACTCCCTGACATAGGGACACAGGTATTGGTCTTTTTTCCTGAAGGAGACTATGATCACGGAGTTGTGGCTGGCTGCGTCTACGATGAAAAGCACATGCCGCCTGCACACAGCACGGACAACCCGTCAAAGAGCATCCTCTACCAGACGAAGGATACCCGCATAGAAATCATAGATGAAGACGGGAAGGAAGCTATGCAGCTGTCCATGGCAGAAGGAAAGATGCGGTTTGTGCTGTCGAAGAAGGACGGCATCTCTCTTGTAAATGAACTTGGCGATATTCATGTAAAATGCAAGGAACTGGAAATAAGCGGGGAAGACAACATCAGTTTCAAAGCCAAGAAAATGAGCATAGAAAGCGACGGGGAAATAAACTGCAAGGCAAATAAAACCGTCAAGATAGAGTGCGACAAGAAAGTAGAAGTAAAAGGCAAAAACATAAAGATGCAGGGAAGCAAAGGCGTGACGACGGGAGGCAAGCAGCTTGCAGTTGAAGGTGACAAAGTCATGGGCTTTGACGTGCACACCATGGTAGTCCCTGCCGGAAACCACACCGAGAATGTCCCGCTGCCGCACCCGTTCATCGGAAAACTGAATGACAAACTGGCAAAAGACGTAAGCATCGGGAGCCACAAGGCAGCGGTCAAAGGGAGCAAGGCAAAGAATGACAGCCCGACCCATAACCAGCTGCCGGGGACAATCAAGTTCCAGCAGAACCCGAAGAACGAAGGCGAAGTAACCGGCGGGACGGCAGACAAGCTTAAAATCGACGGTAAGGAAGCATGCGTCATCGGGAGTCAGGTGACGACGTGCAACGATGTGGGAGCGCAGAACAACAGTACCGTTATAGCGGTCGGAGCATCAATGCCGATGCCCGTCATTATTAATCCGAAAAACACAGAAAAGTGGAAAGAAGACAAGGCAAAAGAGAATAATAAAAAGCCGCAGTTCACGACAGTAAAATGGGGAAAGACAAGCGCGAAAGAAGGCGAAGAAGTGGAACTGAGCGCAAACGTCAAGGACATAGACGACGGGAATATGGTGACGTTACAGGTATTCCCTGAAGGGAAGGGACCCGAGAACGGCTTTGCCTATGCGAAGTTTCCGCTGACGGTAAAGGGCGGAAGCGTGAGCGCAAAGTGGAGCTGGCATGCGGACAGCAGGGAGCTTCCGCCTGACCAGGACCCGAAGTTCATATTCAGCGCACATTCAGCGTGGTGTAATTATAAAAAGAGCAGCGGCAGTCTTACGGTGCAGTTGATGCGCCCTGAGATAACGAAAGCAGAATGGCAGGACTCTGACGGAAGCAGTGCGAGCAAAGGGCTTGTTGGAGACGTACTCAAACTGCATGCAGAAACGAAGGACATGGCAGACGGTGCGGGAGTGAGGTTCTGCGTATATGACAGCAAGACGGGGGTGAAAGTAGCTGAGCCTGCAGCGAAAGTTGACGGAAGCAAGGCGGATGGGGAATGGACGGCGAAAGATACGAGGGAAGCCGGAGATACCGACGGGCTGAAATATTATTTTGAAGCAATAGCACCGCGTACAAAGAAAGTAAAGAGCAGCGATATAGAGGTAAAGAATCCGCAGGTTGTCAGCATGAAATGGGAAAAACAGGCAGTATATTACGGCGATGAAGTAAAGTTGACAATAAAGACATTTGAAGTTTCCGACTTTTCTCCTTCATGTAAACTTCAATTGCGGAATAATAATGCAGCATTAGAAGATAAACCTGTACAGGAACAGGATATAACGATTGATAAAGATGAATTGGAAATCAAGATAAAATCTGATTTTGATATAGAAAAACTGTTGGAAGAGGACAAAGGCAGCGAGCTTGAAGTATATGCTAAGATCGTCTGTGATGACATGGAAATAAAGGAATGTAAGCCTGCAATACTTATAGTTGGAACAGGAGCTGTCCATGCGTAAAATAATTAAAGTCTTAATTTTTCTGGTTGTAAGTTTCTCTGCATTTTGTGAAACCCCGGAATTAAAAATGGTAATGCCGAACAGCTGGCAGAAAATGACGAAGATTTCCAGTAACGAAGCAAATGTAATACTCGAACAAAGTAGTGAAGCATTGCAGACTGTTTATAGTATGTATAAAGATGCAATTCGCGACAAATGGATTCCGGAAATCAAAATATATACCATTTATCAACAGAAATATGAAGATGATGTATTTTATCGCATATTACTAAGTAATAAGAACGTTGAAGATTGCCTTGCAAGCCATACAGGTTTTATACAAACGCTTTGCTATAAAGGAAAACAAAAAAATATTTTATTAATGACTGGTGTATATGGTATAGCAACAGGAGGCGAACCATACGGTTTTGATATGTATGATTGCTTTATGCTCATCCGTAAAACAAATGGGACTTATGGATTGTTGTATGCAAAAACCAGCATACCTATAACCGATGATCACAAAATGATAAAAGAATGCAAAAATCAGATAGCAGGAAAAGAAGATGCAGATTATTTCATAATAAAAGATTTAAATCAGGTTACCGTTACCACTTATACGACATGGAACCTTTTGCCGGACGGAGACAGCATAACAATTTCGGCATCTGACTGTCTTGTTGAAGAAAAAAGTCCATTAAAATACAGCATACAGAATGCGTTTGATGGAGACCCGGCAACAAGCTATGTGGAAAATACAGCTGATGATCTGATGAAAATTAATTGCAGTATGGATGGTATCGCAACAAGAATTGCGATAATAAACGGGTATGCACAAAATGAAAATTTATATCTGAATAATAATCGAATAAAAGGAATTTATAAAACGGATGTTCTAAACGATAGATATCTCAATTATCAATTTAAAAACAATGGGAAGGGGAGTCCTTATTTTGTAGTAAGAAGTATCTATTCTGGAAGCAAGTATGATGACACATGCTTGGCTGAATTAAATTTTTACATCAATAATGTCTGGTTGTTTGGAGACATAAATGAGTGAAGCATGGAAACGGAATCTGTCAGTCCCCTTTTTTAGCCAGCGGGAAAATACATATGTCTGGCATCAAATACCAACTCAAGACTTAACTGATATAGATACAGGTGAAATTCTTCATGAAAAGGGGAAAAAGATAGAGCCTGGAGTTTCGATGGCATATTGCAGCTGTAACATCACGAGCCTGTGTATGATCCTGCATTATTTCGGGATAACGAAAGACAGCCCCGACGATATGATGCAGAAAGTTTTTTCATCAGATGATGGTACATTCAAGAAATGGCATACGGAAGAAAATGGACCTGATAAACTTGAAGACTGTTCCAATATGAAATATATAGCACAGAAAATATATGGAGTTTCGGCTGATATTATTAAAGTTTACTATGGTTCTGTAATGACTCTTGACCTTTCAAAGAAATACATCGCAGCAGGCTATCCGGTATGGTTTTCCTACGGAGCGCTGAATAAAAGGAGACAATTTTATGCGTAAAACACTGGCAGTATTCATTTTTTTGCTCGT
Organism: Treponema sp. UBA1793; assembly: GCA_002314445.1. Classification (GTDB taxonomy): domain Bacteria; phylum Spirochaetota; class Spirochaetia; order Treponematales; family Treponemataceae; genus Treponema_D. The sequence goes on from DCFX01000070.1 coordinate 3,746, forward strand.
AAGTTTATCAGCCTTCTGTGAAGCACCGGAATTGAAACTAATAATGCCGAACAGCTGGCTAAAATTGACGAAGATTTCAGGTAACGAATCAAATGCAATACTGGAACAAAGTAGTGACGCATTGCAGACTGTTTACAAAGAATATGAACCAGATATAAAGGATTCAATAGTACCGAAATTTCAAGTTTACACAATCTATAAGCAAACCGAAGGCCCTGATATATTTTATCGGATATTAATAAGTTCTGAAAGCATTGAGAATTGTCTTGCAACAAATAAAGGATTTGTACAAGTACTCTGTTACAAAGGGAAGAAAAGGAATGTCTTACTCATGACAGGAGTATACAATATTATTGAATACGGGGAACAATATCATTTGGTATATGACAGTCTGGACATACTATTGAAAAAAAAATCCGGGACATACGGACTGTTGTATGCAAAAACGAGAGTTCCTATTGCAGATGACCATAAAATGATAAAGGTATGCAAAAATCAGATAGCAGGAAAGGAAGATGCAGAATATTTCATAATAAAAGACTTGAATCAGGTCTCTGTTTCAGATCATACGACATGGAACCTTTTGCCTGACGGAGACAGCATAACAATTTCGGCATCTGACTGTCTTGTCGATGAAAAAAGTCCGCTGAAATACAGCATCCAGAATGCGTTTGACGGAGACCCTGCAACAAGCTTTGTAGAAAATACGGATGATGATCTGATGAGAATTGAAGTTCATATACCATTATATAACCCTAAGATAGCAATCATAAATGGGTATGCACAAAATAGTTCGTTATACAAATTAAATAATAGAATAAAATTATTTAACTATAATTATGTTTTGAATGATAACCAATTAGATTATCAAATTCAGAAATGTGAAGGAAATGATTATTTAATTGTGAAAAAAATATATAGTGGGGAAAAGTATAACGATACGTGTATCGCAGAACTTAATTTTTGGCATCAAGATACAGGTTGGCTTTTTGGAGATATACATGAGTAACGAGGCTTGGAAAAAAAACCTGGCTGTACCTTTTTTCAGCCAGAGGGAGAATACATACGTTTGGTATCGAATTGCAACAGAAATAATATATGATGAAGAAGATAAGAAAAAAATAAAATATAATATCGGTGATAAAATTCAACCCGGCATTTCCATGGCATATTGCAGCTGTAACATCACGAGCCTGTGCATGATACTGCATTATTTCGGAATAACGGAAGACAGCCCCGATGATATGATGCGGAAAGTATTTTCATCGGATGATACTACATTCAAAAAATGGCAGACGGAGAAAAACGGACCGGATGAACTTGAGCTATCCAGAAATATGAGGGATATTGCGAATATTTTGTATGGTGTCTCCTCCAGTCAAATGAACATCGCGTCTCTTTCTCTTGACCAGTCAAAGAAATACATCGCAGCAGGCTATCCTGTATGGTTTTCCTACGGAGCTATGAATAATGAGGGAGAACACTTTAATGCATAAAACACTAGCACTATTTATTTTTTTAGTAGTAAGTTTATCAGCCTTCTGTCAAGCACCGGAAATGCAAAAAATATTACCAACAGAATGGAAACTTATGGAAAGACTAACAGAAAGCGAAAAGGTTGCTTTCGATACTGCAAATAAAGATATATACACAAAAATTTACAAAACGATGAAAAATGATGATGAAAATTTGCATGATGAACTTTATTTGGATAAAGAGACAGAACTTTTTTTTCATAAAAAGGCAGCTATTTACAAAGAAACGGTAGGTTCTGATTTTTTTTACTGGATCTTACTGCCTGTTACAACAGTAGAGAATCCGATAGCAAAACCTGTCGTGGTGAGCCTTTTCAGAAAAGAAAAGGGGATGCTTAAATTATTGACACTTGATGCAACGAATATCAGATTAACAATGCAAACAGGTTATGTTTATCGTATAAATACGATTCAAATAATCAAAGGCAGAGAACAGGCAAAAGGATTTATACAGTATTTGAATGCTGCAAAAATAGATGAAAAATTCAGATATACGGATATAGAAAAAGGACAATTAAAAGGTGGAGCGTATGGATTCTATTTTATTTTTGAAGATGAACCGGAAGACATACAGTTATATGCGGAAAATATATTAAATATTATTCCACAGAATTGGAACAGTATTCGTATTTCTGCCAGTGATTTTTTGTGGGACAAAGATAACCCGCTAAAATACAGCATACAGAATGCATTTGATGGAGAACCGGCAACAAGTTTTGTGGAAAATACAGATGATGATCTGATGGAGATAAGGTTAGATATTTTAATTCCTAAACTAAGAAATATAAATAAAATATCACTGATTAATGGGTACGCTGCATCAAACGATTTTTATAAAAAAAATAATCGATTGAAAAATGGAGAAATAATAAGTTATAAAATTATTACAGAAACCGGACAAAAACAATTAATATTAAATGACCCTGTTAAATTTTTATGCAAAAATAATACTTTAGGACCTCAATATTATATTTTTGACATAAAAAAAAGAGATGGAGCATTAAAAATAAAATTTACAGATTTCTATAAAGGTGAAAAATACAATGATACATGTTTAGCAGAATTGAATATGAAAACATCAAATAATACATGGTTATTTGGAGATATACATGAGTAATGAATCATGGAAAAGAAATCTGGCTGTCCCATTTTTCAGCCAAAGGGAAAATACCTATGTATGGAAACAGCGAGATTCAGAAACTGATTTAGAGCTTCCCGATGGCAAGCATGTTTCGATGGCGTATTGCAGCTGTAACATTACGAGCCTGTGCATGATACTGCATTATTTCGGAATAACGGAAGACAGCCCCGACGATATGATGCGGAAAGTATTTGAAATTTATTTTAAAAAGTGGGCACAGGAAGAAGACAATGAGTCAAATGGAACTGGAACAAATAGACTGCTTTCTGCCGGAAATATGGGAAAAGTAGCTCATACTATTTATGGAGTTTCAGCTGATATTATTAAAGCCTACTATGGTTCTGTAATGACTCCTGACCTTTCAAAGAAATACATCGCAGCAGGCTATCCGGTATGGTTTTCCTACGGAGCGCTGAGTCATACGAAAAGCGGACATATAGCAGTACTACGCGGTTTTACACCGGAGGGGGATGTTATTGTAAATGATCCGTGGGGAGATGCAGCCGATCCGTATGGATTTCTCAAAACGGATGGACTTCCTGGATATTACTACAGAGCCGGGACTGGTACAAATATGTATTCCTGGGGACTTGGCACGGGAGACAACTGTATCATCAAGAAAAGTGAGTTTGCAAAGATTATAAAAAATCCGCTGCATCAGTCACTTGTTATAGCTCCTCCGAAACTCTGGGATTTTCCGGTAAAAACGGGATTACAGAAAGCCATCACAGATGCGGAAGAACAGGATGCGGTTAAAGCATGTTTTGATCGGGAAAACTGGAGTGTCCGGCTGGATTCGGAACATGTTATGGTCAAAAACGGCTTTCCTCTATGTGAGAACGGAAAATGGCATGACGGCATTCATATAAAAGGAAGTGAAAGTGAGCCTGTCTATCCTGTCGGCCCCGGACGGCTTGTTGCGGTACGGAATGCGGGAATACCTGAAAAAAAAGATGCTGACAGTTATAATTTTGTCCTTATCAGGCACAATGTTCCTGGAGAAGAGTCTTCATCAGATACGAAATTTTACAGCTGCTATATGCATCTGGGACCCGTTGCTATCAGGCAGCGGCTCATGGAGCGTTTTTCCTTCGCCTCCGAACAGCAGAATGTGCACCAGAATGAAAACAGAGACTGGCTTGATCAGATAATCGATCACTTACTGCCCAAAAAGGCACTTGTCTATATCGAGGGGACAAGTACGGGTAATGACAGTCTGAGCCTCCCTGTGTTCAAAAAGGACCTGATATCAAAGATTACAACAGTAAAAGACAGGGAACTTGTCTATCTGTGTCCTCTCGACAACAGGAATAAGGAGCTTCTGGAAACGATAGATGAAAATGAAAACAGCGCACAGCTGGCTCAGCTGTATTCCATGATAAACGATTCAGAAACATATACGTACCATACGCCAGCAGGTACATGGTATCGGATTTTTACGAAAGTTAAACGGGCTGGGGATGAAGAATATGAATGGGAAGACGGCTTTGTAAAGGCTGCTGATATAATACCGCAGGCATTGAACATAAAAGAGTATGTGTATTACCGGCGGAAACTTGTTTCTCTTTTAAAAGGTGAGACGGTTGTTTTTAACGATGAAGACACCGACAGCAGCGCGGTTGAAAAAGCGCCGGTACGAAAGGAACGATGGCAGAGTATTCTGGATAAACAAATAAGATTGACATTTCCATTTGTAACAGCAGGGAGTACGTCACAGGTTGCGTTTACTGCAGTCAAAAACCACTATGAGGATGAGCTTATTTCAATAAAAGGAACCGCAGGAGAGCAGAAATTAAAAGAAGCAGTCTGGAACGACATCGTTGCCCGGTTAACAAGCCTGTCATCGGCACTACTGGGCTATCCGTGGCAACAGGTAGATGAACCTTTTAAAATGAAAGACGGCTGGGTAACGCAGATGAAAGATGTCTGGGGATATTTGTATAAAAAAATGTTTCCTGAAAAAGATGGTGAGGCTGGCTGGAAAATATTTGAATCAGAGATTTCCACATACTGCCCCCGGAACGTGGACTATCATATTGAAATGAATACAATAACACCGGCCGGAACATTCGGAAGATATAAAGGAACGGAACAGATTCATGTAGAACTATTCTCTGACGAACCTCTGATAAAAGATAGGGAAGTTGACAGGTCAGATTCCTGGCGGCAGATAAAAGAAAAAGACAGCAGCAAGTATTTTGATAAAAAAACGACGGTAAAATTATTTTCTGATGCAGGAATATTTGATTCATCATATTTTTCGTACATAGCTAATGACCTGATTCGTCCTTTTGAACTCGGAAAGTTTTACAGTGAGAAACAGAATGTGGTGAGACATATACTGGTAAATCATATAAACGGCTATGTAAAAAAAGATGAAGCCTGGTTCAAAAAGATGATGAAACAAATTGTCGGATTTTTGGAGAGTAACGAAAGTAATGAAAAAAAACTGTACAAAGACAATGAGACCTCTTTTCTGGATGACAATGTAAAAAAGGAACTCGGAATAAAGATAAAGAACGATTCTTCCTGGTTTTATCATCCGGTACAATTTGTATTGTGGCTGAACACCAGACAGAAGAATATTTCATCAGGTATTAACTGAGCTAAAACTTGTTTTAATAAAACAATCTGCCATTCTTCTGCGGAGGATGCCGTAGCAAGAATCTTTGACAACGAGTCAGGACACCGCAGTTAAGTCCTGCCAGTAGAGAAGAATTGAAGAACATACGTTATATACAAATGATATGTTTGTGTATAACACGAAATAAAAGGCTGTCATGTGCGGTGATTTATTATTTAATACACAGTACATGACAGGATGACAACAGAACATTGTACACGCGGCAGATGGAACATTCGTACTGCCGTATGTACGATGTATTTTTCCTGATTTCTTTGTTCTGCAAAAGAACAGAGAAATGAAGAAAAAGACATACGCCGGATTGTAGCACCGCGGAGCGTTCACGCGCCGCAGGCGTCGTCGTGTACACCGCCTTTCTGGTTTCCAGCGGGTACTTGAAAAACTCGATCAGATCATTCCTGTGCGAATCCCGTAATTTAAATATTACGGGATACTTCGTTTTCCATTTCTCACCAAATTCATCAAGAGACTGCTGCCCTGTATCCTCGGTCGCAGCAGAATAGATTTTCTTCAGGTCAGCACAAACTTTTTTCAAGTCTTTGTAGGAGATAAAGTTTGTCGAATTCCTGTCCATATGAATTATACAGAGTTGAACACGGGTATCCGGATAAACGGCTTTAACCGCATCAGGGAAAACCGTAAGTCCGGCCATACCTGCAATGAGAATATCTCGGACGCCGCGGTTCTTAAGCTCATTCAGTACGCCCATCCGGAACTTTGCTCCTTGGCTCTCTGTAAGCCAAAGCCCCTGATCTTCCTTCTTCCCTTTATAATTGACGGCAAGTGTGCTACGTAGAGAGCTTTATTTGTGCGGAGTGTTTAATATCCCGACCCTTGGGGCGTATGAAGGGTATTAA
>DCFX01000070.1:10239-53193 GCA_002314445.1 Treponema sp. UBA1793
TATTGATTTTCTACAAGCTTAAATTCCATAATACAACTACCTCAATTCCGATTTTTGTTCATTCCTAAGTTGTGGTTTTTCTTCCCGGAAGCATATTTTTATAAAAGGTTTTTACTACAATCAGCGTGAAACTGACAATTTTACAGATGAGAAACCTTTCCCCGTTTCATACAGGAAAATCTCACCACCATGATCCTGCTCTTCATCATTAGACACATGTAACCAGCCTCCGGTATTCCAGAGGTTGTATGAATTTCCATTATAATCAAATGTAGCATGGGCTTTAGAATCAATTGGTTGATGAGTATGGCCAAATAAAATAGTATTCACCGGGCAGAAGGTAGTTCCCATTTCTGTTTCCACTTCCTTGATCTCTTTCATTGTAGAATCCAGAAAACGTGAAATACGGTGCCGGGCTTCTTTGTTTTTTTCCAATTCTGCCAAAAAATTTGAACTGCGGACTGTCTTCAATTCACTGATAATCTTGTACGTAAAACCTTCGATAATCAGTCGATCGATACACTTCGGCATAAACGGGATGCTGTAGCGTTTCAGGATTTCATCGCTTAAACGATGAATATATTCGTGCATTAAAATGCATCGCCCGCTGGTTACATCTTTCTCAAGTTCAAGAATAACATCTGTAAGAGGGCCTGCCTGCCCAACACCGGAAGAGCCCAGTTGCCCTAAGGGGAAATTGACTGCAATAAAATCTTTCATGGTTAATATTTCTGTTTGTCGTGTAAGTATCTGATATAATTCCCCTAAGGCTGCCCAATATGTTTCAAAATATTGGCCATGTGTCATAAGGATACTATTTTCATCCGTTACGAAATAAACGTTAGGAAAAGGAATAATAAAATTAATGGGATCATCGGGTGATATCAGTGAATCAAGAAACATACCACCATATGGCTGTGCTCGTTCTTTGTTCCGGCGGACACCACGCAAATAAAAGCTGTTGTTTTTTTCAGTTCTGTCGTCAATGACAAGTGGAACACTCATACGAAACTTTTTTGGAAGTTTACCCAGTTTCATCCGATTTATGATATTGGCTTCATATTCAATAGTGTGCCAGACATCATAGTCGTGATTTCCAGGACAATAAATCACATTGCCATCAGGCTTGAGAACGCGCTGTTCTTTCAACTGCGTAAAAAAGTAACGGGCAATCGCATACACATCCCCATAGTCATTAATTGCAAAATCAAGCATATCGCCAAGGATGATAATAAAATCGTTATCTTTTCCAAGCGCATCAAGAAAGTCCGTAAGATTGAAACCACTGTGGATTTTTCCGCTTTGATCCATAAATGCAAGAGTACACTCTGGATCGCCTAAGTGAGTGTCAGACAGTACCGCGAACCGCATAATAGTACACCTCCTTCTAATTGATTATATTTTTCAGCGAAAAAGCACCATTTAAACTTCAGCGATGATCAGCGTTATTACTACAAAATATATTGACTCTTACATTCCCGATATCAATTATATCCCATTTGTCCGGCAAAAACTTGTCCCATAGGTACAATCTGTCTGAGGGAATTTCCAATGCGGTGATTCATTTTTTTATATTTGGAATCCAATTTATTTATATCATAGTCCCGTGCAGCTATTCAGGAATTTCAATTCGCGTGCTGCATCGATTACCGCCCATCATTTTTGATTCGGTAATCGTGACCTTTACCGGTTTACCCAGAAATACAGAGAAAGTATCTTCCTGGAAGCGCTTACAGCAATACTTACATAATCCTTCCTGAGGTTGTTCTGATGACGCTAATGCGCATGCGCATTTGTCAACCACCCTGCCTGTCAGAATGAGTTCGTTTTTATCCTTTCCGTATTCCAGTTTTTCCCAATACGGAGATAAATTTTTAACATTCACATCATCAATAACTTTTTCTATATTTTGACCAATGCTATTCACCCATTCTATGGATTTCAAAAAACACTCATGTCCTAATTTCGCAAATATTTTTTCTGAGATATCTTCTGACAAATCCGTATCTATATATGAAAACACCCTTTGTAATTGAGTTTGGTTTAGGTCCATTCCTCTTTCCTCCATATATTCTGCGCCGTGAAAGCGGCGTCTGCCCGGCATACAATATGGTGAGCCTCAGATCTGTTGTAAACCGCGGATTTACGACAAACTTGAGTCAACACACAAGCTGTACGGATACCGCAAACAGCGGAAGTCCATCAATGGAAAGTATACTTTATTCAGTCGATGTTTGTAAATTCACTACTTTTTCAGAGGCCTCCGGGTGCAGCGGCAAGCGATCACGACATCAGCTTTATTTTTGCACCGTCGACCGAGTCGAAGGAAAAAATACGGAAGACTGAATGGGAAAGGATAAGGAGACGGCATGCCTGGGCAGATGACAGTAATATACAATTCTTATATAGTTTTTTTGTTTATTGTGTCCATGTTTGTTTTTTTATCTGTCGGTATAATAAAATCAGACGGAGTATAATGTATATTTATGGAAGAGAAACTGCTGTTGGGAATATCCGGAAGTCCACGAAAAGGACGTAACACGGACAGGGCGCTGGAAGCTGCCCTGCAGGAAGCCGAAGCGGTTCCCGGAATAAAGACAAGAATACTTTATTTAAGGGATTATCCGCATATTCATGATTGTATCGGCTGTTATGCCTGCTGCGGAGAAAGTGCGCACAGGGATGGCGGTATACACGCATGTCCGACGTTCAGTAACGACGATATGGAGAAAATTTATCCTGACCTTGCGGCCTGCGCAGGTCTTATTCTTGCGTCGCCTGTCTATTTCGGAACGGTTTCCGCATTGATGAAGCGGTTTATGGATCGTACGGAGGGACTGCTCAGGTACGGGCAGAGCAAGTATCAGTATGCTCTGCAGCATAAAATCGGCGGGGGGATTGCCGTAGGCGGCAACCGGAATGCGGGTGAAGAATGGACAATACAGACGATGCATTATTTTTTCCTTATACATGATATGGTTGTTACCGGGTCGGGCGGTATGCCTACGCCGGGATGTTATATCGGCGGCGGCGCGACGACATGGCCAAACGATAAAAAGAAGCAGAGTGCAGTGGAAGATGATGCGCTGGGTCTGCAGAGCTGCAGGAATCTGGGACGCAACATTGCGGAAACAGTAATGCGTATGGGTTGAGTGCTGTATGAATGAGATTGAAGTACTGTTTACCGTACCATTTGACAACGAATTCCTTGAACGGGTAAAAGCGTTGGGGTATCACGTTTCATTCATAGCGGAAGAATCATTGACCGCCGCTGATTTGGAATTTCCGTATGAGGTACTTGTCTGTTTTAATCCGTTTCATGATAAACCCTGCGGATGTTTTGATTCACTGCGCTGGATACAGCTTGTAAGCAGGGCTGTGTCGCAGGTGCCTGAATATCTGCTGGAAAAAAAATCACTAAGGATCACCGACAACGGGGGTGCTACTTCCATTCCGATTGCAGAATCCATAATTTGTTATCTGCTTCAGATATTCAGAAGGACGAGAGCATTTGACGTAAAACAGCAGAAGTTGATATGGGAACGTGATACGGACGTGCAGGAGATTTTCGGTAAGAAAATCGGAATTCTTGGAACGGGAAATATTGCGCAGGAAACTGCGAAACGTCTGAAAGTTTTCGGAGCATCAGTCTCCGGTATAAACAGGAGCGGCCGTAATCCTTCATCTTTTTTTGATGATGTTGCAGCGGCTGGCGATAAAGAAGCGCTTTATTCGCTGTACAGGTCATGCGATGTAATAATATCTACTTTGCCGGAAACGGAAGAAACTTTTCATATGCTTGATGAAAGCGCATTTGCAGGGATGAAGAAGGATGTTGTATTGATTAACATATCCAGAGGGCGTGTTATCAATGAAAAAGATCTGATACATCGTCTGTCGCAGGGGTTTTTCAGAGGAGTTGCTCTTGATGTGTTTGAGGAGGAACCGCTGTCTGAATCAAGTCCTCTGTGGCATACGGACAGGGTTATTATTACTCCTCATAATGCTTTTTATTCGAACCTGTATCAGCGCCGTATATCCGGTGTGGTATATGAAAACTGCAGGCTGTATGCAGAACGCAGAGCTGCTGAAACAGGGGACTGTTCCGGACCGTTCACGCACAGCTGACGACTGTGTTATTATATATGTACGCGTAACGGAAATGGAAAGTGCAGAACATGCCGTTTCCGTTACGCGGCTTTTTACTGTGGAGGCTGGAAGTATACATGTATATTACACTGTCCAAACTGCTTGCGGAACCGGTTATGAAAGATCTGCATGTGTTGACTATGAAGAATGTTCTTGAAGACAGAATTGTCAGAGGTGTTCAGATTCTGGAAGGTGCTGATGCATGGCAGAGTGTCGGAAACGGTGAACTGATTTTTCTTTCAGGAATCGGAATGGAATCAGTTGAGACCGGGCTGATTGATGTTGTCAGGAAGATTGAGAAAAAGAATGCGTATCTTGTGCTTCGTACCGGGAAATATATTATGGAGGTTCCCGAATCTGTTGTAAACGTCTGCAGGGAATGTCAGGTCATACTGCTTTCGCTGCCAGTGGACGTAAAGATGCAGCCGGTCACCAGAAGAATATACGAGCTGCTGTTCGAAGAGGAAAACAGCCGTCGGACAGTGGATGCATTGATGAAAAGTCTGGCAGGAGGAACGTATTCGGCCGAAGAAGCGGAAAAAATTTATCAGCTTGGTTTTTCCCAGGAGCAGTATCACATTGCGGTTGCTGTCTGTATTGATCACAGTTTTGATGTCAGGGGAAAAACGGAACGGGGAAATTATGTAAGCACGCTGGCAGCGGTACGTAATCAGCTTGCGGTTGTCCTGAGAAGGAAGAAGCAGGAACTCGTATTTTCCACAATCGACAACGGAATCATCTATGCGCTGATTGACAACCGTGATTCCTGTACCGACAAAAAAAATCTTACAAGCATCTTTCGCGCTCTGGAAAAATTCGTAAAGGAATCTTTTCCTGATGTTACGTGCAGCATGGGAATCGGCACACCTTTTTTACAGCTGTCGGGGTGTGAAAAAAGCGTGAAGGAAGCAGTACGTACGCTGCAGATTGTATATGTGTGCCGCAGGACCGATGCAATCCGCTGTTATGACGATATAGGCATTTACAGACTGCTGTTTGAATTGCAGGACTGGGAGGAATTTGAACGCATCAGAGACGGCATTTTCGGAAGACTCGTCACGCACGACACGGAAAAGAATGAGAATCTTCTGATAACGCTGGAAACATATCTGGAATGTGACAGAAATATAGGTGTAACTGCACAGAAAATGCTCGTGCACCGGAATACGCTGAAATACCGGCTGAACAAAATTGAAGAAATTCTTTTGTGTGATTTATCCGATGTGAATACCTGCTTTAATCTCAGACTGGGTTTTAAGATAGACAAGTTTCTGGAAAGTGAACGTATGCGGTTTCAGTAGTTTTTGCATAGTATATGAGGAATACAGGGTTAAAATAGTGACTGAACAAATTGACAAAAAAGAGATTGCGGAACTGACGAGAGAACTCATAACCATACCGTCTGTCACGGGAACGGACGATGTACGGAGAGCTCTTGAATTTGCGCAGAATTGGCTTAAAAAAGCACAGATTGATGCGGAAATGGTCTGCCTTCACGGTGTTCAGAATTTAATTGCGGAAGTGGGTACGGACAGCGGCTCCTGCCGGAATCTTTTATGGGTATCGCATATGGATGTCGCTCCTGCGGGAAATTTTTTTGACTGGAAGCATCCGCCCTTTTTCGGATACGAAGAGGGAGATTTTTTGTACGGGCGGGGAGCCTGTGATGCAAAGAGCTGCGTGGCTTCCATGCTTATGGCGCTTGCAAAACTGAAAACGGAAGAAAAGAATCTGCCCGGAAGAATTATACTGATGCTTTCGGGTGTGGCTGAAAGCGGAAATGAAAACGGTATTGAGGGAATGCTTCAGAAATATCCCGGGCATTTTGATGCTGCTATTGTCGGGGAAGCAACCGATATGTGTATTGAAATTGCCCAGCGCGGGCTTAGATGGATAGAGATACGGCTCAGCGGTATTGCCAGCCATGCAGGGAGGCCTTCGCTCGGATTGAACGCAATCGGAGAAGCGGGGAAAATTCTGAACGCGTTCAACGGATATGTGTTTCACCAGCGGAACGATATTTTTGAATCGGGAGCGCAGCAGCCGAGTATTTCAGTCAATAAAATCCATGGAGGAACTCAAAACAATCTTCTTGCGGAAGAATGCAGGATGATTGTGGACCGCAGAATGATCCCGGGAGAAACGGAACAGTCGGTTATGGATGAAATTAAAGGAATTGTCCGTTCTGCCGTCGATCCCAGATGCAGGGTCGAATACCGGATTCTGGGCAAAGGATGGGATCCGTATATTCTTGATGACAACGAACGGATTGTAAGAGTACTCAGGAGTGCATACCGTGATGTGATGAATACGGAACCAGTCGTGAGAGGCAAGGGAACGTGTACCGATGCGTCACGGATTTTTCAACAGGGGATTCCTGTCGTGATATTCGGACCGGGTATCCCGTTCGAGTCCCATATCAGCAACGAGAAAGTCAGCATGGAGCGGATCGCCCGGATGGTCGGAATTCTGGTGCATTCTGCACAAATTTTCTTTTTGGAGCACTGAATCGACAAAAACCAGTAGAAGATTTTGTACAGCGTACATATATCTTCTCTGTATTTTTTATATTAAAATCTGTAAGTGATGAACAACGAAGACGTTGGTTTTTCCGGAAACGGAATGACTGACGTCTTTTTTTTGCACACGGAGGAACAAAGCATGAATTTTTCAAAACTGGTTCCATATGTATGGATGATTGGAGACGGTCTGCTTATGACGATTAAGCTGACTCTCCTGTCGGCTGCATTCGGTTTTTTTATTGCAGTGATACTAGTCCTGATGGCAATATCGAAAAAAAAGATACTGGTGAAATTCGTAGAAGTGTATTCCACAGGTATCAGAGCAATGCCGATGCTGCTGCAGCTGTTTATCGTATATTTTGCCTTTCCCCAGATTCTTGGAAACATGTTTAATTTGTCTGCATATTCGGCGGCAGTAATTGCGCTTTCCTTTAACGGGGCGGCTTATTATGCCGAAGTGATGCGCGGCGGAATAATTTCAATCGATAAGGGCCAGAAGGAAGCTGCAAAGGCTCTGGGAATGGGACGGGGAAGAATCCTTACAGGTATTATATTTCCGCAGGCGATGAAACGGATTCTTCCGTCCATGCTGAGCGAGTTTGTGCTGCTGTTCAAAGAGACGTCGCTCGTATCTCAGATAGGGGTAAAGGATTTGTTCTATACGGGAACAACTATAGGGAAAAATACATATTCGCTGTTTGAGCCGTATATCGCAGTAGCAGTGATTTATTACGTGATTGTCATGCTTATGGCATACGGAACGTCTCTGATCGAAAAACGGCTCAGAGTAAGCGACTGAAAAAGGTGAGTGGCATTATGGAAAAGAACGATGAAATAATACGGATCAACAGTCTCGGTAAAAAGTACGGCATGCTGGAAGTTTTTAAAGACATTTCTCTGAACGTAAACAGGGGAGAGGTTGTTGCCGTTCTGGGGCCGTCCGGTTCCGGTAAATCAACTATGCTCAGATGTATCAATCTGCTGGAGAAACCCGACAGCGGAGAAATTATTGTGGAGGGGGAAAAAATTACCGGCAGGCTTTCCAGAAAAGAGGTAAATGCACTGCGTACGAAAGTCGGTATGGTCTTTCAGCATTTCAATCTTTTTCCCCATATGACAGTTCTGCAGAATATCACGTATGCACCGAGAAAAGTTTTGAAACAGTCGAATGCAGAAGCAGAGCGGAATGCCCGCAGACTGCTTGTGCAGGTGGGACTGGAAAGTAAAGCGGACACGTACCCGAGTAAAATTTCCGGGGGGCAGAAACAGCGTGTGGCTATTGCACGCGCCCTCGCGATGAATCCCGACGTACTTCTGTTCGACGAACCTACTTCTGCTCTTGATCCTGAGATGGTTAAGGAAGTTCTGAATGTTATCCGCAGTCTTGCTGATTCGGGAATTACGATGATGATCGTGACGCATGAAATCGGATTTGCAAAACAGATTGCGGATAAAATCTGCTTTATAGATAACGGGCAGGGAACGGTATATACACCTGCAGAAGAATTTTTCAGCAACTGCAAGTCGGAGAGGGCACGCAGGTTTCTGGAACAGATCATGTAAAAGAATTTTGTTCTGAAAGCATGTGTTTTCAGACAGAAAAATATAATTAACGAACAGGAGAAACGTATGAAGAAAAGAATTGGACAGTTCACACTGGCGGCAGCAGTAATGGTATTGCTTGCATCATGCAGCAGTAAACAGACAAAGTCCGGCAGTACAGTATCCGCCGGGGAGGGGACGCAGCAGCCTGTTGCAGCCGCAGCGGCGGACAGTTCCGCCTCCGACGGTATTCCGTTAAAAGCCGACGGTACAAAACTGATGGCAGGTGTCGCTGTAAAAGTTGCAAGCGATACGTTCAAACCGTACCGGTTTCAGGACTCGTCCGGGAAGTGGACAGGATACGATTTTGCCGTACTGGACGCGCTGTCGGATGTACTTGGTTTTACGTACGAGTTCAACGAAATTGAATTTTCGGGCGTTGTAGCTTCCGTTTCAATGGGGAAAAGTACGCTTGCGCCTACACTGTGTGCGACTGAAGAAAGAAAAAAAGTTCTGGACTTCACGGAACCGTACCATATTCCAAAACCGCTGTTTGCCGTTCAGGGCAGTTCGGGATATACATCTGTCGCGGGTCTGGCCGGGAAAAAAGTAGCAGTAACGTTCGGAACTACCTGGGAAACAATGCTCAGGGATAACTTTACCGGCGGAACTATTACCGCAATGGATACGCTGTCTTCTGCAGTAGCAGATGTAAAGACAGGTCGCCAGGATGCGCTCTTCGGAGATTCAGTCCAGATTGCCCAGTATGCAAAAGAAAACGGTTTGAAAACGATATCCTGGAACGTTGATTATCAGGTTCCGGCAGACAACTTCGGATTTAAAAAGGGCTCTCCATACGTGGAACCGTTTAATAAGGCTCTGGAATATCTGAAGAAGACAGGAAAGCTTGCGGAAATTCAGACGCTGTGGCTTGGTAAGGACAGCGTAACTGACTGGAGTTCTGTGGCTGAATAATAAATCACCTGAAAAAGAGAGGTAGGCACATGTCACTGCACTTTGAGCGGTTGGGAAAGTATTTTTATTATTATTGGGAAGGTCTTGGTATTACACTTACTATTACGGGTGTCACACTGATTCTGAGCATTCTGATCGCTGCAGTGATTCTGATTATGAGATTATCCCGGTTCAGAATACTCAAAGCCGCCGCCGCTTTTTACATATCGTTTTTCAGGGGTGTACCGGTTATCGTACAATTGTTTATCGTGTATTTCGGCAGTGCCGCAATGACCGGAAACAGAATTGTTTTTTCGGCAACGGTCGCTTCAATCGTTACGTTTACTTTGAACACATCCGCGTACCTTTCTGAAAATGTCCGGGGCGGAATTCTCGGAGTCGATCATGGGCAGATGGAAGCGGCCGATGCTTTGGGGATCGGACGGGGCAGATGCATGCTGGCAATCGTACTGCCGCAGGCACTGCGGTCCGTAATGCCTGCAGTCGTCAACACAACGATAACACTGCTGAAAAATTCTTCGATAATATCGCAGATCGGAGTGATGGATCTGATGAGAAGCGGACAGGTAATTATGAATATTACGTATCTCTCTTTTGAACCGCTGATAGTTGTAGCACTTTTCTACCTGACGATTATTTTATTAATTACGTTTCTGGGGAAGTATGCAGAAAAATATTTAAATCGCTCTGAGATATAAGCAACCAGGAGATATGTATGACAATTAACAGAGAAATTGCAGAAAAACTGACAACGGAATTAATTTCTTTTCCGTCTGTGACAGGACAACCTGATGTGCAGCGTTGTGCGGAATTTATTAATGGCTGGTTCCGTGCCGCAGGGATTCAGTCAGAAATTGTTTTCTGCGAAGATGTTCCGAATGTTGTTGCACGGATGGGAAAAGACGGCGGCAAAAGACTTCTGCTGGACGGACACTTTGATGTAATGCCTGCCGGCGACATGAACGAATGGAATACCGACCCGTTTAATGCGGTAGAAAAAGACGGCTGGCTGTACGGACGCGGATGTGCCGATATGAAAAGCGGCATTGCGGCAGTCATGCTTGCTATGAAAGAACTGAAGGAATCGCAGACAGAGATGAACGGCGAACTTGTTTTTTACGGCATAGGCGACGAGGAAACAGGCAGTGTGCACGGAACTCTTGATCTTCTTGCGGATTATGACCGCAGGTTTGACGGCGCGATTGTCCCCGAACCTACCGATTTCTGCATTGAAAGCGCACAGAGAGGACTGCGCTGGATAGAATTCCATGTAAAGGGAAAAGCCTGTCATGCAGGGCGGCCGCATGTCGGAAAGAATGCGATTGAGCAGGCAAGCCGAATTATTACTGCACTTAAAAATATTCAGTATGATGTTTCCAACCCGCTGTTTGAAAAGGCACTTGAGAAGCCAAGCCTTTCCGTTAACCGGATAAACGGAGGAATACGGAACAATATCGTTGCCGAAGACTGTACGTTTCTGATTGACAGGAGGCTTATGCCCGGAGAGACGGTTGAAAATGTGATGAATCAAATCAGGGCTGCGGCGGAAAGTGTGATTGATGAGGGTTTTTCCTTTGACATGCATCTTGTGAACAACGGCTGGGATCCTTTTATAACCGACCGCTCAGATCCTGTCGTGCAGATGCTTGTCGATGCGTATGAAAATGTTACCGGACATGCGCCTGTTATACGAGGAAAGGGAGGCTGTACTGATGCGTCTCATATATCGAATGCCGGCATACCGGTTGTCATTCTCGGGCCGGGCTGTGCTGATGAATCGCATACTGCAAATGAAAAAACAAATATAGACAGAATAGCAATGACTGCGGAAATTATTAAAAATGCCGCAGCATCATATCTGTCTTAAGAAGGTATGATAAAAAGTACGTCCGTGTACTTTTTATTATTGCAGTTTTTACAGGAGTATAAAATGCTTAAAGACGAATTACCGAAGATCGTAACGGATTCCGTACCGGGACCGGAATGCAGAAAAGTACTTGAAAGACGGAAGAATGCTGTTCCTTCCGCCATAGGAAACAATTACCCGTGTGTCATAAAACGCGGCGAAGGTGCGGTATTTGAGGACCTTGACGGCAATATTTTCCTTGACTGGGTCGGCGGTGTGGGTGTGTTGAACATCGGATACAGTCATCCCGAAGTTGTGGCTGCAGTGAAAGCACAGGCGGATAATTATTTTCATGCAATGATGAATATTGTCACTCACGAAGGCTATATAGCTCTTGCGGAAAAACTGAATGAAATTGCTCCCGTACGGGGAGAGAAAAAAAAGACTTTTTTTGCAAACAGCGGTGCAGAAGCAGATGAAAATGCAGTAAAAGTGGCAAAAGCGTTTACGAAACGTCAGGATATCATCGTGTTCTCCGGTGCCTTTCACGGCAGAACGTCTCTTACGATGGCAATGACATCGAAGAAATGTTATGCACAGGGGATGGGACCTTTCCCGTCGGGCATTTACAGAGCGGAGTTTCCGAATATGTACCGGAAGCCGGCGGGAATGACCGACGCGGAAGCCGTTGCGTATTATATCGGAAAACTTGAAGAAGTATTCGATTCAGGTTCTCCTGCTGAATATGTAGCCGCAGTAGTTGTGGAACCGATTCAGGGCGAAGGCGGTTTTTTACCCGCTCCCATAGAGTGGGTAAAGGCAGTCCGCGCAATCTGTGATAAATACGGCATTATGCTTATCGCAGACGAAGTCCAGTGCGGATTCTGCCGGTCGGGGAAAATGTTTGCGTCTCAATACTGGAAGGATGCAGGCTGTGAACCTGACATCATTGCCTCCGCAAAATCTATTGCAGGCGGCATTCCGCTTTCCGCAATTATTGCACGTGAGGAAATTATGGAATCTGTACGCCCCGGCGTAATCGGCGGCACATACGGCGGAAATGCACTTGCCTGTGCGTCGGCTCTGAAAATTATCGGGATAATGGAACGCGATAATTTTGCCGAACGTGCTCTTGCGCTTGGTAAAAAATGCATGGACCGTTTTGAATCATTCAAAAAATACGGCGTAGTCGGCGACGTCCGCGGTGTGGGAGCTATGATAGGTATTGAATTTGTTAAGAATATTTCTACCAGGGAACCGTATCCCGAACTCGTAACAGCGGTTATACGGGAAGCTGCACGTCACGGTCTTATTATGGAAAATGCCGGAACGTATCTGAACGTAATAAGAATGCTTTGTCCGCTGGTTGTCACCGACGCACAGATGGAAAAGGGATTCGAAATATTCGAGCAGGCGCTCAAGGTGTCGCTTGAATCGTTGAAATAGCGGAAGGGGGCGGAAAGAATGACTGCGGAGCACAGAATGAAAAAAGAAATTCAGGATATGTACTTGTCTCCGATCCGCGACATCAGTTCTCGTGCTTCGCAGCTTTCATCCCGGGGGTTGCCGGTCGTATCGTTCGGAGCGGGAGATACCGTGTTTGATACGCCGGAACCGGTAAAACAGGCTGCCATAAAAGCACTGACGGAAAACCGGAGTCATTATGAAACGATACGGGGGAATTCAGTACTCAGACAGAAAATTGCGGCACGGTACAAAGCGGATTACGGCCTGGAATATAACGAAGACGAAATACTTATAACCGCCGCCGGTACGGAAAGCATATTCGATACTTTTCTGGCACTTATTTCACCGGGAGACGAGGTTATTGTCGTTTCTCCCGCTTTTATTAATTACGAGAACTGCATTACGCTGGCCGGCGGAAAGACGGTTTCTGCACCGGTACGCGAATCGGACGGGTTTGAACCTGATGCGGATATGATTGAATCTTTGATTACAGAAAGAACACGCATGCTTGTTATTAATAATCCGTGCAATCCGACGGGGGTAGTGTATTCAAAGAAATGTGTAAAGCGGCTTGCTGCCCTTGCCGTAAAATATGATTTTCTGGTTTTTTCCGACGAAGTATATGACAGAATCATTTACGACGGATTCCCTTATACACCCATTGCCTCGTTCCCGGGAATGAGAGAACGGACGATCATAGCAAACAGCTTTTCCAAGATGCTTGCTATGACCGGATGGCGTATCGGGTACCTGGCTGCATGCGGCGGCATTATGGAAGCACTGTTTAAAGTTCACCATTACAGTACTGCCTGTCAGCCGACATTTATTCAGGATGCTCTTGCAGGAACAATCGATCTGCCTGCAACCGATGACGCACTGAAACGGATGGTGGACAGTATGAATGAAAACCGCCGCCGCGTGACGCAGTGGTTAAAGTCTCATCCGTGTCTGAGTGCGGTAGAACCAAAAGGTGCGTTTTATTATTTTATCAAAGTATCCGGATGCGGTATGTCGGGAAGAGAATTCACTTCCCGGCTGCTTGAAGAAAAGTATGTTGCAGTTATTCCCGGGGAAGGGCTGGGGAAAGATTTTCCGGATTATATCCGTTTATCCTATGCAGTAAAGGAAGACACGCTTGAAGAAGGACTTGCCAGAATAGACTGTTTTCTGGATGAAATCGCACAATAGGCACCTCTAAAAACTTCAGTTTTTAGAGGTGCCTGATAGATATTTTACAGGAGGTATTCTTTATGGATAAAATGCCGGTTATTTTAACGTTCGACGTGGATGTGGAACTTATCTGGAGGGCGCGTGACCCTGACGGTTTCAGGAATACCGTTACGAAGTCGCTGAGTCAGTACGAAATTACTTCGGGAATTCCGAGAATTATGAAAATTCTTGAAAAATACGGAAAACTGCCTGCAAGTTTTTTTGTCCCGGGAGAAATTGCAGAAGAGTATCCTGAAATAGTGAAACTGATTGACCGCAGCGGATTCGAAATCTGTAATCACGGATATTCCCATATTTATCCTGCAAAGCTTCCCTCCGGGGCTGCAGAGCGTGAGGAATACGAAAAATCAAACCTCATTCTTGAAAAACTGACAGGCAAAGTCCCGAAAGGGTACCGGTCTCCGGCGTGGGAATTCAGCGATTATACGCTGGATATTATAGAAGATATGGGATTTGAATTCGACAGCAACATGATGGGGAGCGACTGCATCGAGTATCTGCACGTCGGGGAGCGGAAATCGAAAATTGTGGAAATACCGATTGCGTGGGTACTCGACGATGCTGCTTACTGGCTGTACAGCGGCAGAACACAGGGGAAGTGCATGCAGCCTATTGATTCTGTCCAGAATTACTGGATAAAAACATTCGACGTACTGTATGACGAATTTCTTGAAGAAAAAAAAGAGGGGCGTAATCCGGATAAAGCATTCGTACTGACCTGCCATCCGCAGATTATCGGAAGGCCTGCTAATTCGACGGTGCTCGACAATCTGCTGCGTCATATCTGCGAACATACGGAAATTGAGTTTATGTCGCTCAGCACGGTAACAAAAAAATTCAGAGAGGAGCACGAATAGTGACAAAAACTTTTAAAGGAGTATGCTGCCTGGATTACAGCCGCACGAATTTATTCAGCAATATAGCCATTTCCTCTTCCGTTTCCGTACATTGATTCTCGAGCCACTTTACCAACACCTGGCATAATCCTGCTGCATGGAATGATACATAGTACATGAGATCATTTTTTGCCCATCCGGAAGTACTGTGCGTCCTGGTCTGCTGTATCCCGATAAGTGGTTCCAGATATTGTGCAAATTCATCCTGGAGAATTGATATCAAATGATTTTTGTTCAGCAGCAGGATAAAGTTCCGGTGATTTTTAAAGAAAGAAAAGAAGATCATTGCCATTGCATAGAGCGAAACTGATTTAACAGCTTTCTTTGCCTGTTCAGTCTGGGCAAATTCGTCAATAAGCGTTTTGATATAAATTCGGAGAATATCTTCTTTCGATTTGAAATTTCTGTAAAAAGAGTTTCTTGCCACAAGAGCTTCCTGCGTAATCCGGGCAACGCTCAGTGACTCAAAAGTGTATTTTTCTAACAGGCCAAGTAACGATTCGATAATCAAAATCTGGGTTTTCTTTAATTTCACAGGTACTCCATCTGATATTTTTTGGAACACAATCCGGCTTTCTGTTCCATTTTCATTGAAATTTGTTGACACCGGACGTTGCAGACATTATATCATAATACATATGGAGCAGGTTGTTCCATATCCAGAAGCCCGCGGACGTAAATATTCTGGTTACCAGACAACATTGAAGGAGTTAGTATGAAAAGATTTTTTTTCAGAGATTATCAGAAATCGAAAAGAATGATGGTACGTTCATTCTCAATTTTAACGGCAGGCATTATGCTCTGTCTTTCCGGCCCGGCTCTGACAGCAGAAACTCAGGTACAGGAAAGCAAGAACTCATTGCCGAACCGGGGTGTCCCCCTTTTCGTTGATATCAGCAAAGACCTGGCTCCGAAAGCAGATGCCGCGCTTGATTCTTACTACGTAAACTGCTGTTTTGAGGCCGATGGAAAACAGCTGGGATTTGAATGGCACGAAATGATTTACCGGCTGCCTCAGGGAAATTTTACATCAACCGAATTTCTGCTCATGAACGGATCCGATGATCATTTCTTCCCGAATACACTTTCTGAACCATTGACGCAGAATGACAGTATCCCTGACGGGCAGCTCACTATTTCCTCTTCAATAGGTGAACTTACAGGAGATCAAAAAGAAATGACTCTGCGGCTTCAGTCTGAAAAAGGTGCTGTCGATGTCGTTTTACGGCCGCGAAAAGAAGTCCTCTACAACGGGACTACCGGATTGCTTAATCTTGCAGGCAGCAAATCGTATGAGTATGCCTACACAGATATGGATGTAGAGGGATCGGTTACGATTGAAGGCAAAGAATACAAAGTGAAAAATGCGACAGCGTGGTTCGACAGACAATGGTCAGGTGCTCCTGATGCTGTCAGCGGCGATGATCCGATGAAAATGATGTCGAGTTCATGGCTGTGGCTCGGCATGCCGCTCAATGACGATTTGAGCGCTGCTGTTTCGCTGTGGGATTTGTATGCAGATGGGGGAAGGAATGCATGCGCGACTATACTGAATAAAAACGGCACGCAAATCAATGTTCCTGCAAATATTACCTATGACGGTATCTGGACAAGCAGGAGTTCCGGTAACAAATACCCGCGAAAAGTGCATGTTGCTATTCCTGAAGAAAACCTTAATTTTACTCTTGAAGCGTTGATTACCAACCCGGATTTTGTCCACAGCGATGGAAAAGGAGCCCCGGGGTGTCAGGTTCTGTGCAAAGCAAAAGGAACGTATCAGGGTAAGGCATTCAGCAGAAATGTAATCGTGGAAATGATAGGTGACCTTTGCGGAAAATAATCCGGTATTGCAGTTTTTTTACGGCATAACCCTGCCCGGGCGTACAGGTACTCCGTCCGGGAGTTGTGTGAAAATATGAATCAAACCGGAAGGAAAGACCCTGTTATGTCTGCCTGCCGGTTTTAGATGTACTGATATAATAAGAATGTTAAGGAGAAAATATGACAAAGTCCGACTGGTATGTTCCCTTTTCGTGGATCATGGTTGGTTTATCGTTTTTATTAAGTCTGGTTGTATGCCCCCTTCTGGGCATTGCCGGACCATCAATGATCTTTTTTTCTGCGATTCCTCTCGTATTAGTTCATGGGTATCGCAGATACGGTTTTAAGAAAAACACAATATTCATCGCTCTGATAGTTATCTTGTCGACACTATGGGAGACTTTGAGTATTCATACAGGATTTCCTTTTGGGCACTATCACTATACGATGAAACCTCAGTTTCCCGGTGGCGTTCCTGTAGCTATTCCTGTTGCCTATATTGCATTAAGTTATATCTGCTGGCATGTCGCGAATGCGGTTTTATCTGAAATCGATATACGGATGAACAGGACTGGTACTGCATTTGTCATGGCGGCTTTAGCCTCTGTGGTAATGAGCGTGTATGACCTTGCAACAGACAGTCTTGCTTCGACCGTAAACAATGCATGGATTTGGGAACAGGGGGGAGCTTTTTTTGGTGTTCCCGTCAGTAATTATCTCGGCTGGATGTTTTGTACTTTTACTTTTTATATACTTTTTTCCCTGCTTTTAACACGGAAAAAGGCGCATGAGAAAGTGGCAGGTTCTGACCGGATGTCACTTTTACAGTTTGTCCTGATCTATGCGAACCTGGGCCTTAGTGTTCTTATTGCTGATTTTTCAAGGGGTGGTTTCGGGACTGGAACCGTAATCGATCAGTCAGGCACTATATGGAATCGGGAGGCTATGGGGGGTTCTTTGTCGCTTATTGTAATTTTCGGGATGTTTGTACTAGTATTTCTGGCGCTGATTAATCTTTTTCGGAAAAAAGCGGACATTAAACCTGAGCGTGATATTTCCCGTCCCTGATTAAGATGTGTTTGTAAAAAGTGATGCGATGAGCTGTTCTCTGATTACTTTACAGTTTCAAGGGCGGTATGATAAAATCATGCAGTTGTATCCGGCAGGAACAAATGTCTGCAGGAATGAAATGCAGGGGGAAATAATGAAAAGCAGCGGATTGGTTATATGGGCACATGATTTTGGCCCGTTCTGGATTAAGCTTGCATCACAGGCAAAACTTACAACGCTTGGAATACATCCCATTCCTGCCATTCCTGAAAACGATTTTCGTTCTCTTGAATCATTGCTTGCTGCTATGAAGCATTCTCCGTTTCAGGAGAATGCTTCCATGCTGCGCGATAACGGAATTAACCTGGAAATTTACGCCCATGTTATGCACTGGATACTGCCTCCCTCTCTTTTTCATTCGCATCCGGACTGGTTCAGGATGGATGAATCCGGGATGCGCTGCGCCGACCTGAATTTTTGTCCGTCAAATGGCGATGCATTACAGTACGTAGAAAAACAAACGGAACTCCTTGCAGAAACACTGTCCCGTCATACTACTACGCACCGGTATCATTTATGGATTGATGATAACAGCCGTTTCTGTCATTGTGATGCATGCCGGAAGCTTTCAGCGTCTGATCAGGCATTGCTGATTCAAAACCATATGCTGGCCGGCATAAAAAAAATTGACCCTTCTGGTACGCTCGGGTATCTGGCATACCAGAATACTATCACTGTCCCTCAAAATGTGTCTCCTGCTCCGGGAATGTTCCTGGAATATGCTCCGGTAGACAGGGACTCCCGGTTTGTCCTGAATGACACAAGAATCGCCAGCAATATTCGTGAGTTTTCCTATATTGAGGCGCTTATGAAATACTTCGGCACATCAGGGGCACAGGTGCTTGAGTACTGGATGGATACCTCGTATTTTTACCGATGGACTCCTCCTTACGGCGAATTACCATTTTATCGGGGCGTTATTGCAAAAGACATACAATTATATAAGGAGTGCGGTTTTGAGCACATCACCTCTTTTGCGTGCGGCTTGAATGAAGCGTATGCGGCTGAGTATGGTATTTCTCCCGTCGTTGATTATGGAAAAATCATAAACGGGATTTTTCATGGTTGATTCTTTCACTTCCTCTGCAAAAACACATTTTCTTTTTTGCAGAGGATATTTTTTTGCGTCTTACTGATGTCCTTTGCATTCAGCCTTATTGTAAGAGATGGGACCCTGATAGTAACCGGCCTCACTCAGCCACCATTGCGGATAATCAATCTTCTGCATAGGCTCCTTTTCTGTCGTCCTGCATCCGTCATTAAAGGTGACAATCAGTTTTTTTGCAAGATTCATCCACTCTGTATGAATCCTGTCAGTATTCTCGCGGCAGTATCGGGTTAAATCCTCTATGCTGTTTTCATTCTCTCCGTTTTGTATTTTTTTCACTTCGTCATATTCCGCGTTTTCCAGCTTGTCTCTTAACTCCTGAATTTCCGGCAGCATATAGCAGTACTTGAGCGTCGCGAAATTTGCCGTAAAGTTGAAAATCCACCACAGGCTGTTCTTGTAGTCAAAATCAACAAGATTCATTGTTTCAACCAGCTCGGGCAGCTTTGATACCTGGCAGAAGAAGGGAATGAGGCAGTTGGACTCCGGCCTGTCGAGCCCTATCCAGGAGACGCCGTTCCTCGGTTTGCCTTTATGGGCTGCATTTGCCTGATTTATCCAGAACATGCCGCACCGGTAAATGGAAACGGGCCGTTCCCATGCGCCCTGAGGCACGTTGACCGACAGCTCAAAGGTATTGCCTTTGTCGGGATTATTTTCATACCTTGTGGGATCATTCCACGGTCCCGCGCCCTTTCCCTGTGTCATATCGAATTCCGTCCCTTCATAATGGTCGCGGTATATGTCTGCAACTTTTGCTATGTCAAGTTTAACATCAGGTATAACGGTAAAGGGATAAGCTTTCGTGTATCCGTTTTCGACCCACGCGGGAAGGTTGGAGGATGGTTTCGCTTTTGTTAAGGCGCGCCATACCCGGCGGAGGGAATAATAAGGATGGGAGTATTCTCCGTACGTTACCGTTGCCGCCCAGTCAAGTTCGGAATCTGTTTCGGGATTCCACCAGCCGAGCTCTCTGCATACGTCAAAGAGATTATCCGGATATTTTATTTCGTCGGGTCTGTTTTTATGGACTTCCCGTATACGGAATTGATTTGCTGCAACAAAATAGCCGTTATCGGGAACACGCTGCGCAACCCATATTCCGTCTGCTCCTTCCATGCTGTATCCGCACATTTCTATAACCCACGCTTCATCGGAATCGCCGAGAAGGAGCGTCTCTCCCGTGCCGTGGTATCCATAGGTCTTTATGAGAAAGCCAATCAGGTCTATGGCCTGCCGCGCTGTTTCGCAGTATTCAAGCGCCATTCTTGAGAGTTCTGCGGAATAGAACAGGCGTTTATCTGAAGGCTCCGGATGGACTTTTGCGCCGCACGTACATTCTCCTATCATGAGCCCTTTCTCATTCATCACTCCGTAGCTGGAATCAAAGTAGGCGTATGTTTTTTGTCCTTCTTTTATACTGAGTGTTCCGGCCGTAATCGGGAATTGAATATTCCCGACTGGTATGCTTTCATACAGTCCTTCGGGCAGCGGGTTCAGGATATACCCCGGTCCCCGTGATGATCCGATATACCGGTATAACTCACTGGCATTATATGCTTTACCTGTTTTGGGATCTTTTTCAGGTCCCAGTGCCGCATTGTCATAATACACAGGTCTCGTTTTCTGAGTTATATATGAAGGAACAAAAATAACCCGTTCGTCTGATACGTCATCGTCCGAGTGGGCGATGATTACAGACCCGTCAAGCGTTGCTTTTTTACCGATTGCCATTGTCGTACACATCATTCACTCCTTAATTAGTAATTGCTGCCAATACTTCATCGATTGCCTTGCAGAAGGCCTTCGTCAATGTCGGAATAAAATTACCCTCTGCTGTTGCCGTAAGCCATGGGCACATGGTTGTAGAAGATATAAACTTCATAGTGGGAAGCGTTCCGGTATTCAATCCCATTCGTTTCATATACGTTGTAAGGAATGGCTTGCCGTATTCGTCTGCATCAAACTGGGATGTCGTAACAATAAGTTCCGGCAGTTTGTTTGCGCCCGGTTCGAAACTGAGTTTTTCAAAAATATCCTGCATAAACTGATTCGCCTTGTCAGGATCCGTATTCAGCTGCCCGTTGATTTTAAAGTTCAATCCGTACGTAATGATAATCTGGTCGGACCCAAGCTGCTTCAGGAGATTCATGGCCTGCTCATCGGCAATAATGTCGTTGTTTTCCCTGTCTACGATGAGCTCTTTTATCTGCCTGAGCTGCCTGTCGATTTCTTCGGCCGTTCCTCCCTGTTTTTCCGCCGGTATCTGCTGCACGGGTACGACGATAAAATCATTTCTGTTGAGGGCCATCGTCACGACGGCGGCATAAAAACGTTTGCTGTTAAACAGTGCCTGCCCGAGGATTTTCCCGTATCCTGTTTTATCGGGCCGTATGATTCTGTGGCTCAGGTAGACACCCGCAGCTGCGGCGCCCGGTTTTGAACCTTCAACACCGAAAAGTCCCATATTTGCATCCACTTCACTGCCGTGGTAAACCTCCGGGGCAAGGAACGCCACGAGATACCGCATGGAAGCATTTCTGTAGCATAATCCTCCGGCAGGGTAGGGGACGTATCCCGATTTATGCGGATCAATCGTTACCGAATCCGCATAAGGTATTGCCCCGTATTGTTCTTTTACATAATCGCTCATATCAAGAACAGGCGTTTCCTGCAGCGCGGAACCGGCAGCATTATTTTCCTTTACTGCCGTTCCCCTGAGCGTGCTGGCGAAATAGCCGCCCCATGCTCCATCGACATGGATAACGAAATTCATACCCTTCTTATTATATTCATCACGTATTGAAACAATTTCTTTGAGCGGGTCTACTGCACTTTCTTCTGTAGACCCAAGGACCGCCACAACGGTTAAGACAGGAGCTTTCTCTGCAAGCCGTTCATCAAGTTTTTTCCTCAGGCTTGTCACATCCATGCGGGCATTTTCATCTATTTCCACATCAATAAAGTTCTGCCTTCCGATGCCCGCCAGAGCGGCGTTCTTCGGCCACGAGTAATGTTTTGTCGCGGGACCTAAGAGCGCGGGGGATGGTACGCCCGGAATATAGTTCCGGAAATCCTCAAACCCCATCGTCTGCAGCAGATACGGTTCAACAGCGGCCGTATAATCTGCGCTTTTCGGAATCATGTTCTGTATCCTGTCGGGCAGAGAGAGTATTGTATCCACCTTCAGATTGAGCAGTTCCCAGAGAGTAAGACTGATAAGTTCGGCACTTTCTCCTGAACATTTTTCTACGGTAATGTGTTCCGCATCTTTTAAGGACTCTTCTTTCATGAGTGCGGCTTTAACGGAGACGGGATAGTATTTAAGATTCCGGGACGCCCACAATGCTTCCAGATTTGCTACGGAACCGTCGCAGGTAATGTGTCCCCAGGCTCTGGTTGGGGCAGATTCGGAAACTGTATATCCGAGCATGATGCACAGGTCGTCGCCTACAAGCTTTTCAAGTTGTGATGTTACGGGAGAAGCTTCAAGCGCGACGTTATTCTGGTTGTAAAGCATGGCCGCAAAATATCCGGCCATGCCGGGCATGGTAAGATCCCAGTTCATATGAGCCTGATATCTGTAACTGAAAAAAGGGACGTTTCCCCGCAGCTGGGTAAGGAGTTTCTCGTACTCCCTTTTCATTTTTAATACGGCAGAATCATAGTCGGGTCCTTTTCTTGCTTCCGTTACATACGGAGGATCATCATAAATGGAAATTCTGTCCTCGATATTTGCGTCTACGGCTTTTTCTATAAGTTCTTTGAATAACTCCTGATTTTCAGCCCTCGGACCGAGGAACCATGCCGCAAGCGAGTCTGTTCCCGAGCCTTTAAGATGCAGTCGTTTTTCTTCAGGAAGAGAAGTTAAATAGGATTGCATTACCTTTGCGTAATGATTCTGGCGTTCGTTGAAACTTGTATTCATGTTGTCTCCTTTCTTAACACGTACTTGTTTACCCGGAAAATATGATACTTTCTGCCGCTTGTTTGATGTATCGACTGCTGTCGAAAACGAAAGGAGTGTTATGCCCGGCACGTTTACGCTGCTGTACTGCTGCACTGTTCCGGTATACTATGCAGTATAACACGCGGATACGTAAAAAACAGCGGGAGCGGTAACAGATACGGGCCGGAAACTGTGTCTTTGTTATCTGCTGCGAATTTAATTGCTGAATCCGGTATTCAGCAGTATGTTTAAAGTGTAACAAACCAGTAAATATAAGGAGTATGCTATGAATATGGTAAAATATAAATGTGAACAGTGTGGAAAAGAAATGACAGTCAGTGCAGATGCCGGCACCCCGGAATGCTGTGACCGGAAAATGAAACAAATTCCGCTTGATGTTTGTTCAACTGCCCATGATGCAGAATCGTATAGAGCACAGAATGAAGATGATGCGTGTGCCGAGTCTTCACCTGATTTGTAAAATGCATTTTTTACGGACACCTTTTTAAGGTGTTCCGCATCTCTCCGTTATCCCCCTTTGAATACTTTTTCCTTGACAAATTTTCACAGGGGGCTTTATCATGAAAACGGAGGATGTTTATGAATGTACAAGCACAAATGATGCTGTTTTCTTTTTTGGGATATTATGATTTTTACCAGCCGGATACAGAGCGGATGGAAGAAAATATAAAAGCAATGCTTTTATCCGTAAAAGAGAGTATGCAGTTTTCCGAGATAAGCTGGGGGCCGGCAGCGTATAAAAATAAGGCGGTACTGTCCGAGGCTCTTGCGTATGCGGTAAAGAACAAGCGGAAAGACGGAAAGGATGAATATACTGTTGCCTTCCGCGGCACTAATCCTTTATCCATTCAGAGCTGGCTGTTTCAGGATTTGAATGTTGCGGGGCAGACACCCTGGGACAGGCAGTCTGTGCATACAGAAAGCGTCAGTGCGTATATATCAAAAGCAACCGATACATCACTGGAGATTCATAAACAGTTACAATATCAGAATACAACGCTTCTTGAATGGATTTGCAGCCTCATAAAAAATGCTGACGGGTCTAAAATAAAAATCAACCTTTGCGGACACAGTTTAGGCGGATTAATGTCTTCTACGTTTGCCTTGTGGTTATCGGACGAACTGGCCGCAATGGATATACTTGATATGGTCGAATTATCGGTCTACTCTTTTGCAGGTCCCGGTGCGGGGAATTCGGAGTATGCTGAATATTTAAACAATAAGATAGGCAGTAATTATATATCCGTTAATAATGATCTTGATATTGCGCCTCTTGTCTGGAAAGAATCAAATATGTACGAAATATTGCCGGGAATATACGGTGATATACGAATGAATGAGGTTGAAGACGGTTTATATACGGCATTATGCAGGAACATTTTCAGAATGGATTATCAAACGCAGGAAACAGGCACTGTTATACAGTCAGAAGTCTTTAAGGATATTCCACAGGATTATCTGATACAGGCAGGCCTTCAGCATGTCATTCCCTATCTGTTGTATGCGTTTGAAAATGAACCGTTAATATGCACCGATGTAGTAATCAATATGATCATACAAATAATTGAGGATCTGGTAAAAAATGTAACCGGTGACTGGAAACGTGTAAAAAGCCTGACGGCAGAGGATGAGCAGATATTGATGAACTATACAGGGAAGAAACTTAATGCAAAAATAACAAACCGTACCTGATACTCTGTTTCAAAAGTGCACTCGGCGGCGTTTTATTCACTTATCCGGAATCCTTTTTCGTGGAATATGCGCACGCATGCATCAACAACTTCCGCATCAAAGAAAGTGCCCCTGTGGGCTTCTATTTCAGAGAGCGCTGCTTCAATTCCAAGAGAAGGGCGGTACGGTCTATGGGAAGCCATTGCTTCAACGACATCTGCGACTGCAAGTATTTTTGACTCCAGTAGAAGTTTATCCCCGGTAAGTCCTCTCGGATAGCCTGAGCCGTCCAGACGCTCGTGATGCTGCCAGATAATTTCTGCGATTGGCCAGGGGAAAACAACATTTTTCAATATTCTGATGCCGATGTTCACATGTTCCTTAACCAGGGCATATTCAATAGAACTCAGTTTCGCCGGTTTAACCAGAATTTCTGCCGGAATACCGATTTTTCCCAGATCGTGGATTGTTGCAGCAAGGTGCAGCCCATGAATACTCTCTGTTGAAAGTCCAAGCTCCAGACCAATTCCGGTACAAATAGAAGCGACTCTCCGCTGGTGTCCTGCAGTATAGGGATCTCTTTGGCCAATAGTTTCGGCAATAACCTGAATTGTCTGCTCCAGACTGATACGCAGGCTCTCCTGCTCCTGTGCCTTTGCAATTGCTGTCCGGAGAGCCTTGATTCCGAAGGCAAGATCAGCTGCAACTTCCTGTAGTAGTTCCCGCTCCGGTGATGACCAGGTGTGAGATGTTGTTCCAAAAAATGAAAAGCACGCGGTTGTTTTTTCAGAAAGCAGGAAGGGAAGGATTATCAATGACCGGTACCCGCATTCCGCTGCTTTATTGTGCCAGTTTTTCAGGGTCGGATCAGCTGAAATGTTCTCACATACTTGAACCTGCATTGTCCGGATTGCACGACCGGTCGGTCCTTTACCGTAATCTCCTTCTGACCAGGTAATTTTACTCAGTTCCGAATAACATCCGGTATTCCCATAATAAGCCATTGGAACAATGTTTTTGCCGGCACTATCCATTTCTGCGAAACCTATCCATGCCATCTTGTAACCACCTGTTTGTACGGCAATCCTGCAGTATTCATCAAGCAGAATCTGCTCTGTCTGCGAATTTATTAACGCTGTATTACTTTCGTTGAGGATTTTCAACGTCCGCGTTGCTGCCTGTAAAGCAATTTCTGCAAGCTTCCTGCTGCTGTTGTCGCGGATATTGCACTGAATTATATCAATGCCGTTACAATCATATACATTACTTACAAATTCAACAGAGATCGGCCTGCCGTCTTTTGTTTCCAGCGGAAGGTCATCATACCGGATGTACCTGTTTTCCTGAAGTTCCTTAAAGGCTTCTTTGTTGAGTTTAGTATCTTTGAAAGAGCTGATGTCCCAGAGTTTCCTGTGTAAGAATTCTTCACGCGTATAGGAGAGCATTTCAATAAGGAATGGGTTTACGTCTTCAATTTCTGCCGTTTTTGCGTCCAGAATCAGAATTCCGTCGCGGGCCGTTTCGAATAACCTGCGGTATCGCATTTCAGAAAACCTCAGGTTCTGGCTGACTTCGGTTATAGTAGTACCGTCTGAATCAAGATCAGAATTAATCAATTCCATTATAAATCCTCCTCTTCTGAAAGTTCTGCCCGCTGATTGTAAGGTATAAAATTAAAAAACATGATGCTTTATGAATGGATTTTTTGTCATGCAGCCCGGGCGGTGTTCATTGCCTGTGCTTTGTTTAGTATAGTTTATGGTTATGTCTTTGAACAGTCATGATCTACCGCATCGTACATAATATTGAATTTGCCTGCGGATTATTTTTTTTATGTTCGGTGGCGAACAGTCGGCAATTTTATCTTTGAGTAACTTATAGTCAGGTATAAAAGGAGGAACCTGATGCCGTTAATCAGATTGGTGATTTTGCTGGTTGTTATCGGAGTGGTTTTATGGCTGATCAACACCTACATTCCAATGAGCCGCAGTATTAAAACGATTTTGAATGTAGTGATTGTTGCAGTTGTAATTCTATATGTACTGGCCGCATTTGGTATTCTTGGCCCGTTAGCCGGAATACGGATTGGTTGATAACCAATTACAGGAAGGAACAGAAAATGAAAAGCAGAGATAAATATGTAGCTGAAAAGAAAAAGCAGCTTGATGAATGGAATAAAGTAATGGATACCTTGGATGCCAGAACTCTTGCAAGCCGCGAGGCAGGAAAAGAAAAATATCAGGCACAACTGGCCGTTCTGCACAATAAGATGAAAGAGGGTGCCGGAAAACTGGATGCAATAAAATCTGCATCTGTTGATAACTGGGAAAATCTCAAATCTGAAAGTGAAAAAACATGGAACACTTTCCATTCTTCACTCTCTGAATTTTGTGCGAAGTTTGTATAACAAGAAGTGTCTTGTATTTTCTAATTAGAAGGAGAAGCATATGAAAAAATTTATTGGACTTATTCTCGCATTAGTTATGATTGCACTTGCCGGATGTGCCAACGACGAATCACTTTTCGATCCGATTGTCGGTACTTGGAAAAGCGAGGGAATCGGTACAACTGTGCTTGTGCTGAATAATGACAAAACGGTTGTAGAGACCTACACGCTTGTCGGCGCTGTCGGAGTTACGAAAAGCGGCACCTGGTCGTCTGATTCTACAAATATTACCAGAACGTGGTCAGACAATTCAACTGATACGGACGCCTATACATTCAGTTCGAGCAATAGTGAAATGACATTAACTGCCGGCGGTATTTCAGTTACCTACACAAGACAGTAACCGGACTAACAAAGTAAGGAGAAAAAATGAAAAAGATTTTATCGATTCTGGCACTACTGGCCGTTTTACCAGTATTCATGTTTGCCGAAAAAACAGGTGAATTGGGCATTGGTGGTGCAATGTTTTTCAAGTCGCCGGTACTTCTCGGGCAGCCGGTTGACAGAGACAGTCTGAACGTAAATCAGTTTGTTTTTGGTGGTGACGTGCGGTATAAACTCGGCTGGTTTCAGGCTGAAGGTCTGCTGTTCTGCGCGACTGGTGACATCAGCGGTTTGAACATGTACCTTGATGCCGGCGCATGCCTTGATGTGTCTATCCTCCGCCTGTCAATTGGAGCTGGGCCGAATATTACATGGAACTTCAACAGTACCCCTTTGATTCAGACCGGACTTAATGCTAAAATTGGCGCTGACATAAAACTGGATCAAATATCATTCGGTCTGTCATACATAATGGCTCTTACCAGTAATGAAGGAATCAATATACGGTACAGTTCAGGTCTGCTCGGAATGCAGGTTCTGTTCTGGATGTAAACAGCTGCAGGCATTATAATAAGACTGGAGAGACAGTGGTCCATTTTGCATGGTAAGGTTACCTCTGAAAATTTCAGTTTTTAGAGGTAACTCTGAAAGTGCGATATGCAGCTTAACGTTTCAAGAGGGGAAATCCAGTGAATAAAATAACTTGTGACATATGCAATAAAGCCTACAGCGAAAATGATATAATTACCGGCCATGGCATCCGGCATGAAATTGAACGGATTATTCAAAGCGAACATCCTGACTGGAATGATCATAATAACATTTGTAAATCAGATTATTCAGTTTACAGAAATAAATATATTGCGCAACTGATTGATGAAGAGAGCGGAACTATACATAAATTAGAAAATGAAGTAGTTAAAAGTATCAGCGAAAATGAATTCATAACTGAAAATATAAATTCAACTGTCAACCAGAAAATGAAAGTCGGCGATATTATTGCTGACAAAGTTTCAGCATTTGGCGGCAGCTGGAAATTTATTATACTGTTTTTTATCATCCTTGTTTTATGGATAGTACTTAATGCTGTTGTTTTATCAAACAAATCATTTGACCCGTATCCGTTTATTCTGATGAATTTAATTCTGTCATGTATAGCTGCCATACAGGCACCTATAATAATGATGAGCCAGAACAGGCAGGAAAAAAAAGACAGGATCAGATCGGAAAATGACTATAAAGTTAATTTAAAAGCAGAAATAGAAATAAGAACATTACATGAAAAGGTCGATCACCTGTTATTAGACCAATGGTCAAAGATGATGCGCATACAGGAAATACAAATAGAAATGCTGGAAGAAATACGGGGAAAAAAAAGTAGTAAACCAGCTTCAACCTGACAAAAATCCTAGGTTGAAGCTGGTTAAAACAATATCAGGCGCACCCTTTGAGGTAAATTAGAAAAGTTATAAGCAGCTTAATTCTCAAAATTATGCCTTATGGTGGTTTATCCAGGATTGTCTCAAGGCGAGTCCGTTATGCTAAAAAAAATTCTTATAAAATTAAGAGAAGGTGATGCCTGACAAATCTGTAGGAAATATATATGGAAAAAGCCTGTTTTTCATAGCCTCTTTAAATAATGCTCTTGACAATTATGTTAACCAGGGTAATAATAAACTCATGGCAGGCACAAGACTTATTGACTACATATATGCCGCTCATCGGTTCCTTTCCGAGATGGAGAGCGTCCCTAGGGACTATGGGACCGGTGAGAAGCTTTTTGCCACTGAAATCCATACGGTGGTCGCCATCGATGAAAATCCTGGCTGTAACCTGACGACTCTCGCCACAGTCCTTGAAGTATCGAAACCTGCTGTGTCGAAGTTTGTCGCAAAGCTTATCGGCCGTGGATTCATTACGAAGTATCAGGCCGGCGACAACAGACGCGATGTTCTTTTCGAGACAACCATGAAAGGTAAACTTGTTACAAAAGGGCATGCGCTTTTCACGCGAGAGGCATTTGAGCCTCTTTTACAGGTTGAGAGGGAACTTGATCCGCAGGCGCAGGCCATGATTGAGGCTTATTTTCGCAAGCTCCTTTCTGTTGTCAAGTCATCAGAATAACCTAAGGGGAGAAATGTCTGCTAAGGCTGTTTAGTGTATTATTACCCAGGTTAATATAATGGAGGAAGACAATGGAGAAAATTTTCTGGGCAAAGATCGTCGGGGTATCACTTATTTTATTTCCGCTTATGCTGTTGGCAGGCTTTCTCATGCACCCGAATATCCTGTCTTTTAAAATGACTACATCTGCTGCTGACTTGGTCGCTAAGTTCCGCCACCAATGGATGTTTCATGTCGGACATCTTATTGTGTTCGCTGCCGTGCCGTTCATTATCGCATCGATGGTCTACATAGCCGGATTACCGGTTGAGCATGGACGGATCTGGGTGTTCTTCGGCGGAATCATCGGTGTCGTCGGTGCTGTTATTCTTGCAGGTGATAAAGGCGCTCTTTGTATCGTGCTTTCGGCTTTCGATAAGCTGCCTGAGCCGGATTTTGCCACTATCACTCCGGCACTCGAGGCCATCGTAGAAAGAAAGGGACTCCTCGCGATTTTCTACCTTTTACCGCTTTTGCCTCTCGGCGCGGCTGCGCAACTCGTTGGCCTTATCATGGATGGCCGTATCAATCCGGCTGCGGGCATCGCAGCCATCGTAGGTCTTGTCCTTCTCAACAATCCTGATATCGAGATTATCAGTAGTGCAGGCGCCCTCCTCATGTGCGCGGGATACATTCCGTTCGGTCTTTCTGTAATATAATTATCAGACAGCTTTATTTATATAACTTTCCTATTCTATCTATCCGTTCAGTCCAGATACACCCTGAATAATTTAATGGTATTGATTTTAAATCTTCTTTCGTATCAAATCCACCAGACCATTGTCCCCTTTTCGTTACTATAACCATACGCGTATTTACATCATCCATTCTTTTAATAAATTTATAAGGCCACCCCCATAAATACTTTGCATATTCAATGGGCATATGTAATTCTGCATTTCTCATACTCTTTGGTATGTAGCCAGTCCAGCCAATCAATTCATATTCTATCACGGATTTTTTTATTAATTTTCCTGATAATGCTTTCATTTCAGGATACTCTTTGCGTATTAAATTAACAGCAATATCATTTCCATATATTGACAGATTTTCTATTTGATCTTTATTCAGTTTTTTAAGTTTTGATAACAAAATATACCCGATTTCTTCACCATCGTCGCGTATATGAATCAAAAATTTTCTATCAGGAAAATGTTGCATAACTTCATCAAACGAAGGTAACAGACCTGATCCCGTCCCTCTTAATGGAAATGTCTGTCCATTATCCGCTGTATAGCCATAGCCGACATCCATGGTTTTCAGCTCGGATAACGAATAATCAGATACATTTCCTTTTTTTTCTGTTCTAAAATCAACTTGATAATCATGAAAAACTGCTAATTCTTTATCTTTTGTGACCCTGATATCAAATTCGACTATATCCGCACCATACGTAAACGCGATTTCCATTGAAGAAATAGTGTTTTCAATATATGGATATTCGGGTGGGAAAATTATTGCAGCAGTATTCGTATTCCACTGTACTTTTGAAATGTCGAAATTCTGAGCCAAACCCCGATGTGCCAGTAATTCAGGTGTTCCGCTTTTTTTAACAGGAATAATCTGACAATTATTAATAATAATAAATATGAAAAAACAGGAAACAATCATTAATAGTATACGACTTTTATTTTTCATTTTTCTCCTGCGAAACATACGACTAACACTGTTTCTATAAATATTTTTTCAAAACTGTGTGAAAAATATAATGCTTTGTCCCCTGCACTGCAGGACTATAAAATCCGGAGATTATGTATTCCGGTATTTCATTCTGATAAAAACGGATCAGCAATCAGTGTTCCGGAAGTCCACTCAATTTTACCATTATTCAGTAAATACGGCTTAAGTTTTTTTTGCAGGGATGTATTCTCCGGCAGATCCTCCAGGGGAATATCTCTGCTCCCATATACCCAGTCCATAAAACCGGGACTGTCCGCATCTATATGCGTAATTTTAAAAGATTTTTGAAACTGCAGAATCCTTGAGTTTTCAGGCAGGACGTTCTTGAGCGAAGGTGCAAGCAGCCATGAACTGCAGACCATTTCCGCATTAAAAAAGTCCGGATAAAACTTCTTAAAAAATTCCAGCGCATCAGAATATGACTGCCTCAGTCTGCCTGTCGATATATCAGCGTCTGCCGGAATATGCATGTCAATCAGTCTTTTTCCGTTTTCCACCCGCATTTCATATTCCAGCTCCCCAATCCGGTATTCCACCATAGATATCTGACGAACAGCCCACCATGCCCAGACATAACGGTAACATCCATGCCTGTTCTTATAGTCCTGCAGAAATCTGGTAAAAAATTTCATGGTAGCAATGAATATTTCCTGCGATATACCAAGCCGCATATACTCATCATATGCATCACATACGCAGTACAGCTGGCAGGTAAGAATTTTCATTCCGTCTTCATCAGGTTCCAGAGAATGATTCAAACGCTTGAGCGCACCCTCCCAGCATTCAGGATGCTTCATCTGTTCAATATCTTCCTTCAGGGGCTGGACGTCAATACGCTTCATGCAATCCCTGAGCAGCTCCCGCACTTCATCGTGTATTCCCAGCATCTTACAAAGTTCAATTAATTCCATGTGTCTACCTGTTATTGCGGGTTATTATTTGCAAAATATGGTTATCTGTCAAGCTGGCATCAGCCTGACTTTTTATACTGGTAACGAATAATGTTATTTACCTGTTCCGGATAAAATCGATTATAAATTTCCCTGATGCTGTTAAATCTTTATCCGTCCAGTCTCCTTTTACGGATGCATTCGGCTTCAAAATAGCAGCATCTTCAGGAAAATCAGTTAAAGCGTAATGACACCAGCTGATTTGCCTTGCATACATCATATCCATCCATTTCCTGCTTTCCTGGATAAATGGACCGCCTTGGGCATCATAATTAGAATTCCCCCATTCTGACGCAAATAAAGGTATTTTGCAGGAAGCCTCTTCAACTTTTTTCCGCAGCTCATCTTTATGGGAACCGGAATAAAAATGAAAGGCATACAGTATATTCGTATAATCAAGCGGGTTCTTTGCAGCTGTATCTACATCCTGACTCCAGGTACTTGTTCCGACAATGACAATCGCATCCGGATTTCCGGCTTTTATTGCAGGAATTATTAACTCAGCATATGGCTTTATTACGTTGTCCCAGGTAACATCCTTTCCATTTGGTTCATTGCATATTTCATATAGTACGTGTTTTTTCGCTCCATATTTGTATGCAAGCCGTTGAAAAAAGTCAAATGATTCCTTAGCGTGGAGCAGAGGATTTCCGTCGCCCAGGACATGCCAGTCGATAATGCAGTATATCCCGTATTTTTCACTCAATTGCACAGCCCTGTCAATTAGTTGTTCATAATGTTGACTGCCTATATACGATGGCTCTGAGTACCACGAAGCTGACATAAAGGGGATTCTTATGACGTCAATTTTCCATTTATCGGCAAGAGTGCTGAAACAGTCATCGTTTAGGAATTTGGATTCTTCTTTCAGGGCGCGCAGGTAGACCCCGTTCAGTTGAATTTTATTTCCTTTTTCATCGCAGAGCTGCGTATCTATTATTTGAAGTCTGCCATATCGGGCGACGACGGAGCCAGCGGGATAATTTCCTTCAATTCCGGAATTACCCGCAGGAAGTTGTGTTTCAAGCAGTTTTTTGTATTCATAATCAGATATCGCTTTTGAACCATCCGGAGTCGTGTAACAGGACAAAATCAGTAAGCTTAAAGCGGATACTGCTATAAATAAGTTTATTTTCATACGGATACTCCTTAATTATGCATATACTTGAGTCCTGCTGATATTTGCTTAAAACACAGCATCAATTTTACATCAGCATTGCTCTGCACGCAAGGACAATGTGTGTCCATCGGTATTTTTTTTGCTTATATATCATTTTTAACGATTGTCTGTAATGCATTCCCCAATATAGTGGCAATGTCGTCAACGTTTTTTTCACATCCTTCATTCATCCATAAAACAAGTGTATTGAAAAAGCCCCCTATGCTGAAGGCAAGAACATATTTTCTCTCATCCCGATTCCCGTATTCATCGGAATTATTTTTTACTAAATTATATATTTCCGGTATTTTCTTATTCATAGTATCAAAAAATAAATAAGAGAGTCCGCTTTCGTTAAGTGCCTTGAGCAAATCACTGTTTTCAGAAAAATGTTTCAGACATACACGTGTAATCGTCGAATAGGTGAGTTTTTTCTCTGCTGACAAATTTTTGCTGTAGTCATCAAAGAATGTATTCAGAACTTCAGCCAGCAAGTCATCCTTTGATGAAAAATTTCTATAAAATGTTCTCCGTGATACACCTGCCTTTTTTGATATATCGCTGATTGTTATATCTGAGAACTTCATTTTTTTCAGGCAGATTGTTAATGACTCTATCAGCCATTCTCTGGATTTCTCTACAGCAAACCTTTTATTCCGCAGCATCACCAATTATTCCCCCATGTCACAAACCATATTGTTCTGTGACATTTGTTGTTATCAGAATTGAATCTTACTACTCAATAGTATAACTTACAGCAGGAGGGTTTTATACCCTGCACGAACAAAAGGTACAACTATCGATGCAGGTCTGCTGCTTTTTTTTCGTGATGTAAGGCTGTCTGTATTAAGGAGGTAATATGTTTTTAATCGTTTCCAGCAGGTTTTTCTTTATAACAATTCCATTGGTTTTATTTCTGCATGAAATGGAAGAATGGAATATCGTAAAATTTCATAAAGATAACTATACCGTTCAATATAACGAAACAAATATGACAGAACGTCTCTGGCTCTTTATGTTAAGTCTCATTGGCCTGTTTTTCAGCATTATCTGCAGCAATATACCAAATACTGTAATTTCCAATTCTATTTTTCTTGTTCTTGCAACATTTCTGTTGCTCAATGGAGTACAGCATATACTGCTGAGCATTGTGCTTAAAAAGTACAATCCCGGTTTTATTTTTGGCGGTCTTCTGGGGACAACGCTGAGTCTGTTATATGATATTAAAATAATACGTGAATCAGTTATTCCTTTGTGGTTATTTATCTGTATCACGCTGCTGGAGTTTGTCCCTGCGGGCATTGATACAGTATTGAGCAGAAGAAAAAACAGTCTGCCGCAGATGATTGTTCAGATTCTCCGCTTTTCCCGTTTTGTCGAGACAAAAATGAATGAATAATTGATACGTAGAAAACAAAAGAAACACGCCGGCGGATTTTTCATACAGAAAGCGCTCTAACTATCTGTATAGTACAATCATTCCTTTATGTATCTGTTTTTTTTATTACTTTTGCGATGCTTATTCCGCCGGTCATTTGTTTTAATATGCTTACATATTCTTCCCGGGAAATATCTTTTCCATAATTTAATACTTCAAATCTGCTTTTTGACAGAATTACATAATAATTTGTAATCGTAAATCCATTTCTTACATAGAAATCTTTTCTTCTTTTAGTCTGTATGTAATTATTTAACCTGCTGTCTGTCTCTTCTATATAAAGAAATATCCTTTTATTTTCATATTTCTTTGAAATTAACCCTATTGCCCTGCTGCCATAGCCGGATGATCTTTTGCCCTCATCAATAGCAAAATACAATATTAAACATATATCATTTTTGAGGATGACATAAAAAAAGCCGACTAATACATCATCATCATATATTCCCAGAAAC
Source organism: Treponema sp. UBA1793 (assembly GCA_002314445.1). GTDB lineage: Bacteria > Spirochaetota > Spirochaetia > Treponematales > Treponemataceae > Treponema_D. The sequence goes on from DCFX01000070.1 coordinate 45,162, forward strand.
TCTCTATCCTGTTTTTTTGTTGATCTGAGCATAAAGAAAAATGGCATTCGTTCATATGCCGGGAAGGAGGAAATATATATTTCCTTTAATTTTTTTCTGTCTGCCTTTTTTTCTGCTATGTTTTCAAGTGTCATTTTTTTATCCTTATTATCACCGGATTCATCCATGGTGGAATTATGGTTTTATATAGGCAAATCCATCATTTTGTTTCTCTATTAGTTCTTTAACACCGACAGGTACAATTGTAATGAACTCAAATATTTCGTTTTGCTTTATATTCAAGCCGTTTAATGCGTTTTTGCAGGCACAGATTTTTATCCCTCTTGTTGATAATTCCGTGAGTTCATTCGCAAAATTACTATTGGTTATTAAATATTCTTTTACTGCAGCCGAATTTGCTACAATTTCTATTTCAAACATATCCTCTGTTAATATGTTTACTAAATTCTGTACATTTCCGATTAACAACTTCCACTTTTCAATTTCATCAATGTGAAACACAGCTTTTATCTGCATGGGTACCTCCGCGGTCTTTTGAAATTTTATCAGCTCATCTTTCTAGTAATTCAATATCGAAAGGAACTGCTGCTGTTCGAATAGTTACCGGACGATTTCTTCGTTATCTGCCGGCCGTTCTACATGTGAAAATCGTTGTTTCTTTCATTTGAGTTAATTACCAAATCCATATACATTTGTTCAACCTGAATCCGTGCCCAGTTATTTTGTCTTAGAAACTTCAAACTTGATTTTATACTTGGATGGCTGAAAAAGCAGTTTATTTCAACACGCCTGTTCATTTCAATCCAACCTACATTCTCAACTAATTCTACAAGAATACTCTCAAGTGTTTTCCCGTGCAGAGGATTGTTCTGCTGCTTTGTATCGCTGTTCATACCGCTTATTTTATTTCTCCTTCCATAAAATAAAGCCCCGGTTCCGGCTTTCTGGAATTTGCTGACATTTCCTTTTTGGGTAATATAGGTTGATATAATTCTGTACTTTTACCCAATATATATACTATTGCATATAGACAGAAATATAGTACCCGTAGTTACAATTTATTACAACAAACATATAAGCTGTTGTCACAGCATGTTGGGCAGGCAGTTTCTGTTTTGCATGATTCCGGCGGATAGTGAGATTTTTTACAATACTTCTTCTCATATTTTTTATATTATTGGCACATAAATGCGAGGGCGCATTGGGCTGTGGTGTACAGTCTGATGCGCCCTTTTTTTATTTCCGGAGGTTTATATGAACCATGTATGCGATAACTTTTTGCAGGTCTCACATATAGCGAAAAGTTTTACGAAAAAAAAATGTTCTCTGGAAGTTTTACACGATATAAACTTTTCGGTAAGGGAAAAAGAGTTTGTCTGCATTATGGGACCAAGCGGCTGTGGTAAATCGACTCTGGCAGGAATTATAGAAGGAATTGATCATCCGGATAAGGGAAGTATTTTTCTGGGAGGCGAAAAAATACCTGAAAAAACAACAAAAAAAGTACAGAAAAGATGTGGAATTGTTTTCCAGCAGTCGAATCTCCTTGAATGGAAAACGACATATAAAAATGTGGAATTGCCTCTTTCGGTATTTCACATGGGAAACGGAATTGACCGGAATCGTGCAGTTTCCGGGGCACTTGAACTTGTCGGTCTTCTGGAATTTAAAGACTGCTGGCCTCACGAGCTTTCCGGCGGGATGCAGCAGCGGGCGGCAATAGCACGGGCGCTCGTTTCGAATCCCGACTTTCTTATTCTTGACCAGCCTTTTGGTGCGCTTGACGCCATTACGCGTAAGATGCTGAACGTTGAACTTCTCAGAATATGGCATGAAACACAGAAGACCTGCATCATGATTACGAACAATGTAAACGAAGCTCTGTATGTAAGCAGCAGAATTCTTTTTATGTCGGGATCTCCGTCTTCTATTGTTAATGAAGTAGAAGTCCCATTTACATATGAAGAAAAGACTGCCGGTATTGAATTGAATCCGGCATATCTGCAGCTGCGGTCTGAACTTAATCATTTTGTGAGAAGTATTAATAAGCTTTAATAAGGGGACGTATGAAACACAACAGAAAGATTATGAGTTTTTTAGCGCCGGTAACGCTTATAACACTGATTATTATCATATGGCAGGCTGCATGTACATTGTTACATGTTTCCGAACACATTCTTCCATCCCCGTCTGCGATTGCAGTTGCGTTTAAAAATGATTTTGCCGGAAGTATCCTGCCGGATACGTTTGTTTCTCTCCGGATTATGATGTCCGGTTATCTGATTGCGATTCCGCTCGGATTTATAATTGCCGCGCTTGCATCCCAGTCGAGGTTCATCACGAGAATGATACTTCCCGTTTTAATAATCCTGATGATGATTCCGATGGCGACGCTTGTTCCGGAATTGAAGCTTTTTCTGGGTGTAAAACCGTCACTGAAAATACTGGTTATCATTCTGCAGACGGCACCGGTTATTGCCGTGAACAGTTTAAGCGGGTTTACCCATGTTCCTCAGAATAAGGTTGATTTGATGAAAGGGTTGGGATGCGGAAAACCGGAGACGTTTTTCCGTGTTGTCCTGCCGAACGCTCTTCCGCAGATTTTTACAGGATTAAAACTAGGCTGTATTCTGTGCATGATAGCCGCAACGGCGGCGGATATGTCTGTAGGGCAGGGAGGACTCGGATACCGTATTGCGCGTTCTGCGACATTTTCGGCGACGTCGACGGCATTTGCGGCAATCATAGTGGCTGCAGTTATCGGAGTCGCTTTTTATATGCTGGTTTCTTTGGTGGAAAGCATCGTAATTAAATGGAAGCAATAGGTAAGGATGGTGAATTATGGCATATATAAGTTTGAAAAGTGTTAATAAGAAATTTTCTACGAGGCGGAGTGAAATATATGCTCTTAAAAACATAAACATGGATTTTAATAAGGGGGAGTTTGTTTCTCTCGTAGGGCCGAGCGGCTGCGGTAAATCAACCATAATTCGTCTTCTGGATGATATTCTGAAACCGACTTCAGGAGAGATCACGGTCGACGGATTTGCATATAACAACAGTGAAAGTATTCCGAAGAATATGATTAAAAAAATGGGATTTATATTTCAGGTGCCGAATCTTTATCCGTGGCTCACTATACGTGAAAATGTAATGCTTCCACTGAAGGTTTATAAGATGAAAGGTCCTGAGTACGACAAGTATGCTGAAGAGCTGCTTGATTATGTCGGGCTCGCAGCGTATGGGGATTCATACCCGTCTGAAATATCGGGCGGTATGCAGCAGCGGATCGGTGTTATCCGCGGGATGATACATAAACCGGAGATTTTCATGATGGATGAACCGTTCGGTGCGCTCGATGAAGATACACGTGAGAACATGAATCTTGAACTGCTTGAAATATGGAAGAAAACACACATGACGGTTATTTTCATCACGCATAATATTGAGGAAGCTGTTTTGATGAGTCAGCGGATTTATGTCATGTCTTCCCATCCCGGCATGGTCAAATCGGAACTGACCATAGATTTCAGCGGCAGAGAACGTAATCTTGATTTGATATCCGACAGAAAATTTGCAGAGTACTGTACGGATATTGAAAGCATGATAGGAACCTTGCGTCTTGATGAAATCAAATAAGGAGTGAATGGAAATGAGGAAAACCAAAAACAATTTTGTTAATTTTATTAACGCTGTTTATCCGCCGGTACTGCTGATCCTGTTCCTTTTTATTCTCTGGCAGACAGTCTGTGAAGTAAAAAATATTCAGGTATGGATGCTTGCAAAGCCGTCTGATATTTTTTCTAAATTTGTTGAGAACACAAAGGATATTCTGCCGCATATCGGAATTACGTATACTAATATCCTTATCGGACTTGCGCTTGCAATAATAATTGGACTGCTGATTGCGGTCATCACCTGTTCATTTCCTGTTCTTGGGTCGGCGCTTACGCCCATTACAGTTTCACTTTGCTGCATTCCCATGGTCACACTTGTCCCCACACTCATGCTTATTTTCGGTGTGGGCAGAAGCGTAAAACTCATAACGATTGTGATACAGGCTTTTCCGATTGTTACTATGAACGCCGCAACGGGATTCCTTAATGCGGATCCGGCACACATTGAACTTATGCAGTCGTTGAAGGCGGACAAATTCCAGCAGTTTAAATACTGTCTCATAATGGATGCGCTGCCGGACATTTTCACCGGCATGAAACTTTCAAGTATTATGGCCATGATGGGCGGTATTACGGCCGAAATGACCGGCGGGAATCAAGGACTCGGAAGCAGAATCAGTTTTTATATCGGATTCTCAAAAACTCCGGAGGCATTGTCCTGCATTATTTATATTGCATTTCTGGGAGCGGTACTTTACAGCATAATAAGCCTGATAGAGAAAAAAGCAGTCAGGCAGTAAATAAAAAATCATAGGAGGATTATCTATGAAAAAAATTAACAAGGCACTTACAGTATGTATGTTCATTGCAGCTGCATTCAGTGTTTTCGGGTTCTTCGGATGCAGTAAGAAAAAATCTGCTGCAGCTGAGTCATTACCAGCAGTAACGTCCGGCTTGGACAAAGTCACGTTTATTTCACCTACACCGCTTGAGTCATATGATTACCTTGCAATTTATGCAGGTATGGCGCTCGGCTATTTCAAAGATGAAGGTATTGATCTTTCTTTGATTGAGCAGACCGGAACGGACGACATGAAGATGATTGCTTCCGGTCAGGCGCAGTTCGGCTATCCGTCTCCGGGAGTTATGTGGTCCTGTGTCGACGCGGGAATAACAGGTGTGAAAGCTGTCTGTAATTACGATTCAATTCAGATATTCGGTATTGCAATAAATAAGGGGTCGGGCATTAAGACTTTTGCCGATTTGAAAGGAAAAACGATTGCACTGGGTGCGGACTCATGGACTGCACTTATGGCCCCGATTTTCAGCGGGGCAGGTATGAAATTAAGCGACGTAAAATTCATGACGTACGGCAACGGTTCTTATGAAGCCACTGCTTCCGGAACGGTTCCGGCTCTTGCAACATGGCTCAGCGAATACTGCCAGCTCGTTGGACAGGGATACGACTTCGGATATCTTGACGGCAACGAAGTGGCGCCGCAGGTTTCCAATTCGCTTTGTACGAGCGAAGCTCTTATAAAATCGAATCCGGAACTTGTACAGCGCTTTGTTAATGCACTAACCAAGTCGATGTATTTCTGCTACCTGAACGTTGATGCTGCTGCCGATTTGACGCTTCTTCACTGTCCGAATCTCAAGATTGAGTGGGACGGAGCCCACGGGGCAGCAGTCGGCGACGTTGAACAGATTTTCGGTATATCGCCCGACGATCAGAAAGCGACAGTCGCAGCTGGTATCGGTAAGTTCGATTTGAAAATGTGCCAGAATGCTGCGGATAACCTGTTTAAAGCCGGAGCCATTTCAAAGCAGTATACGGTCGATTCTTATTACACAAATCAGTTTGCTGATGCTGTTTCCTGGGATAAATCGAAAATCGCAGCAGATGCGGCAGCGTATAAATGCAGTTCTCCTCAGTATAATAAGAAGCACACAGGCAGCTGATACGTTTTGAAGGCGGAGACATATATGAGTACAAAGGTAATAACGATTACAAGACAATTCGGAAGTCTTGGAAGACCGATCGGCAGAAAGGTTGCCGAAACAATGGGATTTGAGTATTTTGACCGTGACATAATCGAAAAAGCTGCGGAAGAAATGGGAGAGCCTGTTGATACGCTTTCCGACTTTGACGAACGCATGTTCAGTAATTACGGACGAATGATGTTTCCTCTGGGCAGCGGCCTGCAGTCGAAGCAGAAAAGACTTTTTGAAATTGAGAAAAAAGTGATCCTGAACCTGGCATGCGGACATGACTGTGTAATTATAGGACGGTGTTCGGACTGCATCATTCGTGAAGCCGGTATGCAGCGTGTGTACAGCGTATTCGTATATGCTCCGTATACTTCCCGGTTTAATAACTGCCTCAGAACACTTGGGCTGACACCCGAAGCCGCGGAAGTTTACATTGATAAAGTAGATGCGGCGAGGGAAGAATACTATGAAGAATATACAGGCGAAAAATTCGGGTCTTTAAAATACAGGGATCTTATGCTTAATAGTTCTGTAATGCCGCTTGAAGATTCCGTAAAGATACTGTGCATGGGTGCAGAACTTAAATTTGCGCAATCACCAGATGCATGAATTAATTATTAAGGAAGGAAAAATGAGAATGGTTACCGTAGCTGCAACTCAGATGAAAAGCAGAGGATATGACAGAGAGAAAAATATTGCAGCGGCAGAAGCACTGGTACGAAAAGCTGCCGCCGCAGGTGCCAACATTATTCTGATTCAGGAGCTGTTTCAGACTGACTATTTCTGCGAGAAGATGCTTGATGAAAATATTCTGCTTGCAAAAACACTTGAAGAGGATCCTGCCGTGAGGCATTTTCAACAGGTGGCAAAGGAACTTGATGTAGTTCTGCCCGTCAGTTTCTTTGAGAAGGACAATCAGGCACGGTACAACAGTCTTGCCGTTATCGACGCGGACGGTTCGATCCTTGGTACATACCGGAAGAGCCACATTCCCGACGGAGCGGGGTACAGTGAAAAGTTCTATTTTAACATTGGTGATACCGGTTTTAAAGTATGGAAAACAAAATATGCAGTAATAGGATGCGGTATCTGCTGGGATCAGTGGTATCCGGAAGCAGCACGGATCATGGCGCTGCGCGGTGCGGAATTGCTGTTTTATCCGACAGCAATCGGGTCGGAACCTGATGAAGACGAAAACTCTTTCGATTCCATGCCCCATTGGAGAACTGTCATGCAGGGACATGCAGGTGCAAATCTTATGCCGGTTATTGCGTCCAACAGAATCGGTACGGAAAAGTGTGAAGAGTACCATATTACATTTTACGGTTCTTCCTTTATAGCGGATGAACATGGACAGCTTGCTGCGGTTATGGACAGGGAAACAGAAGGATTTGTTACAGCGGCTTTTGATCTGGACAGGCTGGCACTTACACGGCGTGCATGGGGGATATTCCGGGACAGACGTCCCGATTTATACAAACCACTATTAACATTGAATGGGAAAGATCCGTTTTAAGTGGAACACTGACAGGAGAAATTATGGAAAGCATAAAAATTGATTTTTTATATTTGAGCGAAGATGATATGATAAAAGCTGGCGTTATGAATATGCCTGCCTGCGTGGAAACGATGGAAGAAGTCATAAAACTTATTAACGATGGTGATTATGTGATGAGCGGCAAAAATCACAACTCGCACGGAGCAATGGTTTCTTTTCCCGACAACCCGCTATTCCCGAACATGCCGAAGAACGGACAGGACAGACGTTTTATGGCGATGCCGGCATATCTCGGTGGAGATTTCGACATGGCAGGAGTAAAATGGTACGGTTCAAACACGGAAAATAAAAATCGTGGGTTGCCGCGTTCGATTCTTATGCTTACGCTGAACAATAAAGATACGGGAGCGCCTGTTGCTTTTATGTCAGCAAATCTTATAAGCAGTTACCGGACGGGTGCCGTTCCCGGAGTGGGTGCGAAATATCTGGCACGAAAAGATTCAAAAGTACTCGGCCTTGTAGGCCCCGGGGTTATGGGACGTACCGTTGTTCAGGGAATATGCAGCGTATGTAAGAATATCGATACATTAAAAGTAAAGGGACGCAGCGGAAAATCAACAGGTGCATTCATTGAATTCGTTAAGCAGTATATTCCTCAGATTACTTCAATAGAAATTGTCAGTTCTATTGAAGATACTGTACGGAACAGCGATGTCGTAACTTTATGTACGTCGAGCCCCGTATCACTTAAGGACTATCCGTTTATTGAAGAATCGTGGATAAAAAAAGGAGCGCTTTTTTGTCTGCCTGCAACTGTAAATTTCAGCAATGACTTCGTTGTACATGATTGCAAAAAGGTTGTTGACAATATAAAATTATACGATGCATGGGCTGAAGAATATCCGTACCCGACTTTCGGCGATAT
>DCFX01000028.1 GCA_002314445.1 Treponema sp. UBA1793
CATAAAGGTTTTGATAATTGCTTTATCATAGTTTTTCAATGGCTCCAGCATAAGTTCATTTTTGCTGGCAACCATAAATTCGGAAAAGCTCATAGGGTAAAGAAGCAGCTTGTCAATTTTTCCAACCGGCCAGCCGCTGCCTTTATGTTCTTCAACACCAAGCATAGAACCTGCCGCAGCAATATAGTATTCTCTTGCATCTTCACTAAAATATTTAAGGGAAGTTATTGCACGCGGACAAATCTGGATTTCATCAAAAATAAGCAATGTATTTTCAGGGTCAAACTTAAATCCCGCTTCCAGTTCCAGAAGAGGGATAATACGGTTGACGTTATAATCGCCATCGAAAAAAGTTGAAAGCCGGGCGTTGTTGTCGAATTTAAAATAGGCAGTCTTTTCAAAATACTTCTATCGGTTTAGGTGTCATCTATCCTGACACATAGCGTATGCATACAGGGAAACCTTCTGTATATAGACCGCTTGTAAAATAATAATTCAGGAAGAAAATCAGTAACGAAAGCGGTTTTACGGGAAAGATAATAAACAGCCTTTACTCCATAATACTGTGCGTCTTGTTTTGTTGCAGGTTCAAGCCGTATCGAGCAAGGAATGTTTTAATAATTTCTTGTTTTAGGTCCATTGCCCTGAGTCCCGAAAATTCTCCCTGATACACCGACGGCCATGTGAAAGCGCCTCCAATCAATGCGGAGAAAACCATTGAGGCTAGAATATAATCATCTGTAGCGAGTTTCCCATCGTCTTTCGCAGCATGCATCCATGAAGTTAAACCGTTCTCAGAATCAGCATGTGCCGCCATTGCTTCTTTTGCGATATCAGGATAACTGATAAACACCGAAACCAGGAACCTGATTATCCCCATCCATGTTGGATTCTGAACGACATGGATTTCAGCATCGATAAAATCCCCGAGTTGATCTTCCATGGTTCGGCTGCTACTGTAAGGAATGTTTTTCAGATCTTTCATTTCATCATTAAATAATTCAATAACCGCCCGTAAAAGTTCTTTCTTAGAAGGGAAATAATTATAAACCGTTCTTTTTGACGCGACAGCAACTTCAGCTATATGATCCATACTGGCATTCTCGAATCCTACACTCAGAAAAACCTTTATAGCTGCATTTAAAATAGATTTTCGCTTTGTACTTTTGTCTCTTTTTTCCCTATTTGCTTCATTACTTTCCATTTTCCACCTCTGTCTGATAGCAGTGTACACTGAGCAGTGTATTTTTCTTGACTTTATTTACACTACACAGTATAGTATAAATGCATTATTTCGGCAAGCTTATTCAATTCAGGAGGACAGATATGGACGAATTGACAATTTATAAGAACCGCAGGAGAAAGGCAAGACTGGCTGGGACAGGGTACTTAATACTTGCTTTTGCCGCCCTACCGGATATTTTGAGAAAAAGACTATTTATTCCAAATGATCCTGTTGCTACATCTAACAACATATTGGCAAATCTCTCAATTCTTAGATTGAGTATACTCGGCGATATTGTTACCGAAATTTCTTTTCTCTTTCTTGCACTGTGTTTATACAGTCTCCTGAAAGATGTAAGGCGGAGTGCGTCTCAAGCCATGCTCTCAATGGTTTTAATTGCTGTCACAATGACTGTTTTTAATACTGGAATAGAAATAGCAGCGATTAACCTTTTTCAATCTACTGATCAGCTTCATGGTTTTTTGTTACTCGAAGTTTTTCAAACTCTCAGTATTCCAGCAACATTTTTCTTTGGGCTCTGGATGCTCCCCTTTGGGTATGTATGCATTAAGTCGGATTTTATGTCTAAATTTGTAGGGTTCATCTTACTAATCGGAAGCTGTGGTTATGTAATCCATGCGGTGTTTCAAATTATGTCACCTGGTACTTCAGAACATTTTCTGTTTATATCAGTCATCGCAGAGGTCACTACAATTATATGGCTGTTGATATTCGGCGTTAAACAGCCGTGTGAAAATAGAAAGAAATTTAACACGAAATAAAAATATTTTGCACAAACACAGAACCTGAATACCAATAAAGTTCCCTCTTTCATAAGTGTTAAAACTGCTGCATCTAAAAAGAAGTGCTGATATGAGAGGGAACTGTAATGCCTGGTATGATAAGTGAATTACGGATATAGTTCTTCCGGCGTGCCCCATCTTAAACGAAACGATGGTACTTTCCGGGGCTGTCGTCTCTCCATAAGGAATCATCTCGTCGTCCAGTAAACCGCATTCTTTATGAACTTTTTCCAACTGTCTCTGATAATCCGCCCGTAAAGCAGTCTATGCATGACAGGAACCGGCACACTTCTCCCAGTAATGAATAAAAGGAGATTCTTTCCCTGTGGTATCAATAGTAAATTTCAACATATAAAATCTTTCTTTTTATCTTTACATCAGGCCTTCATGCCTGTTATTTTTATGCCTTCGACAAAATATTTCTGCGCAGCAAAGAAAATAATTAAAACAGGGAGCATCGTAACAACAGCGACGGCCATCATCATGCCAATCTTTGCAGTCCCCTGCGTACTGTTAAGAAACTGAAGGCCTATCGAAATCGTGTATTTCTGGGTCGAATTCAAATATATTAAGGGAGTATAGAAATCGTTCCAGTTGTAGACGAGAGCCATAACACCAACACACAAAGCAACCGGTTTTACAGTCGGAAACAGTATAAGGCTGAAAACCTGAAAGGAATTAGCTCCGTCTATTTTTGCAGCTTCACATAATTCTTTCGGCATCGACTTAAAAAACTGCTGGTACAAAAATATATTGTACGCGCCTCCGCCGAGCAGGGCAGGAATAATTATTGGCCAGTAACTGTCCAGCATTTTGAATTTCGAATAAAGAAGATACTGAGGAACAAGTGTCACTTGAGCCGGAAGCATCATGGTTGCGAGCAGTACAATATAGAGAAATTTGGAACCTCTTACATTGTACTGTGCAAAACCGTAACCGACAAGTGCGGAAGAAATTACCGTACCGGTAGTGCAGATCAGCGCCAGGATTGTGGTATTCTTTGTAAAAAGTGAAAAATCTGCCTGTGCCCATCCTTTCACGTAATTTGAAAGCACGATTTTTTTCGGAAAAATAGTCGGTGGGAAGCGGAGGGCTTCGGCATTTGTTTTAAAAGAAGTCAGTATCATCCATATAAAAGGTACAATGCAGATAACTGCTGAAAGAATCAGAATGATATAGGTAACAGTTATCCCGATGTTCCGTGACTGTTGTCTGGAATGAAGTTTTTTCATTTTTTTAATCCCCTGTTATATGTGTCAATTATCATAAAAGACCCACTTCTTTGAACTGCTCTGGATAAGTATGGTCACGAGCATGATTATAACGAACAGGCACCATGCAATCGTAGAAGCATATCCCATCTTTCCGTATTCAAACGCATTGGAAAACAAATACATTGAGACTGTTCTTGTGGAATCCACCGGTCCGCCCTTCGTAAGAATGTACGGCTGGTTGAATATCTGGAATGCTCCGATAACACCGATAATCAGATTGAAAAAAATAGAAGGTGTACAAAGCGGGATGGTAATTGAAAAAATCTGGCGGAATGTTGAAGCTCCATCCAGCCGTGCATTTTCGTAGTAAGAAGCCGGTATATCCTGAATTCCCGACAGCATGATGAGAATACTGTTCCCTATAGACCACAGACACATTATAACAATAGAGACCATGGCAATTCGTTTATCTGTCAGCCAGTGCGGCCCCGGAATTCCGAGAAGAGAAAGAATATAATTGATAAGGCCGTAATCACCGTTAAAAATCCAGCCCCACAACATTGTTACCGCAACACCGGCCGTAATATATGGAAGATAAAAAACTGTTCTGAAGAATCCCCGTCCGTGTATTTTCCGGCTTAACAGCCAGCCGATGAAAAAAGATAACACCAGACTGGCCGGTACAAATAAAACAACATACCAGAGTGTATTGCGGAAGACTTTAAAAAACAGAGGATCCTCCTGAAAAGCCTTTACAAAATTTGCCAGTCCGATGAAATTTCCTTTACCGCCGAAATCCGAATCCGTAAAACACAGTATAAAAGATTTAATCATCGGGTACACGATTAATACAATCAGATATATCAGCCAGGGAGAAATATAGATGTAAAAATTTTTTATATCACTCCATTTTTTATTCAACTTGTTTTTCTTATTTTTCATATAATACCTCTTTCAGGAGCCTCAGCGGGGCAGTAATACTACATACTGTTTTTACAAGACTTTAGTTTCCGCCTCGTGCAGTATTAAATGAAAAGTTTTGAAATTCTTTTTCTACCCGTGGTGCATACTCTGCCTGGGCAGCAGCAGCATTCTGGTTGTCGTCAGTTACAGCAGAGATCATAGTTGCCCAAATATCTCCTGCAGGAGAAAGAGTTCCTCCGAACGGATTTATATGAGTAATACCCATATGGTCTACAAATATTTTATTTGAAAATCTGCATTTTCCGTATACCATATTTTCATAATAGCTTTCCGCGACGGACTTATTGGAAGTCATTCCGGAACCGCATGTTGCTTTTGCCATATCGTCGTTTGCATAGGCCGATTCTTTGAGGAACTGCCATGCAGCGTCTGGATTTTTCGCTGTCGTCGTGACAGCCCATCCCGTCGCAAATTGAATATTGATTTCTTTTCCGTCAGAAACTCCGCACGGCATAGTGCAGAAACCAAGATTTATACCGTTCTCTTCCGCATCGGTAATAGTATCGCCGGCATCCATACCGCCTATAAAATATGTTGCAGCTTTTCCCGAAATAAACAGCGTCGATGCATCCATCGTTTCCTGCGCTGCATCGGTCGGTACATAACCGCCCTGTACCAGTTTCTGGTACAATTCCAGTCCCTTCAGCATTTCCCTGCTGTCGAAATGCGACGTCTTTAAATCGTCGGAATACGGAGTACCGCCGCCGGCATATGCCATTACATTATTGGTAACCCAGTGTTTTGCCATTGCATATGTTTTGTTAACTCCCGTTCCTCCGACAAAGGCTTTGCCCCATTTGAGCAGATCTTCAAACGTCCATCCATTTGTCGGATACGGGACTCCTGCTTTATCAAACATGTCCTTGTTATATGCCAGACAGAAGCAGTTTGCCAGTAAAGGGAATCCTTCAAGTTTCCCATCCGTATCATAGTATCCGTCAAGCATTCCCTTTACCAGAACCGTATTTAAATCAACACCGTCCGCCTTTACATAAGGCCGCAGATCTCTGTAATATTTTGTATTCATACCGAAATAATCAGGACTCATCTGAATTACATCGGGGCCGGTACCGGCTGCCAGGGCAGCAGAGGCTTTCTGATCCCATGCACTATTAGCCGTCGGTATAATCGAATAGGTTATATGCAGTTCCGGGTGTTCTGCAATAAAAATCTTAATAGCTTTTTCACGGGCCTTTGCTTCCTGATCCGCGCCCCAGGCCCAAATAACAAGATCGCCGGAGAGTTTTGATTTTGCCTCTGTGGCGGTAGCTGTTTTACCGGATGAAGAACTGTCTGCGGTATTTTTCTGCCTGCTGCAGCCTGTCGTAAAAGAAAGCAGTAGTCCTGCAAAAAGCACTCCGTATAGTTTTTTTGTCATTTCATTCCTCCTGTATTTCTATGTTTCTGATTGTAGAGGTGAAATAACCACAGAACTATTAACAATTTTGTCGGGAACTTATCTTTTTTTATTATGTTTTGATCGTTTTTTAACTTTGTATCTTTTTCCGGTAATGCAGCGGAGTATCACCATTATATTTTTTAAAAATTCTATTGAAATAATTTATACACCCGAAATTGAGCTGTTCAGAAATCTGTGTTACGGAAAATTTCGAATATTGCAGTAATTCTTCTGCATAGCGGACTCGTGCAATATTGCAGTAATCTACATAATTATAACCTATCAATTTTTTAAATGTGCAGCTGAAATTGCTGTAACTCATACAGGCAATGTCAGCTGCTTTATGCAGACTTAATTTGGTTTCAGGATGTGCTATTAACTGGTTAAGAACAGGTTGTATACGAATGGCATCCTTCGGATCTCCCATATCGGCTGCAATTCCCAGCTGATGTTCTTCAAACAGCGATGCAATGAGCTCCATTGTCAGTCCGTTCATAGTCCATTCAATACTCGGCGTATAGGTAAACGGGAATAAAAATTTGAGATATTCATCTTTGCACGATTGCAGTCGTGCCAGTTCATTCTCATTTACCCGTATTTTGACATCCCAGTCATTTACACAGCGAAGCGGACAAATTTCTGCCATCTGTTCCAGACAGTTCAATATATGACTGTCTTTTTTAGGAATAATGTATCCTTTCTCCGCGAGTTCACCTTCAGGAACAATAATAGATGTCCGCGGCAGTGTCTTTGCATTTGTATAAAGAAACTCCCGGGAGAATTGAATGATAATATTTTCCGTATATGAAGCAGTATTTGTAGTTGCATGAGCGGCCAGAATCGGAACAAAATAGAGACTGCCTTCCGGTAAAAAAAAGCTTTTTCCGTGTAACGTTGCCAGACGGTCACCCTTCACTGAATAATCCATTTCAAAAAAAGAATGGCAATGAGGCGGGAACCCCCGGGCTGATTTTGTCTTATAGCGGCAGGAACTTACATTTACTTCTGTAAGTTCTTCCCTGTTTTGAAAATTGTTTTCATACATCATAAGTAAATATTAAATAAAATGGATACCAGCCTTCCTGAAAAACTACTATATTTACTATACGCGCAGTTGTTCCGAAAGTACAGCCCGTCTGCTTGTTGAAATTGATTTTGTTTTTTCAGCCTTTCACGGAAAGTTTATTCGTGTTTTTCCTGCGAAAAGAGATCCGGTATTGCGGTAGGGGACACATTGCGGAAATCGGTATAATTAACAATCCCTGCTGTCATATTTTTTGCAGCAGGGAAAGTGTACACATATCCGTACAAAGAGCGGGTTATTTTACGAACGTAAAATCAGAGCTGTTTGTGGTAAAAACCGGAATTTCAGTAATGGGGGCATCGCAGCTGACTGTCGTATTGCCGTCATATATTTTTCCTGTTCGTACTTCTTTCCATTTTCTTCCGGCAGGCAGATAGACCTCACGCTTCCGCATACCTTCATACACAACGGGGGCTACCAGAATGTCAGGGCCGAACATATATTCGTCGCTTATATCCCAGCAGGCTTTGTCGGACGGGTTGTCGTAAAACAGTGGGCGGATAACAGGCGTGCCTTTTTCATGAGCAGCCTTCATCTGTTCCGTAACATAGGGGCGCATCTTTTCCCGTGTGTTAAGAATTCCCCGGAGAATCTTATAGACGTCTTCGCCGTATGAATATATTTCATTCTCGGCACCGCATCCGAAAGGTTCGTTGAAGAGCTTTGCTGCATCGGAGATGGAAAAGTCAATCGGCTCTCTGAAGCCGTGGAGCCGCATGACGGGGCAGAACAAGCCGAACTGGAACCAGCGCACAAGCAGTTCATGGAATTTCGGATCATGAATGTTTCCGCCGGTGAAGCCTCCGATGTCGGTTGTCCACCAGGGAATGCCGGAAAGCCCGACGTTCAGGCCTGCTACGAGCTGATAGCGCAGGAATTCAAAAGTTGAGTGGGTATCGCCGGACCACAACAGCGTTCCGTATCTCTGGCTTCCAGCCCAGACGCACCGGATAAGATTAAGAATGTTTTTCTGGCCTTCGGCTTCCATGCCTTCATAGAAAGTCTTTGCATATTCTACCGGATAATAGTTCGTAATTTTGACGGCGGGACCGTCACAGTATCTGAACAAATCATAGTCATAGTGGAACATATACTCAGGTTCTGCTTCGTCAAGCCAGAAAATGTGTATACCGTTGTCATAGTAATGTTTTTTTGCCTTATCCCATACATACTGGCGCGATTCGGGATTGAATGCATCGAACATGTATTCGTTGCCCATGAACTGCATCTGGACGGCATTGCCCCGTTCCGAACGGACAAGTAATCCGCGTTCTTTCATTTCTTCGTAGTTTTCGCTGTTTACGTCGACTGTCGGCCAGATTGACACCATCAGTTCAATCCCCATGCTCTTTAATTCGTCGACCATTGCCTTCGGATCAGGCCAGAATTCGGGGTCGAATTTCCATTCACCCTGGCGGGTCCAGTGGAAGAAGTCACAGACTATGACGGAAATCGGTAATCCGCGTTTTTTATACTCGCGTGCTACGTTCAGCAGTTCTTCCTGCGTAGAATAGCGCAGCCTGCACTGCCAGAATCCGCTGGCATAGTCAGGCATCATCGGTACTTTGCCGGTGGCATTTGCATATGCTTCTTCGATTTCCGCTGGAGTATCACCTGCAGTAATCCACAAATCAAACTGGTCGGAACATTCTGCAGTCCATTCTGTTACATTGTTTGCAAACGTAACCCGGCCGACTGCCGGATTGTTCCATAACATTCCGTATCCTCTGCTTGAGAGTACAAACGGGATGCTTGACTGCGTGTTCCGCTGTGCAAGTTCCAGTGCGCATCCTTTAATGTTCAGCTGCCTTTCCTGCCGCTGCCCCAGTCCGAATAACTTTTCATCATCACATCCTTCAAATCTGAGGGCAAGCCTGAAATCACTTGAGCCGATTATCGGTTTATATTCCCGGCCGGGAACGGCAAGCGGACTTGTTTTTGCACCTCCGTCGTTGACTCTCCATCGTTCCTCCAGGAGCATTTCGCCCTTCTGGTTGGAATAAGTGAGCCAGCCGTACTCATTGAATGCGGCAGTCAGTTTGCCGTTGGTGATAGTTGCACTTCCGCCGGTGACTGCAATGTCGGCTTTGCAGTCAGCAGGATTAAGCAGGGCCCAGGCCGTATCGGTAAGTGCGTAATTTTTTGTTCCGCGGATACGCAGACTGTTTTTTCCCCAGGGTTCTATCTGCAGGCTTTCCCCGTTGTTTCTGTATATAAGCCTGTCTTTTCCAATTTCAAATGACATCGTAATACTCCTTATTTTGATTTGTCTGTATAGAATAAATCCACGTTCTGTGTTGTTACGATTGTACAGCCGGAATCGCAGGTCTGCGGCAGCGATGGGAATCCTTTTTCATACCAGTCATCGGCTGATTTTATGCACTGATTGTTTACAAGCATGTACAGATAAATCATGCTCCAGTATCCTTCTGCATACGGCGACTGAGACAGGGTCGCCTCGACAGTGCCGTTTTTAATCGAATCAAGCGTTGTTTTGTCGGTATCAAAGCCGACGATTTTGATTTTCCCTTTTAATCCTGATTCAGAAAGTGCCGTCTCGGTTCCCAGTACTGCCTGCTGTAGAGCTGCGAAAATATAGTCGATATTACTGTCTTTTGACAGCAGGCTTGCAATGTTTGTTGCTGCTTCATTTTCATCGTTTCCCGCATCAACAACCTGTACCATTTTGATTCCGGGATATTTATGTGTGACAGTTTCCGTAAATCCCTGAATTCTTTCGTTGATATTCGATTGTCCTGTTCTTGTCAGGCAGGCAACGCGGCCTTTTCCTGAAAGCTTTTCAGCAATATAATTTGCTGCAGCAACTCCGGCCGCATAGTTTGATGTACCTATAAAGGTCGTCCGTTTGGAATCGGGTGAATCGGAATCAAATGTTACGACAGGGATTCCATCTTTTATCGCATTGTTTATCGGTTCTTTGTATGCGGCGGCATCCATACACGTTACTGCCATAGCCGTGGGTTTTAGTGCAATTATCTGCTGGAGGGAAGTGACGGCAGAATTGACATCGTAATCGGTAGCTCCGCCGTATTTCGATTTGACACCCAGCAGGTCGGCCGCATCTTTGAAACCGCGCCAGCATTCCGTCCAGAAAGAATATCCTGAAAGGAATGTTACCATGTAATACGTCTGATCGCTGCTGGCAGACACTATACCGGTCAGCGTGTTGCCGGCGGTGCCCTGTCCCGGTTCGGCAGCTGAAACTTTTGCCGTGTTCTTTGACGAGCAAGCAGCCATAGAAAGTACCAGGCAGACTGCCGGCACTACCGTCATTAATTTTTTCAGTTTCATAGGTTACTCCTTATATCCATATTTACAACTTGCAAATTGCCTTTTTTATGACGTTCAGTTATTAACGTCTTTTTATATTGCTTACCGCATCAAAAATAATTGCCAGAATAAGAATCATACCCGTAATAAAATTCTGCCAGTGGACCGAAACGTTCATGATGACAAGGATGTTCGTAATTATGCTCAGAAGTATGACGCCGATGATTGCTCCCGCGACGGTTCCTTTGCCTCCGGACAGGCTTACTCCGCCTACTACTGCGGCAGAAATAACGGTCATTTCCACTCCTGAACCGGTACTGGCTGTTGCGGTGCCGAACCTTGACAGTGTTAATACGCCTGCAATACCGGATAATGTACCGGTCATCGTATATACCATCATTTTGACGAATTTCGTATTGATTCCTGACAGCATCGCCGTTTTTTCATTACTGCCGACAAAGAAGACGTTCCGTGCAATGCTTGATTTCCGTACGATAATATCGCCCAGAACCGCAAATACCAGAAATATAATTACAATGACGGGAAAGCCCCTGATTGTACCGGAACCGAGGAAACGGAAAGCCGTTATACCTGCCTTTGTTTTTAATCCTACAGAGCCTCCGTTAGTCAGTACGTATACCAGTCCTCTGGCCATCTGCTGCATACCCAGTGTTGTAATAAAAGCATTCAACCGGACGTACCCTATAAGGAATCCGTTGATCATGCCGCAGAGAACGCCGACCAGACATCCGAAAACGCAGGCCGCACCGATGGGGACGCCGCTGTTGGACAAAACAACGACACTGATTGAACTTAATCCCAGTACAGATCCGACAGAAAGATCGAATCCGCCGCTGACCAGGGCTAATGTCATGGCAATGGCAATGATTCCGCTGCAGGAAAAACCGACTGCCGTTGTCTTAAGGTTTGCTCCGGAAAAGAACGCCGGTGAAATCAAAGAAGCAAAAAGCAGCAGTACGCATAGTACGATTGCAACCGACAGTTCTTTCACGGACCTCAATTTCTGAAGATTTAATTTTTTTGTAAGTCCGTTTTCGTTTAGCATATTCATATTCCTCCCTTTACGTTTACTCCGTCTGCTGCGGAGATTTTCGAAATAATCTGTTCCTGTGTTAAATTTTTTCCGGCCAGCTCTCCGATTTTAGTTCCATTATTAATAATAATTACCCGGTCGCAAATTCCCACCGTTTCCGGCATCTCAGACGAAATAACTACTACGCTGATACCGCGGTTGCTGAGTTCCCTCAGTAAACTGTGTATTTCCGCCTTCGCTCCGACGTCTATGCCTCTTGTCGGTTCGTCAAGAAAAACAACTTTCGGGTGCATGGCAATAATTTTTGCAATCATCAGTTTCTGCTGGTTTCCGCCGGAAAGGCTTTTTATCGGCTGCTGCGGTTCTGAAAATTTTACGTGCATGAGTTTCTTGTAGTACGTTAATACGTCAAACACTTTTTTCTTTGAGATAAATCCGTGAGAAGCAAAACTGTGCAGCTGCGGGGCTATTATGTTTTCCGTAAGGGACATATCGAGGAAAAGCCCGTCGGCTTTACGATCCTCTGTCAGGTAGCAGATTCCGGCATTTGAAGCCTCTTTGCAGCATCTGGCGTTAACCTGTTTCCCCTCCAGGAAGATTCTGCCGTGCTGAATTCTGTCAATGCCGCATACTGCCCTTGCAATTTCACTTCTGCCTGCTCCGACCAGACCGCATAAACCGAGAATTTCTTTTTTATACGTCGAAAAAGAAATGTCGTGGAATTTCGGAGAAAGAGAAAGATTTTCAACCCGGAGTATTTCTTCGCCTCTGGTTTCTGATTTTTCCGGATAGAGAGAACCAAGCTCCCTGCCCACCATTTTAGTTACCACGTATTCTGACGATGTGTCCGCAACATTTATAGTTTCAATCAGTCTTCCGTCCCGCAGTATGGTAATCACATCACAATGGCTGAAAATTTCATCCATCTTGTGACTGATATAAAAAATTGCAATGCCGTTGCCGGCCAGTTTTTTAATAACGGCAAATAATCCGGCTGCCTCTTCTTCATTGAGACTGGATGTCGGTTCATCAAATATTAACACCCTGCAGTCCATTGACAGCGCTTTTGCAATTTCAACAATCTGCTGCTGGGCCACGCTGAGCGAACTTACCGGCGCATTCGGATCAATTCCCTGACCGCTTTTCCCGAATTTATCAATAAGCTCTCTGGACTTTCTGTTCAATGCAGCAGTATTAACAAGTCCCCGTTTATCCGGTAAATGTGAAATGAAAATATTATTTCCGACCGAAAGATCATGGCAGAGTGCCAGTTCCTGATGTACGAACCCGATTCCTGCCATCTGGGCGTCGTTGGGGCTGGTAAAATGTACCTCTTTTCCTGCCATATAAATTTTACCGGCATCCTGGTGAATAACTCCGGAAACGATATTCATTAAAGTTGATTTTCCGGCTCCGTTTTCACCGACAAGAGCATGAATTTCACCCTTCCGTAAAGTTACAGATACACCCTTTAAGGCATACGTACCCTCAAAGTGTTTCTCTATATCTTTCATTTCAAGGATACAGTCTCCCTGCATTTTTACCTCCTGTAAAAGTCCGCGCATCGGACTGCGTCTGTGATAAAAAGTTCACGGACGTACTTTTTATCGTATCACCTGTATTGTTGTACACAAATGTTCATAAAGTTTTGTTTATGTTTGTTTACGTTATTTATGATACCACTAAATGTTTATTTGTCAAATTTATTTTGCGTTTTTTTGAAAAAATGAACTTTTATGAAAATCATCCGTCTGAATCCGGCCGGAACACAGCCTTTTTTCCCATCAGTACAGCATTCATTCTTTTTTCTCACTGCAATATGTGCTATACTTCTCGTTATGATACCGATAAAACGTATAGAAATGATAAAAAAGATTTTGACCAGCGATAAACAGGCAGATGTTTCTACACTTGCCGGACATCTTAATGTAACCGAAGCCACAATCAGGAGAGATCTTGAAAAGCTTGAAAACGAAAATTTTCTGACAAGAACGCACGGCGGAGCAGTCATAAACGAACAAAAAAACATAGAAATTTCTTTGTTTCACCTGGAAAATGTGAATACACAGCCCTATGAAGAAATCGGGAAAATTGCTTCCCACATTATCGAAGACAATACGACTATTTTTCTTGGTCCCGGAATTTCCAGCAGATTTATTGCAAGGGAACTGAATGCAAAAAAAAATATCACTGTTATTACGACAGATTTAATGGTCGCTCATGATTGTGCGCTGTACAGCCCTAATGTGGCCATTACGACAACCGGCGGCAGACTGAATACAACAACGCTGCAGGTTTCCGGTTATATAACGAATAACGAACTTTCCAGTTATTTCTTCAATGCTGCTTTTTTTGACATTGACGGCCTTACCATGACGAGAGGGTATTCCGTTTCTTCCATAGAGAAATATTCGCTCATAAAATCCGTAAGCGGACTTACAAAAAACAGCTTTCTCGTTTTTCCGTTTACGATTTTCAATACTGAATCAGCCGTCGTATTAGGTAATCTTGATGTATGCAGCACGGTGATTACGAACGGACATATCCCTGATATGTATAAGAAGTATTGTTTTGACCATAATATCAAAATATATGAGGCAATCAATATCTGACGCAGGCGGCAAAAAGGGGTGACGTATGGAACTGGTACGATGTAAAAATCTGACGCTTGTGATTGATGGTACAAAAATTCTGGACAACATCAATTTTTCAATTCCTGAAAATGAGTTTCATCTGCTGCTTGGAAACAATGCCTCGGGGAAATCAACAGTAATCAAAATACTCAGCGGGCTTTTCCCTGCGGGGACATATTCGGGGCAGATATTTTTTGAAAATAAAGAACTCTTTCTGCGGTCGCCAAAAGATGCACTAAAGTCCGGCATTGTCACTTTATATCAGGATCCCTGCCTCTACCCGAACCTGTCTGTTGCTGAAAATATCTTTGCCCCTTCCGGCGGGACTGTATCCGGAAAGGGCCGTCCGCCGGCAAAACTTATAGCAAATGCAAATACATTTCTGGAAAGCCATGGACTTAAAATTGATTCTTCAAGACTTATAAAAGAGTGCAGTTCAGCAGAACAAAGAACGATTGAACTTGTCAGGCTTTACCTGTTTCAACCGAAATTACTTATTCTTGATGAACCACTGGCGTTACTCAATGACACGTTCAGTGATGCGTTTATTAAGCTGATACAGCATTTCAAAAACAGAGGGACTACAATACTTTGTATTTCCCATAATTACCGGAAGTTTATTGACTATGTGGATAAAGTTTCAATTATAAACAGCCCTCAGAATTTCATTTCCATAGATAAAAATGAAATTTCAGAAAAACTTTCTTCTGATGATCTGCTGCTTACGTATGTATCAAAAGACCGCTATCCTAAAATAAAAATTTCTCCCGGCAAGGAAATATTCTGCGCCGAACATATCGGAGGAAAAAACAGCATCCGCGATGTTTCGTTTTCCTTACATCAGGGAGAAATACTTGGAATTTTCTGCTATAACAACAATGAAAAGAATGATCTTGAAAAGCTGCTGTTCGGGCTTGAACCGGTACAGCAGGGGCAGCTTTATTTTGACAGACTTAAGACAAATCTGAAATCACCGGAGCAGGCAATTGAACTGGGAATTGCTTTAGTGTCAAATCAGCATATGGATTCGGGGCTTTATTATAATCTTCCGGTTCTGGACAATGCCCTTTCCGTAAAAGGTAATTTTGATGAACGTTTATTTTTCGGAACAAAACAGCAGCGGAATGAAATCACCGGATTTACAGGAAACCTGAACATCCATCAGCCATTGAATTCAATTACGGGAAAGCTGTCCAGCGGAGAACAGCAGAAACTGCTTATTATGCGGTGGGTTATTAACAGGGCAAAGGTCTATATTCTGGATGATCCGACTCAGAGCATTGATGTACCGTCAAAAGTAGATATTTACAACATATTCAACAGTCTTGTCATAAAGGGAAGTTCAATCATTGTTTTCAGTTCCGACATGGAAGAACTCCTGGGAATTTGTGACAAGCTGCTGTTTGTTGACAAGGGAATTATCGTAGAAAATTCGTCAAAGGCATTTTTATAAAATAGTGAAAAAATATATCCGGCTGGATTTTGATGAAGACGGAAGAATAACTGCGACGGCAGAATATCGTATTCCACGGGAATAACAGCCCTGCCGTCTTTATTCGTGGCGTTACGTATCTGCTGCTTTTCTTATTGTGAATGCGCGTGCTGCCGGTGCGTTTTACGGCTGCATGTGTTTTCTGAGTACTTTTATAAGCTCAGTATTCGGGCTTTCTGCGTCCATTGAACTCCAGAAATCTCGTATGGAGTCAAATGATGTGTGTTCCAGATTTATTTTTCCGACAGTTTTCGCATGATGGTACATTCCCCAGTTGCCGCAGCCGGCAGTCGTTTTATATGTCCAGGTGGTCCAGTTAATTCCGGATTTGTTCAGGAGCGACAGACCTTTGTCCCATGCATCGTAATTGGTAAAATAGCTGAATTCGCCCATTAAAGACGGGACAGGAAAACCGGCTGCAGCTATGGCGTCAAGCTTGTCTTTCATGTTTGAAAGCTGCCTGCCCTGCACGTTGTCGTAATCGTCATACAGATAATTGTGATATTCGTACATGATGTTTTCCCAGCCGTACGTTTCGGGTTCCGGCAGATCGACCGGATTCCACACTGCTTCCATAATGATGATATGGTCAGGATCTACAGCTCTGATTGTTTTATATGCTTTGTCGTAGATACCCCACAGCAGTGCATGCAGATCTTCGTCGGAAAGTCCTGAATTGTAACGGTATGTGCAGAATGGTTCGTTCAGAATATCATACCCGGCTACTGCAGGATTGCCTTTATAGTGACCGGCAATTTTTTCCCACAAGCCGTAATAGCTTTCCTGATTATGCAGCGCGTTGTCTCCAAAGAAAAATTCCGATGAGTCTTTTTTATCCTGCCCGCCGTCCCTGCCTGAATGGTCGCTGCCGTTTTGAGAGCCGGGTGCGCCGTGCATGTCGAGAATAACGTATATGCCGTGCCGCTGCGCTTCGCTTATGAACCAGTCGATTCTTTTAAAGGCCCCGGGGTATACTACTCCGTTTTCATCAACAAGGTTGCGGTACCAGAACGGAAGCCGGATGCAGTTTGCGCCGAGCGCCCGGACGTTGTCAAAATCTTTCGTTGTCCAGTATGAGTCCTGATACGCTGCTATAAGTTCAGCCGCCTTATCGCTGCCGAACCGGTTTTTAAGATGTGCGTATATGCCTGATTCGTCCTGTACGTGTACCGTTTTAAGCGTCGGCGTCATCCACAGTTCCTGCAGCAGATAGCCGCCTGCGTTTGTTCCGTGCAGTTTTATTTTTTTCCCTTTGCCGCTGCCGGTGCGCAGTTCTTTTCCGTCGGCTTTCAAAAATGAGTTTTCCGTAATTGCTCCTGAATGTAATGAACATCCTGCCTGGCATAGCAGTACGACGGCAGTCATAACGATTAAAAGTTTCATATGTTTTCTTGGAGAGAGAAAACCCCTCTACCTTCAAAGCGGTGTTTTTCTCTCTCCAAACCTCTTACTTTTCTCAGCATGACCAGGGGACACCCCCTGGACCCCGTTTGTTTATTCTTAAAACCGTTGTTTATTAGTTCATACCTTTTTTGGGAAAAATAGTATGAACATCGTGTGTAAAAAGAAATGCGGAACAGAAAACAAGCCCGCGTGCGACCCTGAGCGAAGCGACTCTCATCGTGCGTGAGCACGGCTGTATATAGATTTCCTCTAGGAGTGACGGCGGAGCCGTCCAGGCGGAGCTTAAGCGGATTGTTTTCTGTGGGAGCATTCCTTTTTACAAATGCACTACAATGCAGTTTCTTCAGAAAAAACATATGTTTATTACCAGCAGACGGTCATAATGGAATGACCGGCAAGTTCGAAGTCGCACGTTTTATCGGTTTCGCAGAACGTGAACGGTTGGGGTTCGTCTGTTTTATTAAGGAGGACGGCTGTTTTACTGCCGTCGGGATTACTAAAGGCAGTCCCTTCTATTCTGTCGGTGTACCGCGAAAGCAGTATGCGCTTTGCACCGGGCTGTATAAAACTGCTGAAATGTTTGATGTAATAGTATGACTTCTGTATCGTGAAGGTATCGGTTTCCGTATCGCACATGACAGGCGCGTCACAGTAGTTTCCTGCGTGATTCGGGCCGCCCTGCGCGTCGAGATACATATTCCAGTCTATAAAAGCATTTGTACCGGCGTTGAAGTTTCCGATGATATCGTGTGCGTATATTTCCGCGTATGCTGTCGGGTCTTTTGCGGAATTGCGTGAATATTCAACGCATCCTTCACTCATAATAAGTTCTTTGTCGGGGAACATGCGGTGTATTTCCCGTACTTCCTCGAAATGGTCTCCCGTGTACCAGTGGAACGCAATGCCCTGTATCTTTTCTGCAGCATCGTTTGAAGCGAGTGTTTCACCGGCGCGTTCTATGAGTTTTTCTTTATTATGATCCCAGATAAAGATGCCTGTTTTTTCTCCGTCCGGGGAATCAAGTGCTTTGTGTAAACAGGTACAGGCGTATTCTCGTTCTTCCTCTGCGGTGAAAATGCATGAATCCCATGTCTGGGTTGCAAGCGGTTCATTCTGTACCGTTACGTGTTGTATGGTAATACCGCTCTTCCGGTATTCCTGTACGTATTTTGCAATTATGGACGCCCAGCGTTCATAATATTCTTTTTTAAGTTTGCCGCCGTGATTCATTTCTCCGTTCGTTTTCATGAATGAAGGCGGGCTCCAGGGTGAGGCAAGGAGTGAAATATGGCTGTCCTTTTTCAGGGCTGCTTTGATGAGCGGAATAAGATATTTTTTGTCGCGGTCTATCTGGAATGTCCTGAGCTTTGCATCTGCAGCGTCTTCGACGTATGCATAGTTTCCGAGCGCAAAATCGCAGCTCTGGATATGCGTGCGGCAGTAGGTATAGTGTGAACCATTTTTGCCGAAGTATACATCGAGCAGTTCATTTCTTTTCCGCCGGCTCATTTTAGACCACGTGTATGCAGCCGCCTCCGTAAAGGCTGCTCCCATACCGAGCATGGTCTGATACGTTACCGAAGGATACACCTTTATCTGCTTCATTTCGCTGCCGGGATTTGAAACAAATTCTTTTGAGCCTTCTACAAAATTTTCCGATATGTTCGTTACATAGTATTTCATGTTGTGTCCATAGCCTGTCGTAAAACACTGCATACATAAACGTCTGCCTGAACACGTTGTTTCAGGCAGTTCGTTTTTACGCAGCTCAGGTCGTTACGTTTATTCGTGCGCCGGTGTTGGTGCTTATATGCCGAGTTTTTTCTTGTTTTCCGCAATTTTTCCGTTGCGGATTTTAACAATCGCGTCCCAGTCGTTTGCGGTAAGGAAACTGCTGTATTCGTTTGTAATGGAAGTGAACTGCGCATCATCTTTTGCGCGGATAAGCCCGACGAGCGTTGTTGCCCAGTTCGTAGCTATGGCGCTGTTTGCGCGTGCTTCCGGTGTTCCGGCATCGGGGTCGGTGTTTTCCAGAATGAAATGCGGATACAGTTTTCCTTTGCCCCATTCCTGCATCTGTTTAATGGAATCCGGGAATGCGTCATTGCTGAGCACCTTGTAGCGGTCGTGTCCGAAAGGAATGAACTCGCCGATGCGGATTTCTTTCTTGAACCTGTCGTTGTCCTGTGACTGGAGTTTTTTCATTTCAGGAGTAAGCACATATTTGCCTTCTGCGTTAATTGTGTATGTTTGACCTTCGATACCGTAGTTGCAGAGGATCTGGCCTTCGTCGCTGAGCAGGTACGTGAATGCCTGAATTGCCTTTGCCGGATCCCTGCATTTTTTGGAGATGTACGTAATCATCCAGCCGCTTATTCCCGCCTGACCGAGCTTGGGTTTGTTACCCGTTGTGCTCTGCGGTCCGTCGATTGCTGTATACACTGCATCAGGTTCACTGTTTGCGAATGTCGTAAAGAAGCCGGACATCTGCGGTGTTCCGTCGACAAGTACGCATGCATACTTTCCGATGCTCAGTTTTTCCTGAAATGCGTTGCCGTCGTCGGTAAATGAATCGTCGCTGATGCAGCCGTTTTTGTATGCCGTATTAAACGTCTTAATCCATGAAAGATAGTCAGGGTCGAGATTTCTGTTGTAGAACGAACCGTCTTTTGTTACGAGCGGCACGCCGAGGAAATCCTGAAGCGGTTCTGCAAGAGAACCCGTTCCGCCGCCGAGTGCATTGAATCCGAGCGGTATCATGTCGGGATATGCTGCTTTGATCTTGTTCAGAACGGCAAGGAATTCCTGCTGCGTCTTCATCTGCGGTTTTCCCAGTGCCGTCCATACGTCTTTGCGGATTACAAAAGCAGTTCTTGCGTAAATCATATTGCTGTCGTAATCTTTCTGCGTATTGGAATAATCGGGATAACCGTACGTTTTTCCGTCGCTCAGTTTAAACCAGTCAAGTGTTTCCTTTGAAGCAACTTTGTAGAAATACGGGTCGTAGGCATCTGCAAGGTCCTGCAGGGAGTACGCCCATGACGGCGCTTTCTGTGCCATCGGCGAAGAAGCGTTGAACGTTGTAATAATATCAGGAATATCGCCGCCTGCAAAGAATGTGTTGAGCTTCGTATCGTCACCAGTAAGGAAGACGACGTCAAGGTTCAGGTCTTCTTTTACTTTTTTTGTAACAACGTCTTCACCCCATCCGGTGTTCCACCATTCTGCATTAACATACCAGGTAAGCTTTGCGTCCTTTTCCGGATCAAGTTTCCATGCCGGTGTTTCCGGATTAAGCGTGTAGCGCGCTTTTTCCAATGTTCCGGCTTTCGTATTGCCGGACTTTCCTTTGCCGCATCCGGTAAAAACAGCTGCTGTCAGCAGACAGAGTGCCAGACCTTCGGCCAGTTTCATACCCTTTTTCATATATCCTCCTGTGAAAAGTATGTATAAGCGGTGCGCCTGTGGGCGCATAGTTTCTTTATTCCTTGACAGAACCGAGCATCATGCCGGAAACGAAGTGTTTCTGGAGCAGCGGGTAAATCACCAGAATGGGGACCGTCGTAACGACGATTGTCGCCAGCTGTATTCCTTTTGACGTTGTCTGCACCACGAAATTGCCGATATTATTCATGGTCGCCGCCTGCTGCTGCACGATTATTTCGTACAGTTTCATCTGCAGCGGATACAGCGTCCGTTTTGTCGTGATGTACAGTTTTGCCGTCATAAAATCGTTCCACTGGAAAACGCCGTTGAACAGGGCTATCGTTGCAAGCGCCGGTTTTGACAGCGGCATTATTATGGTAAGAAGTATTCTCCATGCCCCTGCGCCGTCAATAATGGCCGCTTCTTCGAGAGAGTCGGGGAGCTGCCTGAAGAAGTTCATTAAAATGATGACGTCGTAGTAGCTGAACAGCTGCGGAATGATATATACCCAGAAGTTATTCAGCAGATGCAAATCTTTCATAAGAAGGTACGTCGGAATCATTCCGCCCGAAAAAAACAGCGTGATGATTCCCAGAATTGTGTATACTTTCCGCCCGAGCAGGTACCGTTTGCTTAACCCGTAGGCAACCATTGAACAGAAAAAGACGTGCGTAATGACGCCCAGTACCGTTTTTAAAACAGATACGCAGAATGCGCTCCACATTGAAGTGTCGTTAAGAACGGCACGATAATTATCAAGCGACCATTCTGACGGAAAAAAGATAAAATTTTCTTCCGCGAGTGCTTTGCTTCCCGCAAAAGATGACGACACTATGTTCAGCAGCGGTATGATGATTGCTAAGGTGAACAGTATGATTAAAGAATAGTTTATATAGGAAAACGTTTTGTTTTCTTTGATTTTTTTAGTCATTTTTCCTCCGGCTCAGAATACCGATTCTTCGTTTATTCGGTTCGTTATTTTATTTGCGGCATACAGAATGATTACCGAAACAATAGACACACCCAGCCCCACGGCGGTGGCATAGGAGAAATCTCCCTGAGTAAGTCCCATCCTGTATACGTACGAATCAATAACTTCCGACTGAGCCTGGTTCTGTGAATTCATTAGTACCATTGCCTGGTCAAGATTTGAATGCAGCAGCCCGCTGACGGTGAGAATAAAGTTCAGGCTGATGATGTTACGCATTAAAGGAAGCGTAATGGAAAAAATCTGGCGCATGCGTCCTGCTCCGTCTATTTTTGCTGCTTCATAATATGTCGGATCGATTCCCGCCATCGTTGCAAGGTACAACACGGTTCCCCAGCCCGCTTCCTTCCATACGTCGGAAAGAGCTGCAATCCACCAGTACGCTTTCCCGTTGAGAAGGTAATTGACCGGTTTATCAATAAACCCAAGACGCAGCAGCGCCTGATTTATGAATCCGGTTGTAGAAAGCCACTTGATGAGCATGCCTCCCAGAACTATCCATGACAGAAAGTGAGGCAGATACGATATTGTCTGAATTGCCCTTTTAAACGTTCCTTCCGACAGTTCATAAATCATGATGGCAAAAATGATGGGAGCCGGAAAACCGATAATGAGTTTCAGGAAACTTATACCGAGGGTGTTTACTATTGACTGCCAGAAATATCTGTCCTTTACGACAATCTCAAAATTATGCAGCCCGACCCATTGTGCCGAGCTGAACGTATCCACGACGGTGTAATTTTTGAATGCAATCGTAAGTCCATAAATCGGTATGTAACTGAAGATGATCATGAAAACGATTCCCGGCAGAACCATAGACTGGAGCGGCAGCTGCCTGCGGAAATCCTTTGCAAAATTTTTTGCAGGAATATGATGTACTGATTTTTCTTTCATATAGTAAAAAGTATACCAGCCGTTTTTCACCCTGCAAGGGGCGTATTTGCCTTTAATACGGTCAAAATTGCTTTTTATAAATTTGCTTTATTTTGCGTATATGGTATTATTCCTGTACATAAAGGGAACGGAAATGGGGGACACAAAAACAGTTTTTGAAGAAGACCGGATTACCGACGGTTTTGACATATTTTTCTGGGTTTTTAACGACGCAAGCAGTTATGTGTCCACGCACTGGCATACGGCAATTGAAATAATGTACATTATGCAGGGTGAAGTTACGATTACATACAAAAACAGGAACATCGTGCTTGTCCCCGGGGATGTGTTTTTAACTGATTCAAGAGTTCCCCATTCGACGAAATCATTGAACGGAAACAGGGCGATTTTGCTGCAGCTTCCCTATGACTGGCTCAAAAGGTATATCCGTGATATAGACGCGTACACGTTTTCTTTCGACTGTCACAGCGGAAATTCTGCGCTGCAGGCCGATATGGAGTGTCTTATAGAAAAAATTCTGAAAATGAAAAGCTGTTTTGAATCAAAGGAACGGGGAACTAATCTGCTGTTCAACAGCGTTGTTTTTGAAATGCTTGATGTGCTGTATACGCGTTTTGCCGTACCGATAGACGCGGAGCTGATAAAAAACAACATAAAGAAATTTCACCGTCTTGAACCCGTTCTCCAGTATTCCAATGACCATTATAACGAGCAGATAACGCTCTCTCAGATAGCAGAAATTTCGTGCCTGCAGCCGGAATATTTCTGTCATTTCTTCAAGAAAAACATAGGGGTTACGTATGTACGTTATTTGAATGAAATCCGGCTTGCACACATATACCACGATTTATCTGAAACAGACTATACGCTGCAGCAGCTTCTGGAAATGCACGGCTTTACAAATTACAAACTGTTCCGTACCATGTTCTATGAAAAATTTAACACTACACCGGGAAAATACAGGCAGCAGCATAAAAAATAAATACGGCAGAAAGTGACACATTTTGTGTTCTAAAGAGCTGGCTGGCTTTGCAGCAGAAAGTCAGTTTTTGTTCAATATGCGTATACTGTGCGGTATGAAAATCGACGATGATTTTTTTACTGAATACGAATACCGTACAATATCAGGATACGTTTTATCTTGAGAATATTGTTTACAATGAACTCGTTCTTCGTGATTACCGTGTATACACCGGTAAAACTCAGAAAGGAGAAATTGACTTTATAGCTGTAAAAAACGGCAGGAAATGTTTTATTCAGGTATGTTATCTTCTTTCCGGAAAAAAAGATATTGTCGTACTATAGTTATTTTGACATACACGGCAATAGAAGAAAGGGTGGCACCGGTAGTGCCATCCTTATTGCTTTGCTCTATTGTATGCGGCACATTTTTGATTCTTTTTTATAGTACACAGCCGAACTGCGGATTTATTTAATAAAGTTCAATTCCCCCCGCATGAGTTCTACGTTTTTGCCTGTCGCGCGGTTTATCAGTTTTTGTGCATCGTCGAATTCATCAAGGTGCTTGAATCCTGTTACGCGCAGTGCATAGTCGAGATCGTATTGAAAATCCCCTACATATACAAATTTTGCTCCTTCCGGTACGGATATTTTTACCTGCATTGGGAGAATGAAATAGTTCCATGCAAATCCGAAAAGGATTCCTCTGGCGGTTTCAAGAGTAATAGTTCCGTCTTTATCCGGTTTTGCTGAGAAATAGAACGTTTCTCCCAATTCCCACATTTCCCCCATTGTACTTATGGAAGGTTTTCCGATGACATAATAATTTTTGTCTTTTGAAACGCCGATGCTGATTGTACCTTTCTGTGCAGCAGCCAGCGCGTCTTTTCTGGATGCAAAATCAACAGGATTTTTAAATGAAATTCTTCCGACCAGAATTACCTTGTTCCCTGAAGGGATTTTTATTGATCCCGCTTTTACATCATCTGCAGAAACAACGGAAATACATAAAAAAAGTGAACAAATCAGCATTGTAATGAATTTATTTTTTTTCATTTTCTATCTCCTGTATACGGTTTACAATTACGGTTTCCCAGTCGGTTCCGGTAAAATAAGACTGCATTACTTTAAGCGACGCAAGTTCGTTTTTGTGCCCGGTATCATTTTTATCGTAATAAACAAGCCCCGGTTTTGTTAACTTAATATCTACGCCGCCGATTCCGCAGTAATTGCATACAGACTGCATTCCTTCCATATCCGTGTAGGAATACACTTTCAACTCACTGCCGACAGGAAGCGGCTGAACGAAAAACATGGATGTGCTTTTTATGAGGGTCAAAAAGCCAATGGTATTTGAATTTGACTTTCCCTGCATCTGAGCTTCGTATAATTTATAGCCGAATTTCGGATTTTGCTGTAAGACTTCAAAACTGGTATATTCACTTCCGAAAATAATGACGGAATTCTCAGGCTTTTCCCAGCTGCCGTTTAAAATATTTTTCTTTACTTCACTTTTACTGTCACCTGCACGATATGTTGTAGTCATGCAGCCTGGAAACAACACTGCAGCGGTTAATGACGCTGCAATGATTAACATTGCTGTTCTTTTCATGGAAAACTCCTTTAATTATTTATTTTGAAAAATTTGAGTCCGGCGGTAATGGCGATGCTGTCGTTTTTTTCCGTCAGATTATAAAATTCATGCATATATTCTGCCCCTATAACGGGACTCAGGATTGAACTGATATTGTATGATATTTCCAGCCCGCCGCCGATCGTAAAATGAATGCGGGATGAACCGTCTGTCAGAAACGAAGTGATATTTGAAAATCCCAAACGTGAAGCAGCGTAAGGGTTAATCTCGAATTTTCCGAATGATAATGGAACCTGAAAACGGGTAATAAAGCCGGCCGAAGTCATTGTTGTCGGGTTGTCTGAATATTCCGTTGATGAATCTGTTTTCGTTGAAATAATTGCCTTTTCAGATTGAAAATAAATGCCAAAAGCCACAAAACTGCTGTTAAACAAAAGCGAAGATGAAAACCCCGGGGTTCCGGTTTCGTACGGAAGTAAAAGTCCTCCCGACAGTGAAATAAAATAAGGTTCTCCGACTGAAAAACCGGAATTATTATTTGCAGCGGTTTTATCTTTTTTCCCGAGTTTTGAATTCTGAATCGTATCGAATTCAAATATCTTCCAGTTTCCCTGCTCAATATTCCAAAGTGTATTGATGCCGGTTTTACCCTGCGGTGTCAGAGAAATTTTTTTACCATTCGTAGAATCTTCAGGTGTCCCGGCTTCTATTGTAAGTGTTCCGTTTTCATCCTGAAATTCTTTCCAGATGTCATATGCGATTGCATAACGCAGGCCTTCAATAGGATCGTATTCAAATATGTCTATGACTGTTGAACGTACGGAAACCGGAGCTTTGGCAACGACGGAAAGAAATGCGTCTCCTCCGGACTTTGAGACTATGCTGTTTGAAACGTATTTGCCAAGAGCGAAGAAAGCAGCATTTTTGTCTCCGGCAGCTTTTACGAATTGTTTAATTCTGTTGTTGATATCATCAGCGGATTTGTTACCGGTCACAGTCTTTGAAACGAAGGACTGAATTACCGGAGCCGGTATTGAGAAATTTGTTGATTCCCGGTACGCCGCTTTCCATGTGTTGAGTCCGATGACACGGAAACCTGCCTGAGCTTTCTGGTCGGCAACCATGAGCGGTCCTCCGGAGTTACCCGGGTCGACTTGTGCTGAATGCTGGATGATTGTCGAAATATCCGGGGAAAGCAGGTCTTTTATTTTTGCGTGCGAATTGGTAACAATACCCTTTCCGAGCTGCCATACGGGATCGCTGCCAAGTCCCGGAAAACCGGCTGACCAGACATCTTCGCCGTCTGTAACTGTTTCTGCGCTCAGTTCAAGTCCTTTCCTGCTGTATGAAGAGGGAAGTGCTATAAGAGCGATATCTATATCGTCGTCGGCGGCAATGATTTTCAGTTCTTTGTATTCGGACGTTGAATCGTCTTCATTCTCAAACTGTACAGTCGCCGTTTCTGATTCTGCAATGACATGCCTGTTTGTCACCACATAGGGTTTCCCGTCCGGCCCGTAATAAACGAAACCGGAACCGAAAGATCCTTCCAGATAGTCGTTGATTTCTTTTGAATAAGTTGAGTAGCCGCGGCTGTCAAGCGTGTCGCTGTAATCTTTCAGGAACTTAACAGTGTCTTCAGACAGATTACCGCGGACGATACAGACATAATTGCGCAGCGGCGCCGAAAATAATAATGCCGCCGGTAAACAGATTAAAAAAATACAGATTGATAATTTTTTTGATGTATCTAACATAGGATATTACTATAGAACTTATTAATTATTTGTCAATATTATCATTAATAATTATTGTATTTGATATATTAAAGTATTTTGATTATTTAGAATTCTCGGGATAAGTTTTTCCTTGTACTTGAAGTTCCTGCGGTTTTAGCTGTTGGTTATACGGCTGTTACATCAGTGAATTTTGCTGCCTGCCTGGAATATTGAAACTGCTGCTCAAGAATCCGGATATTTCGGCGTACGCAGGATGCTGTAGTTTGTGTACCTGAAAAATCCGGTAAAGCGTCCTGGTGATGTTTTACCGGATTTTTGCGTTATACTGTTTATTGAGAGGTGTTTATATGATACGTTTCCTTATAGAAAAAAGAGTGGCACCGGTAGTGCCTTCTTTAGTGCTCTGCGGTATTATGGGTTGTACATATCTGCTTCTTTTTTTATTGTAAATGTACAGACGATGAACACTTTTTACAACTCCTGCAGTCCAGTAAATAGTGTTCCATTATATGCGCTGTTCAAATCCTCCGGGATGTCCCTCCAGAGAAAGTATTTTACCGTTTCCATCGTTAATTTGGAGATATACGGAAGCGTTGATACTTT
>DCFX01000098.1:0-5418 GCA_002314445.1 Treponema sp. UBA1793
TCCACAAGAATCCCGGAAGAGCCATAATTTTTTCTTGGGAAAAAAAATTAAAAATTCAAAGGGAGAGGATTTTTATCAAATATTAGAAAATAATAATATCAAAAATGGTTTTTTATTAGCTAAAGAAGATAAAGATATTGATATACTAGATGAATTTGAGTGAAATTCAGTCTAACGACTGTTTTCCGGTGGCAGTACCTTGTGCAGGGGCAGTATATTTTATGTTAGAAGGACCCTCCGGGCGGGAAAGATAGTAAATCATTATGGTGCAATAAAATAAAATGCATTATGTTTACGATATTTTTGAGAAGAATGATTTATTTCTTGACATTGGTACTAATATATAGTACTATATGAATGTGAACACAAAGAATAGAAAAACTCTTGAAAATATTTATAAATTGCCTGTTCCGAATAATATATTATGGTCTGATATCGAAAATTTGTTTATATCACTTGGAGCGGAAATATCAGAAGGCGCAGGAGCTCGCATTCGTGTGAAGTTAAATGGGGTGCGTGCCGTTTTTCATAGACCACACCCGGAGCGCGTAACAGATAAAGGAGCTGTGAATTCAGTTAAGCGATTTTTAGAGAACGCGGGGGTAGAAATATGATGGAATATAAAGGATATATCGGTATTGTAGAGTTTGATGCTGAATCGAAAATATTTCATGGAGATGTAGTCAACACAAGAGACGTAATAACGTTTGAAGGAACTACTGTAGATGAAATAGAAAATGCATTTACTGAATCAGTAGATGATTATATAAATTGGTGTAAAGCAGAAGGAGTTGAACCAGAAAGGCCATATTCTGGTAAGTTTAATCTGAGATTGTCACCAGAATTGCATAAAGAAGTAGCAGTTACAGCAAAAAAAATGAAAATATCAATTAATAATTTTGTTGAAAAAGCACTCAAGGATGAACTTGCAACAGTGAATTATTAAGCAAAATTCTTCTAACAAACGCTTCAACCTGATAATTCTTTTGTTACATTTTGTGCTAATCGCTGCGCTCTCTACGTATAAACCGCGCCAATCGCTTTGTAACCGGAATTACAGGTAAGAAAATATTAGACGGTTGCCTGCGGCGCGGAGAATAGTTGTACACTTTAATGATTATGGAAATGATAATAGTAAAGCTGTGCAACATGGTATTGCGGTTGACACAGAGAAAGTGGATGTATACAATATGCAAGTAAGTTGCAAATAGCATATTGTATAGAGATACTATGAAAAAAACAAATAAAATACCGGTAGTCCTTATAACAGGATATCTCGGTTCGGGAAAGACAACGCTGCTTAATGAACTGCTCCGCAAAGAAACGCGGAAAATTGCGCTGATTGTAAACGATATGGGAAGCATCAATGTTGATGCGGAACTGTTAAAGAAAAACGGTGCAGCTGTCGCACAGGCACAGATGGTGGAAATGCAGAACGGATGTATCTGCTGTACGCTCCGCGATGAATTCATTACGCAGCTGGAAAAGCTTTCAACGGATAATTCCGTTGATGCCGTGTTCGTCGAGGCTTCCGGCATCAGTGATCCGGGGGCAATTGCCGCGGCATTCCTTGATTATACGGAACATGAAGAGGCGAATGTTTATCTGAATGCAATTGTTACCGTTGTTGACGGAGACAGAATATACCATGAATTTCTTTCCGAACTGCAGGATTACGATGAAGCGGCGGAAGACAATGAAACCGACCCTGAAATAACGACGCTGATTGTTGATCAGATGGAATTCTGCAATTACATAGTGCTTAATAAATGCGATCTGCTCACAAAAAAACAGATAGAAGAAGTGCGCAGCGTAATAAGAATGTTCCAGCATAAAGCGGAAATCATAGAATCAATTAACGGTAAGATAGAGCCGGAACGTATTCTGGCAGATACGGAGTTCAATTATGATTCGGTCGACTCATCTTCTGCCATTCAGAAAGCATACGACAGCCTTACCAACCGGGAACGGACATGCACCGACGAATACGGTATTTCGTCGTTTGTATTTGAGCAACGCGCGCCGTTCAACCGTGAAAAATTTCTGGCATTCCTGCATGACGACTATCCGGAGAGCCTTATCCGCGCAAAAGGATATATGTGGTTTTCCGATTCTGACAGAGACATGCAGCTGTTTGAACAGGCGGGACGTAACTGTTCAGTGTCCGAAATTTCATGCTGGGTCGCGTCGCTCGACAAAGAGGAGCAGCAGAATGTGCTTGAAAATAATCCCGACATACGGGAAACGTGGGACGGGCAATACGGCGACCGTATGAACCAGCTTGTATTTATAGGGAAAGAATATGACGAGAAGAAGATACGGTCGCAGCTTACGGCCTGTCTGGAAAATATATAGAGACATTATGTCAGCGATTCGGTAAAATTAAAAAAGGAGTTATTTATGAAAAAAATACTTGCATTACTTGCTGTTTTAGCACTTGGAACATTTGCTTTTGCAGACGATTCTATGATATTCAAAGTTGAAGGACCGGAAAAAAGTTATAATCAGATCCGCATTGAAAACGAGACTTCACAGGCCGGTTTTGACTGCAGACTTGTTACTCTTGAACTTGAAAAGGACGGCACGTATAAAAATACTGGTGTGTACGGAACGTATAACCTTAAAGAGTCCGGAGACGGTGATTCCAACAGCGGCAGTGTTGAACGGAAATCATATATAGGAATAGAAATGCCCAAAGATTTTCCCGGGAGTGTAACGTTCGAAATTGAATATAAGGACTATCCGTTTTATGATGTCATAATCATACACTTGAAGGATGGTGTATCGGAGTTTAAAGAACTCTGATATACAAATGCGTAGTTTTTGAAAAACGGAGGCTGTCCATTATAGGACAGCCTCTATTCTTTTTTACTGATTTCTTCTATATATAAGCAGTTCCGTGCAGATACCTGCGGCCAGTACAGCACATGATGTTATTGCAGTATTCCGCCAGAAGTTCCGGCTCCGTTCAATTCCCTGCCGTGCGGCTGCTGTTTTTCGCCGTTCGCTTTCCGCCTGCAGTTCGTACTCCTTCCTCTGTACTTCAAGTGCTTCTGCTACCGTTTCGTCGATAATTCCGTCAATCTGTGCCAGCTGTTCCGGTGTTACCTGCAGCATCAGACTGTTTTTGTCCGGTACCGGTACTGCTTTCTGAACCGGCAGTTCCTGCATGCCTGCAGTCTGTACTGAGCAGTGCGCGGATGCGCTCTTTCCCTTTTCCGGCTGCGCGCTGTATAGCTGCATCTGTGCGGGAAGTCCGGCTGCCAGGCACAGTACTGCCCGCAGCATCATACTGTTTTTCCTCTGTTTCATACGTTTCCTCCTCTTCTTGTTTTGCCAGCGGTTCTGTACGGCTGCCCGGTTTTCGGGCAGCCGTGGCAGCCGAATAGATGTCTGCAAGCCGTACGCCGCCTGCCGCGCAGAGAACGGTAATCATTACAGACTGCCATACGCTTTCGCTTACTATGTGATGTTTAAGCAGCACTGTTGTGAACATAAGGCAGAACGTTTTAAATCCCAGCAGTTTTGCTATAAGCATGACTGCCCGTTTTGCAAGATACGTGAAAATGTCAGCGAAGCTTTTATCGTACATGCTCATCTCCACGCTCCCGTGCGCAGCGATTGCTGCACCATACGGAAGGACGGATACATTGTCCTGAGTTCTTCGTACGAACGTATTGTCCCCTTTTGTCCCGGTTCTGCGCTTGAGACGTTCATATAAAAGTCGTCTCCTGTTCTTCCCGAAACGTGTACAGCCCTTCCTGCGCGGTTAAGAAAGAAGACGGCACAGAGTGCGTCGTCGTTATCCTTCATTTCCGTAAAGTACAGCTTGTGCAGCGTATCGGCTGTCTCGTCTTTATCCGTTCCGTACAGTATGTTGAGTGCGGTACAGACGGAGCCGGAACAATCGCATCCCGAAGGCGAACTTCCTCCCCATACATACGGCGTACCGTTAAAGCATGCAAGCAGATCCCGGTATATATCCGCATCCGGTGCTGCTGCCCGTCTCATCATATCTCTGATTGTTTTCATGTGAGTTAGTGAATCATTCATACTATCGTCTCCCTGTGCAGAATGCCGGCCGGCTCTGGTGCACACCCGGAAAGGTACTGCCATATGCACATACCCGGGAGATGAGGTTTCCCCCCTGAAAACAGGGGGGAAACCTCATCTCCCGGCGGCTTTGCGCTGTGCTATCTTTTACATCGACAGGCACCCGGAAACGCTGCGTTGCAGTGCGGGAGCCGCATAAAACAGATGTGCACCGGAAACAGGACACCGCGGGTCTTATTCCGGTGTGCGGGAGATAAACGAATATGTTACAGGTTTTTACAAGGAAAAATTATCTGGCTAAAGACGACAAGAAGCCGTATTTTATCTGCAGCCGCACCATGAACATAATGGATGAGGATATGCTTATAAAGAAGATGCGGGAATACAATTCGACTATTACCGAAGCCGATATGCGTGCCGTACTTTCCGTTCTGCGTATAATTGTGCTGCGGTCTGCAGGGCAGGGGTATACGGTACAGGTACCTTTCGGGACGGTATGGGCGGTTGCAGGCGGCTCGTGTCAGACAATCGACGAAACATACAGTCCTGGCGGAAAAGGAAATGACCATACACTGAACATCCATTTCCGCAGTACAAAGTCAGTCCGGACAGAGCTGTTATCCTCCGCAGAGATTGAACGTGTAAGTTCCGTGTTCGTTCAGGTTCCGAAGATTGAAGGGGCTTTTTATCTTGATGTAAACGGGAATGAACTCCCCGTGGTCAAACGTAACGAGCAGGGCGATGAAATTTCTGCTGCAACGCTCAAAAGCGGCGATACTCTGCGCATAAAGGGAGAATATCTGAAGATCGATGCCGCAGATGAGAAGCAGGGGGTATTCCTGAACGATATCGCTTCGGAGAAAAAGATTCGTCTGGGGAAGTACACGAGGAACGGTGAAGTAATAGTGGACAGTACGATTCCAGCAGACGCAGCAGCCGGGACGTATGAGGTGGAGCTTGTAACGCAGCCGGGAGTCGACCGGTACGACCATGCTGTTAGTCCTGACCGGGTTATCATCGGGTAATACACATATATTGTAAGAATTGCTGTAAGGCCGGTTCCTGTCTGAGGAGCCGGCCTTTTTTGTATTTTTTAAGGAATAAAAAAGGCATGCAATATGAGAAAACTGCATGCCATAGAATTTTACGTACTACGGCATGGAATTTTACGTACCACGGCGAGGAATTTTACGTATTACGGCGAGGAATTTTACGTATT
The DNA here is from genome assembly GCA_002314445.1 of Treponema sp. UBA1793. Taxonomy (GTDB): domain Bacteria; phylum Spirochaetota; class Spirochaetia; order Treponematales; family Treponemataceae; genus Treponema_D. The sequence goes on from DCFX01000098.1 coordinate 5,273, forward strand.
ACGGCGAGGAATTTTACGTACCACGGCGAGGAATTTTACGTACCACGGCATGAAATTTTACATAGTATGGCGTGAAATTCTAAATTTACTGGCGGTGTTTTTTTAATTACATGGCGTGGAATTTTATTCGTGCGGAGGATTTAATA
>DCFX01000098.1:5720-7921 GCA_002314445.1 Treponema sp. UBA1793
CTGCGATACCTTTAGAGAACAATATACCCTGCTTGCGGCGGGGGTATTGATTTTTTTTCCGCTATTATCAGACCGGATTCATCAATTATCCGGATAGCTGAAATTTAATATGTTTGTAATATGCATATAACAAAAAGAAAAGAGAATGTCGCAAAGGACGGGCTTATATGAAAATTGCTGTTTCGGGAATAGGATATGTCGGGCTTGCAAATGCAGTTCTGCTTTCAAAGAATAATGATGTCACTGCTGTTGATATTGAGCAGCACAGGGTTGATTTAGTGAACAGCAGAAAATCTCCGTTTGCCGACAGGGATATAGAAGTGTATCTTTCTGTTCAGAATTTTCACCTGAAAGCGACTACACATCCGGAGGAGGCGTACCGGGATGCGGAATTCGTGATTATTGCAACACCAACCAATTACGATGTTGATAAAAACTATTTTGATACTTCAAGTGTCGAATCTGTTATAGAAGATGTGAAAAAAATAAATCCGCTTGCCACGGTGGTAATAAAATCAACTGTTCCGGTAGGCTTTACCGAACGCATGCGCCGGATACATCCGGAACTTACTATTATGTTCAGTCCTGAGTTTCTCAGGGAAGGAAAGGCACTGTATGATAATCTGTATCCTTCCCGGATTATCGTGGGTGACATATCGGAGAAGGCTGTATTGTTTGCACAATTGCTTGTAAAAGGTGCTGTAAAAGAGCAGATACCTGTCATTTTTATGAAACCGACGGAAGCGGAGGCAGTAAAGCTGTTCAGTAATACGTTTCTTGCTCTTCGGGTTGCGTATTTCAACGAACTTGATACATATGCGGAACTGCGCGGCCTTGACACAAGAACAGTTATAAAAGGCGTCAGTCTTGATCCCCGCATCGGAGATACGTACAATAATCCTTCGTTCGGCTATGGAGGATACTGTCTGCCCAAGGATACGATGCAGCTGAAAGCGAATTACAAAGACGTCCCTGAGAACCTTATAAGTGCTATTATTGACAGTAATGCAACAAGAAAAGCTCATATAGCTGATATGGTACTGCGGCGGAATCCTGCCGTTGTCGGTGTGTACAGGCTTACGATGAAGGCTGGCAGTGATAACTTCAGACAGAGTGCCATTCAAGGGGTAATGAACCGCATCAGGACCTGTGGTACGCAAATCATTATCTATGAACCCTCTTTGACAGAATCTGAATTTATGGGGTTAAAGGTTGTGAACAATCTTACTGATTTTAAACAGAAGGCCGATGTCATACTATGCAACCGGGTAACGAAAGAACTTGATGATGTAAAGTCAAAGATATATACACGGGATTTATTTGCGACTGATTAGGCGTGTGCCTGATATCTGCCCACCGAGTTGATATATTCTGAAATATGGATACAATTTTACTTTACGGTTTTTCCGATTTAGGATTAACTGTCCAAGCAGGAAATCCGCTATGTGCATTGTCCGGATGCCTTCATGATTGCCGCCGGCAAATTCGTCAGCGCGCAGAACGTACTTGGGGTAGTTGTCGTGAATGTCCAGGAGTCTTCCGTATTCACGCTGTTCCGTCTCTGCCGATGATATCTGTTGCGAAACCTGTATGTATATTTTTTCGTTGGTTTTTATTCCGATAAAATCAATTTCTGCTGTATCGTCTTTACCGGTATACACGCTGTATCCCCGTCGGAGCAGTTCAATATATACGATATTCTCAAGCATGGCGGCTGTCGTGTCCGATGAATAACCAAGAACACTGTACCGTAATGCAGGGTCCGCAGGATATAATTTTTCCTGTGTTTTCAGAATTTCTTTTCCGCGGACATCATACCGGGAACAGCGGTTCAGAATAAAAGTACCCTCAAGTTTTGCAATATAACTGTAGACTGTTTCATCGTCGATTGTCCGGTGTTCGCTTTTGAGATATTTTGAAACGGCAAGTGAAGAAAAAAGGCTGCCGGTGTTGGATAAAATATATTTTACGATTCGTTCAAGTTGATCGATTTTCCGTATCTGACTGCGTTTTACGATGTCGGAAAATATGACGGAATTATATATGTCATATACATTGGTGTATGCTTCTTCCTGTGTGTAACTGCGCAGATGGAGTGCCGGAAAGCCGCCGAATTTGAGATACCGTGCAAGTTCCGTATGTGTGTCTGATGGAGTCGTGTATTGTTTTCTGAAATCAAGATACTCTGCAAAAGAGAGCGG
>DCFX01000039.1 GCA_002314445.1 Treponema sp. UBA1793
ATTTCATAAAAATTCCGTCAGAAAAAGATTAATAGTAACCTATAATATATAGAGAAGAAATAAATAATATAATGGAATATCTGTATACTATAAACAGCGGTTGAGTAAAGACAGGAGAAAAAATGAAAAAGTCAATTTCGCGGAAAATTCAAAGTCTTGTAATCGGTTCCGTCTTGATTGTCGGAGTTGTCGTTTGTTCCGTATCATATGCGATATTCAATAAAGGATTTACCAGCTATACCCATGAGGACATAACGAGAACCGGCGAGACTGTACGGGTATATATAAAAAATCTTCAAAATCGTTCTATAGGAACTGCAGAGCTTTTGGCCGGACGTCCTGATGTAATAGAAGCAGTGGCCGCACACAATTCGCCTTTGCTTCAGAAGCTTGCAGCGGATGCAGACAGACAGCTGGAGATGGATTTTATCACCATAGCAGATATGTCTGGTATAGTCATTGCGCGCGGACATTCTGATAAATCCGGCGACAGTGTGATAAACCAGGAAAATGTCGTTCAGGCGCTTCAGGGAAAAACGACGTGCAGTTTTGAAGAGGGAACTGTCGTAAAATTTTCGCTTCGTGCAGGTTCTCCTGTTTACCAGAATGGAAAAATAATCGGCTCTGTTACGACCGGATATGATCTTGCAACTGATGAGTTTGTGGATATGATAAAGAAAAGTTACGGCGTCGAATGCTCCATATTCAAGAACGATACAAGGGTTTCGACAACTGTTATTGGTGACGATGGGAAACGAATAATCGGAACAAAACTCACCAACGCCGTCATTCTGCAAACAGTTCTCGAGAAAGGAGAAATATATATTGGGAAAAATGTGGTATTCGGGAAAAAATACGATACGTCTTACTGGCCCATATATAATTCCGCCGGAAAGGCAGCCGGAGTTTTTCTTATTGCAAAGGATATGGCTGTCATTACCAGCCAGTTGAGGAACCAATTGTCCGCTTCTGCTCTCCTTACCCTCCTTTGTACTCTTATTATTATGATAATATCTGCTGTTTTTGTCCGTACTATTACCAAACCAATCAAAACAGTAACTGCAATGCTTAAAGATATTTCCGAAGGTTCCGGTGATTTGACGAAACGAATCAGCATCCGGTCACATGATGAAATAGGAGATATGGCCGCCTATTTCAATTCTACGCTCGATAAAGTCAAAGATCTTGTTCTGGAAATTGAAAAGCAGTCAGGTATTCTGTCCGATATCGGGATTGAACTTTCATCGAATATGAACGAGACATCCTCTTCGATCCAGCAGATTAGTTCTCATATTGAAACAATTACCGCCCAGACAGAAAGCGAATCTGCAGGGGTTAATGAAACCGGTACCGCAGTGGGAAATATTAAAAACGCAATAGAAAAGCTTAATCTGTTTATTTCACAGCAGTCGGCAAGCGTGACTCAGTCTTCTGCAGCCGTCGAGGAGATGATCTCCAACATTGCATCTGTAACGAAGACTCTCGGTCACAATGCAGAAAATCTTACCGGGCTGAAGAATGCATCTGATCAGGGAAAGACTGATTTGCTGAATATGTCTGAGGAAATTTCGGAAATAGTAAAGCAGTCCGCAGGTCTTGCGGAAATCACTTCTATTATCGGAAATATTGCACACCAGACCAATCTGCTTGCGATGAATGCCGCCATAGAAGCAGCGCACGCCGGTAAATCCGGACAGGGCTTTTCCGTTGTTGCCGATGAAATCCGAAAACTTGCGGAATCATCGTCGGCTCAGACAAAGACGATTTCAAAAATACTTTCAACAATACAAAAATCAATTACCAGAATTACAGAGGAAACTGATGTCATGCGGGGGCAGTTTGAGGAAATCGAGGGAAAAGTACAATCTGTCAGCAGTCTGGAAGAAGAAATACATCATGCGATGGTAGAGCAGAACGAGGGGGGAAGGGAAATAACAACTGCGGTTTCGCAGCTTAACGACATTACCTCGGATGTAAAAGACGGTTCAAATGAAATGCTTGCAGAAAGTCAGAAAGTGTTTGAGCAAAGTACCCTGCTGGGTGAAATTAATGAAAAAGTTTCGGGCGGTATTTCCGAGATGGCTTCAGGGGTACTGGAAATAAACCGTGCAATAACAGCCGTTAATCAGCTTGCAGGACAGAACAGGGACAGTATTAATTCACTTACTGAGAAAATCGGTAAATTCAGGACGAAATAACGGGTATCCCGGCTGCTGCCTGTAAAACAGACTGTTTAATTATGCATAGTTTATCTGAAAAATTGTATTCCGGCGTGTTTCGGATTATAGTTGTATATATACGGAAATCAAAAACAGAGGATACTCTGAATAGCATTTCAGTATGCCAATCCCTCAAGGAGAATGCGGATGAAAAAGATTTCAACAAAAATATTTCTTGCAACATTAGCAGCCGGTGTTGGTGTCGGAATTGTCTGCCTTGCTGCAAATTTCGTTATTCTTACAAAAGTCAGCAATGATGATATTGCTTCTTTGGAGCACACACTAAGAGATGATTATGATAAACTGATTAAATCAGAGGTGGAAACGGTAATAACTATTCTTGACCGGTACGGCAAGCTGTACGAATCCGGAATATATACAAAGGAAGAGGCTGAATCACAGGCGGCAGCTGTTGTCCGCGATTTGCGCTATAATAATAACTATTTCTGGATAGATACTTCAAAAGGCGACAATGTTGTCTTTCTTGGAAGTAAAATAGAAGGAACAAACAGATTTAACGAAAAGGATATGAACGGGACGCTGCTTATTCAGGGGATAATAAAACAGGCGCTCGCCGGCGGCGGATACTTCAACTACGCCTTTCCCCGGGAAGGAGAGACGGAAGCGAAACCGAAACGCAGCTATTCGGCCTATTATCAGCCGTTTGACTGGGTTGTCGGAACCGGAAATTATATTGACGATATTGATTTAATTATTACAGAAAAAAAAGAAGCACATGCCGCAGTTATCCGGCAAAGTATGATAGCAATAGCAGGTATACTATTGATTGTTGTCATACTTGCTATTATTGTTTCGATTATTCTCGGAAGAAACATATCAAGACCTGTCCGTTCCGTAGCATCCGTTCTGAAATCTCTTTCTACAGGGGAAGGAGATTTGACTGGCCGGCTTCCTGTTTTATCGGAAGATGAAGTCGGTGACCTGAGTATCAGTTATAATACGTTTCTGGACAGACTTTCAAAAATTGTCAGGTCGATCAATGAAACCATGCAGCAGGCTGTTAATCTCAAGGAGATTATGACGAATGCCACACAGGAGACATTCAGCGCGCTTCATGAAATATCGTCGAATGCCGCTTCGATGAACGAGCAGATGAAGATACTTGACGATACTGCAGCAAAGGCTGCAAGCGCTGTTGCGCAGATAAACACAAACATACTGTCGCTGGACAGCAGTATAGAAAATCAGAGCAGTGCAGTAGAAGAAGCAACAGCGTCTGTCAAGCAGATTGTTACTGCATTAAAAAGCGTTTCGGATATTACGAATCAAAAGAGCAGTGCAAGCAGACTGCTTGCAGAGGCATCGCAGAAAGGAAAACATGACGTGGAGAATACCCGTTCCGTTATAAAAAGCATCAGCGAAAATATCGGTACAATAAACGATATGGTATCGGTTATCAATTCCATTGCAGCTCAGACGAATCTTCTTGCCATGAACGCATCAATAGAATCAGCCCATGCCGGAGAAGCCGGAAAAGGATTCGGCGTTGTTGCATCAGAAATAAGGAAGCTTGCGGAAACATCGTCTCAAAATGCGAAAAATATAAGCGACAGACTTAAAGATATTCTCAAAAAAATCGATGAAGCTGATACTTCCAGTGAGCAGAGCCTGAAGGTGATTGAAAAGGTTAATATAGAAGTACAGGAAACGGCAAAATCATTTGAGGAAATTCTTGCTCACTCTGAGGAGCTTTCTCAGGGAGGAGAACAGATACTTATTGCCATGACAGCTCTTACAGGCGTGTCTGAACATGTCCGGGAAAATTCTGCTCAGATGAAGTCAGAATCGGACACAATGAATACTATTGTCGACAATGTAACAGATATTTCCAGGGGTGCTGCTACCGGTATGGGCGAAATTGCAACAGGCAGCCATGAGATTACCGAGAGCATGGGAAGTATCCACAACAACATGGGCATGCTTGCCGATTTGACCGATAAACTAAGTGATGAAGTATCAAAATTTAAGATTGAAAAGGATGCGGAACAGACTGCAGAAGAGCAGAAAGCTGAATCTTAATGAAGTAAATGCTGCGGGAGCCGGGTCAATTCCCGCGACGTACTATTTGCAAAGATGCAGATAGTACAACAAATTACTCTGCGTTTGTTTCCCGATGATGCCGGACAAGCGTAGATTTATAAAGCTGAAAAAGGACAAGATAAAAAAGTCCGCCGGCAATGAAGCCGGACATAAGAACGCGGGAATCAGTACCTGCATTTATGCAAATTATGCGGCTTATTCCCAACCGAAAGTTGCCGGGGGTTTGTTGGTCGCATCGTAGTATATTGCATCTACGAAGGGAAGGGCTGCTATCTGATGGACAATCGGATCGAGCACTTCGGAAGGAAGATGCGCGAAACGAGCCGTCATGACATCCTCGCTTACGACAGGACGGAGCACAAAGCTTACATGATCGGCACTTCCGGCATAAGGCAGGTCTATAGTGAGGTGCTGGAAAATCTTGTTGTACCAGCCTGTTTCGTGCAGTACGGTAAGCGCGATGTTATCCGCCTCCCGCAGCTGATCAAGGCGGCGTTTGTCGCAGTACCCTTCCTGAAGTTTCAGCTCTATACCGTTTTTCTGATAAAGACGCAGCAGCGTACGGTTAATATACTGAGCGTTGTTTGTTATATACGATGAAGCTTCTTCAATGAGATTCCAGTCTTCTGGATGTGTATAAAGTCCTTTTTCAAGCGGTGCAAAAGAAAGTACCGACGGAAAGCGGTACGTGCGGAAATCTCCCTGTACGCCGACTGAACGGACGGGGAGTACATATTGTGCCTTTGGAAGATTCTGCCCCTCGAACGCCGGAATTTTCATCGCTTCAATTTCCGACAGCGCTTTTGCGTAATCCGCTTCATCGCTGCTGCTCATTTTTCCGTCCGAACAGAGTACATTGATGGAAAGTCCGGGACCCGGGAACGGATGGCGCATGACAAGTTCACTGTCCAATCCGAGCTGCCTGCCGATTGAGCGGACTTCATCTTTATACAGATTCCTGAGCGGCTCAATGATAAGACCCTTTGCAATGAGCGCCTGAATACCTGCGACACGGTTATGATGTGTTTTTATGGTTTTTGAGTTCTGCGTTCCGCCTGATTCAATGATATCAGGATAAAGCGTTCCCTGTGCCAGCATCCATTTGTCTTCCTCAAGATGCTGCTTTGCGATTACTTCGTTGCGTATTGTGATAAAGTTTTCGCCTACAGCCATACGCTTTTTCTGCGGATCTGTAAGTCCTGCAATTGCTTTCAGGAAACTGCTTCCTGCATCTTCGACAATAAAATTGGTAAAGCCGAATGCGCGGTACTGTTCTGCGACGCGGGCACTTTCATTTTTGCGCATAAACCCGTTGTCGATATGCAGACCGAGCACACGGTTCTGTCCAATAGCTTTGTTGAGCAGTGCGAAAGTCACCGTGCTGTCTACACCGCCGCTCAAAAAAAGCAGTACGTTTTTGTCTCCGGCACTTTCCCTGATATCGTCAAGAATGACATTGAGGACGGTACTTTGATCCCAGTTCTTTTCCATTTTGCAGAACTGCGCAAAATTATCGAATATTTTGTTGCCGTCGGGCGTATCTTTTACTTCACAGTGAAACTGCAGGCTGAATCGTTTTTTCGAAATATTCTGCAGCGCTGCGTATCTGCAGTCTGCAGTACTTCCTGCTGTTTCAAATCCGTCGCCGGGAACAGTGACGCCGTCCTGATGGCTCATCCATACCTGAAGTGGAGAACTGATGCCTTCAAAAAGCGGGCTGTGAACATCTTTGTTCAGATTAAGATGTGCAATGCCGAACTCTCCCGTTTTTGCCTTTTCAACTTTGCCGTTGTACCCCATGTTAACAATGTAGTGCCCATAACATAAGCCGAGAATCGGGATATCAAGGGAAAGAATTTCATTGTTGAATTCCGGAGCATCTTTTTCATAGACGGAGCTTGGTCCTCCGCTTAAAACAATTCCTTTTGTATTTTCAAACGTTGAGACAGGCGCAGAGGGGAGAGCAATCTCGGAGTAATAACCGAGCATGCGGAATCGTTTTGCAATAAGGTGCGCATACTGACTTCCGAAATCGAGGACGACGATTTTTTCGCGGTTCATTTTTTTATTCCTTTCTTTTCTGCAGTGAAGTTACATGCCGCTTTGATGAACTCTCTGAATAACGGGCCGGCTTTGTTCGGGCGGCTCTTGAATTCAGGATGAAACTGAACTCCGAGCATCCACGGATGTTCCGGGACTTCGCAAATTTCCACAAGATCTCGTTCCGGATTTATTCCTGCAATAATAAGGCCTGCGTTCTTAAGTTCCTCACGGTACTTGTTGTTAAACTCATAACGGTGACGGTGGCGTTCCCATATAGTCCTGCTGCCGTACGCTTCTTCCGTAAGCGTGCCCTGGACTATCTTACATTCATATTTACCAAGGCGGAGCGTTCCGCCGAGGATTTTGCCGTTCTGGTCAGGCATAAGATCAATGACCGGATGTGTCGTATTTTTGTTCATCTCTGTCGAGTTCGCATCTTTCCAGCCGAGTATATCGCGGGCATATTCGATTACTTCAATCTGCATGCCGAGACAGATTCCAAAATAAGGCACTTTGTGCGTACGTGCGTATTTTGCCGCAAGAATCATGCCTTCAATACCGCGGTCTCCGAATCCTCCCGGAACGATGATGCCGTCTGCGCTTTTGAGCCTGTCAGCGGTCAATTTGTCGTCGGTCAGCGTTTCGGCGTCGACCCAGTCAATAGTAACAGACGCTTCGTTGTGAATGCCTCCGTGCGTAAGGGATTCCGCAACGGAAAGATATGCATCGTGCAGCTCAATATATTTACCGACAAGCGCAATATTGACTGCGCGTTTGGGATTGTTGAACCTGTCGACCATTTTCTGCCAGTCGTCAAGATTCGATTTTGAGTTTTTAAGTCCGAGGGTTTCGCAGACAGCCTTGCCAAGACCTTCCTGTTCCATCTGAATCGGAACTTCATAAATCGATTTTGCAGTGAGGTTCTGAATGACATGGCTTGTGTCGACATTGCAGAATGACGCAAGTTTTTCGCGCGTCCCCATATCGACGGGTTCTTCGGTGCGGAGCATGATGATGTCAGGCTGGATTCCAAGTTCCTGCAGTTCCTTTACCGAGTGCTGTGTCGGTTTTGTCTTGAGTTCGTCAGCTTTTTTCATGTAAGGGACGAGCGTCAGATGGATATAGCAGCAGTTTTCTTCGCCAACCTTGTATTTCATCTGGCGGATTGCTTCCATAAAAGGCAGCGACTCAATGTCGCCGACCGTGCCGCCTATTTCCGTAATGATTACGTCGGCCTTTGTTTCTTCTGTTGAGAGAAGCATTCTGCGGAGTATTTCTTCGGTAATGTTCGGAATAACTTGAACAGTACCGCCGTGAAATCCGCCTTCCCGTTCTTTGTTTAGGACTGCAAGATAAACGCGGCCTGCAGTTGTATTTGATGACTGGGAAAGGGAAGCATCCGTAAAGCGTTCATAGTGCCCGAGATCAAGATCTGTTTCGGCTCCATCGTCAGTAACAAAAACTTCACCGTGCTGGTACGGATTCATGGTGCCCGGATCTATATTCAGATACGGATCAAATTTCTGGTTTACTACTTTGTATCCCCGGCTTTTCAAAATAAGGCCGATAGATGCGGCCGCAATACCTTTTCCAAGTCCGGAAACAACACCGCCGGTAATGAAAATATATTTAGTCATCAATTCAAATCCCCGTCGCTATCGACGTTATTTTATTTAAAATACAAACTCAATCATACCAGAAAGCTGCTTGTTCGTCCATAAACTTTAGCCACATAATCGGATACCTCAGAGAGGGCTTTTTCTGCAACTTTTGCGTTGTTTTCGAGAAGTGAATGGAATGAGGCTGCGGAGATTTTTATAAGCCTGCAGTCTGTTACAGCCGTTGCTTCGCCTGCGCGGGGTTTGTTCAGCAGGCATGCCTGTTCGCCGAAGAAAGAGCCTTTATCGTAGTACGAGAGGTTATTGCCCCTGTTAAGAACAACAGAACCGTCCAGAACATAATAGGAATCGTCTGTCCTGTCGTCTTTTTCATAAATAATGTCGCCCGCCTTCAGGTTTATGACATCATCTTTGTCCATAAGCGACGACGGTTTTATGAACAGGAGGCGCTTGATTATCGAAAGTATGGCAGTGTCATTACGTTCGGGCAGCAGATACAGCTCTCCGAGCAGCAGTGAATCGAAAAACTGCAGCACGTAGATAGCCTGTGCACACGTAAGAAATAAAGTGAAAAAAATGTATACTTCAAACAACAGAATCATTACGTTGCTTAATACGCCGTATATAAGGTTGTAATTTTCTACGTTCAGAAATAAAAACAGCAGTTTTGAGATGATGAAAAAGATGCCGGTGCAGAGCGCGGAACAGATGACGCAGAGTTTCATCGGGGGTTTTGTTCCTGCCGCAAAACGGTAGGAAATTGTTACGAAGATGAAAACAAGCGAGTAAGTGAGAATATTAATAAATATACCTGAATTAAAACCGAATAGATGGGGGAATTGTTCCCGCAGCAGAGAAAGATACGGCTGTGTCAGTATCTGGCGTACGGTGAACAAAAGAAAAATAATGTTTGCGGCAATAATGACAATGAAAAGTTCTCCTGCAAATATCAGCAGCTGATTGAATAACGGTCTTAGTGGAGCCTTGTAGTGAAAGATTTTGTTTATTCCCTGCATGACTGTTGCGAAAAATTTACGGGCCATCCATATAATGAACAGTACGATCAAAAAATCGACCCAGCCGAACGTGTTATAGTCGAAAAGGGAAGTGATAAACGAACGGATATCGAACATCGTTTCATACCGGCTCGTAAATGAAATGATTGCATTGATAATCGTAGGAGATGCATGAAGCAGCCGTATAAGAAAGGCAAGAACCATCATTATAATCGGAATGAACGAGAAGAGAAAACCGAATGCACATGCAGCGGCACATGTATACAAGTTATTCTGAATGTAAAAAACAAGTATCAGATAAATTGTCTGACCGATTTTATATTTTGTCGGGTGTTTTTTCTTTTTTTCCTGCTGCATTTTAAAATAAGGGGGTTATGGAAAGGTCTTCAGGTTTTCCGTTGAATTTTGACACGACGGATTCGGGGATGTCCGCAAGTCCTGATTCATCCTGAATCAACTGATCCTTTCCAGAATTTTTTTCATCCTGAAGTTCTTCGTCTGAGACGTCGAGCAGGAAGGCCTCGTCTTCGGTTTCCTGCTTTTCAGCTGATTCTACGGCCTTTGAATAATCTTCTATATCACGCGGGTTTGCTTTTATAATATCAAGTACTCTCTTCTGCAGTGTATCGGTAATATAGCCGCGGATGAGTTTTTTTACAGCATACGACAATCCGTGCATGAACAGCAGAACCAGTTTACAGTAATCAGGAGTCGAAATGACTGCATAAACAGCAACCGTACAATCGAAATATTTACCTCCAAGCATGACGGAAATATTCCGTATGACACTGTTGGCCTGGAACATGTTTTTATACTGCGGCGCAAGAATACAGGCAGCTCCTACAATGCTTATGTTAAGAAGATGCATTTTGTACATTTTGCCGCCGATCCGCACAAGCATGAGCGCATTCGGATCCGATTCGCAGTTTGTGCGGACATACTGTCGTCTGCCTTTTGCACCGTTAATATTCAGAATACCTCTGATTGTGTCTGTTATATCTTCCAGGCGTTCGTTTGTCATGATAAAGCCTGCCGGAATGGAAGCTTTCAGCATGAAAAGGTCTCGGTCGGCCTTGTTGATTCTTGACGACAAAATGCCCAGAAAAATTGATTTGAGTGTCTCGTCCGTTTCAAATGACTTTATAAAATTGAACCATTGTTCATGGGTAAGCTGATCATCTATATTGATGAAGCATATGGCATCAGGAAAATTGCGCAGGACGCTTTTTACATCGCGGTAATCGTCAATTACGTAGACTTCAAACTCGTCTTCAATCAGCTTATTAACAATCACATTTTTCGTCGAAAAAGCCGGATTGAGGAAAAAAACTTTGCGGCCGAATGCAGGGTTCTCTCTTGATTCCATAAACCTCCGTCTTTTTACATTATACTCCCTATTTTAGAAATCTGCCAGTTTTGGAGCGCGCGGATACGGAATTACATCGCGGATATTTGCCATGCCTGTCACATACCGCAGCAGACGTTCAAAACCGAGACCGAAACCGGAATGTGGCACTGTTCCGAACCGTCTGAGGTCGAGATACCACTGGTAATTTTTCATATCCATAGTACGCTCTTCGCATACTTTCATCAGTTTATCGTAGTTTTCCTCACGTTCGCTGCCGCCGATTATTTCACCGAGGCCGGGAACCAGAACATCAACAGCTTTTACCGTTTTATTGTCGTCGTTGAGTTTCATGTAGAATGCTTTGATTTCTTTGGGGTAGTTGTAGACCATGACCGGGGTTTTGTAAATTTCTTCCGTAAGGTACCGTTCATGTTCTGTCTGCAAATCGCATCCCCAGAACGGCTTATATTCGAATTTATCAGCATGTTTGGAAAGCTGTTCGACGGCCTCTGTATATGAGATACGCTTGAACGGCGTATCGGCAACATGCTGCAGGGTGGCAATAAGGCCCTTCTGAATTCTCTGTTCAAAAAATTCAAGATCCTCCCGGCATTTTGTCAGGGCCCAGGTAAGAAGATATTTTACGAATTCTTCTTCCGTGTCCATATCGTCGTCGAGATCAAAAAATGCCATTTCCGGTTCCACCATCCAGAATTCCGAAAGATGCCGCGGTGTGTTTGAGTTTTCCGCACGGAATGTCGGTCCGAATGTGTATACGCGGGAAAGGGCTGTTGCAAGCGTTTCCGCTTCGAGCTGGCCGCTTACCGTGAGATTCGCTTTTTTACCGAAGAAATCCCGGCTGTAGTCGACGATTTTTGCAGCATCTTCAATTTTCATGCCGCTCTGGCCGGCTTTTACTCCGAGTTCCGCAATCTTTTCAAGAGACAGTGTTGTTACCTGGAACATTTCGCCTGCGCCCTCTGCATCGCTGCAGGTGATTTCCGGCGCATTGATATACTGGAATCCGCGTTCCTGAAAGAACGAATGAACGGCAAATGCCATCTGGCTGCGCATTCTGAATACAGCACCGAATGTGTTTGTACGTGCACGCAGGTGGGCATTGTCGCGGAGATATTCCATCGACATTTTATTTTTCTGCAGCGGATACGTTTCCGCGGGACATTCGCCGAGTACAGTGAGTTTTTCAAGCGTTACTTCCACAGCCTGTCCTGAAGCGGGAGATGCAATGAGAACGCCTTCGGCACGCACTGAAGCACCCGTATTTATTTTTCCCAGATTTTCTTCTATATATGAAGCCTCTGCATTATTTGACGGATTATTGCGGTCGAAAGTAAGCTGAATAGAGGCAAAGCAGGAGCCGTCGTTTACCTGTATAAAAACGAGATTTTTGGAATCGCGCATAGTGCGCACCCAGCCGCATACTGTGACAGAACGTCCGTCGGGAGCGGATGTAAGTAAATCTTTAATGAGTGTCGGTTTCATGTTGTTTATTGTAATTATTCGGCATATTTTCTTCAAGAGAGCGCATATAATACGCATATTTTTTTATTCATATTACTTGAAACAGATATAGTAAACATGTATAATTATAACATCTTTTTTAGCAGCGATGTATAAATATACATAGACAACGCAAAGACGCGGGGCTACACATGATTGAAGAAATTTTTGAAAATACATTCATGAAAAAACTTTCTGTACTTGCAGAAAATAACGATCCGATTAATCCTGATCTTTATACCAAATATGATGTAAAACGAGGTCTCCGGTATGCGAACGGTACGGGAGTTCTAGTCGGTCTTACACGTATAGGTGACGTAGTAGGGTACGATATTGTCGACGGACAGAAAATACCTGTTCCCGGACGGCTTATTTACCGCGGTTACGACGTTGAAGACCTTGTAAAGGATGCAGAAAGAACAAAGCAGTTCGGCTACGAACAGTGCGTTTATCTGCTGCTGTTCGGAGAGCTGCCCACACAGGATCAGCTTGACGAATTTACCCAGTTTCTGGGCCTGCGACGGACGCTTCCGCCGAACTTTACCGAAGATATGATCATGAAGGCGCCGTCGAACGATATTATGAACAAGATGGCCCGCGGAGTACTTGCCAGTTATTCGTATGACCCAAATCCTGAGGGACGTGAAATTGCCAATATTCTGCGTCAGTGCATTGAGCTTATTGCGCGTTTTTCGACGCTTGCGGCATATGCGTATCAGGCAAAACTCAGATATTTCGACGGCAGAAGTATGTATATCCACAATCCTGTGCCCCGGCTGTCTACTGCGGAAAACTTTCTGCGTCTTATCAGGCCGGACACAAACTATACGAGGCTTGAAGCGGAAGTGCTTGATCTTGCACTTATTCTTCATGCCGAACACGGCGGCGGTAACAATTCCAGCCTGACTGTCCACGTTGTTTCGTCGGCTGATACTGATACGTATTCGGCAATTGCCGCTGCTGTCGGTTCCCTGAAGGGACGCAGGCACGGCGGAGCAAACATACGTGTCATGGAGATGATTGACGATATAAAAGCTCATCTTACCGACTGGAGCAGTGAAAAACAGGTACGCGATTATCTTACAAAAATTGCCGGCAGGGATGCATTTGACCACACCGGCCTTATTTACGGCATGGGGCACGCAGTCTATACTATAAGCGACCCGCGCGAGCTTCTGCTCCGCGACAAGGCTGAAGAGCTTGCAAAAGAGAAAGGCTGTGAAGAAGAATACCACTTATATAATCTGATCGAGAATATTGCGCCTGATGTACTTATGCAGATGCACGGCAGCGACAAAAAAATCTGTCCGAACGTGGATTTCTATTCGGGATTTGTTTATTCCATGCTGAACATTCCCCGCGAACTGTATACGCCTATTTTTGCAATTTCACGTATTGCAGGCTGGTCAGCACACCGTATAGAGGAAATAGTTGCCGGCGGAAGAATTTATCGTCCTGCATATAAAAATGTCTCGGAAGAACGTGCGTATATTCCGATTGAGGATCGATAAAATTGTACACTGGAGTTTTGAGTGAGTAAAGAACGGCTTGATAAGATTCTGGCACATGAGGGATTCGGCTCCCGCCAGGACGTGCGGTCACTGCTGCATTCCGGCGCAGTCGAGGTTAATAATGAGGTCGTTACAGATCCGGCACTTAAAGTTGATTCGGGCAGCGACGTGATAGCAGTCGACGGTGAAGCGCTCTCTCTGCGCAGGTTCGTGTATATCATGCTGAACAAACCCCGTGATTATGTAAGTGCCAATAAGGACGGCCTTCACGGAACTGTGTTCGACCTGCTTGATGAATCGTATCACACACCGTATCTTGAGGAACACCTGCATATTATCGGACGACTCGATATAGATACGGAGGGGCTGCTTCTTTTTACGACTGACGGCGAGCTTACGCACTTTATTACGTCGCCGAAAACTCACCGCAGCAAGACATACCTTGTTCATTTAAAAATTCCTGCCGGGAAAATTGAACAGACAGAATACACTGCCCGGTGTGCGCAGGGAATCCATATTCCGCCGGAAGGAAACGAAGCGGAAGCTGACTGCAAACCGGCAGAACTTATATGGCTTGATGCAGACAAATCAGAATCCGGCAGCTGCCGGCTTACGATTTATGAAGGAAAATACCACGAAGTAAAGCGTATTTTTGCCGCGCTCGGAAACGAGGTCGTATACTTAAAGCGGCTTTCGATAGGAGAGCTTCAACTTGATCCTTCTCTTGAACCGGGTGAGTACCGCGAGCTTACAGACGAGGAAATTCAAAAGCTGAAACAGTAGCCATACTTTCTCTCTTAGTATAAAATATAAGCAGTTTTTTAATAAAGGATGGTCTCTTCATGTTATCTGATATTGAAATTGCACAGAAAAATACTATGGCGCCGATTACCGAAATAGCGGGAAAAATCGGCATTGCGGAAGACGGACTCGATATGTACGGCAGGTACAAGGCAAAGCTTACGGTGGAAGAGCTCCGTACCCTTCAGAAAAAAGCATCGGATCCTG
Source organism: Treponema sp. UBA1793 (assembly GCA_002314445.1). GTDB lineage: Bacteria > Spirochaetota > Spirochaetia > Treponematales > Treponemataceae > Treponema_D. The sequence goes on from DCFX01000039.1 coordinate 14,347, forward strand.
CAAACCGGGGACGCCTTATCCTTGTGACTGCAATTACTCCGACTCCTGCAGGCGAGGGAAAATCGACCGTATCCATCGGACTTGGCGACGGATTGCGCAGAATCGGAAAAAAAGCTGTCATAGCGCTCCGGGAACCATCTCTCGGACCGTGTTTCGGCGTAAAGGGCGGTGCATGCGGCGGAGGTTATGCGCAGGTAGTGCCAATGGAGGATATCAACCTTCACTTTACGGGCGATATCCATGCCATTTCAATAGCGAACAACCTTATTGCAGCTCTCATCGACAATCATATACAGCAGGGAAATGAACTTGAAATTGATCCCCGTACGATTACGTGGAAACGATGCGTAGACCTTAACGACCGTGCGCTCCGCAATATCATTGTAGGGCTTGGCGGCAGGAGCAACGGCGTGCCGCGCGAAGATCATTTCTGCATTTCTGTTGCAAGTGAAATAATGGCAATCGTCTGTCTGTCGCGTACTATAAAAGAACTTAAGGATAAGCTTTCAAATATCATTATTGCCCAGAATTACAGCAGACGGCCGGTAAAATTCGGCGATTTGAAATGTACCGGTGCGGTTGCGGCGCTGCTGAAAGATGCAGTCCGCCCGAATCTTGTGCAGACACTTGAAAAAACACCTGCTTTTGTGCACGGCGGTCCGTTTGCAAATATCGCGCATGGATGCAACAGTATCAACGCAACGCTTTGCGCTCTTGCAACAGGTGATTATGTCGTTACTGAGGCCGGTTTTGCCGCTGATCTCGGCGCCGAAAAGTTTATGGACATCAAGTGCCGCATGTTCGGCCTTGCGCCGTCAGCAGTTGTCATTGTTGCAACAATTCGCGCTTTGAAAATGCACGGAGGAGTTGCAAAAGCTGAGCTTGGAAAACCTGATACGAAAGCGCTTGAAGCGGGATTTGCAAATCTTGCGGTGCACCTTGAAAATATCGGGAAATTCGGCGTTCCGGCAATTGTTGCGGTCAACAGATTCACAACCGATACACCGGAAGAAATAAAGCTGCTGGAAGACCTTTGTTCACAATCCGGCGCGCGCGTCGTGCTCAGTGAAGGCTGGGCAAATGGCGGTCAGGGAATGGAAGAACTTGCAAAGGCTGTAGACGAACTCTGCGATGAGAGCAAAGCGGACTTTCATGAACTGTACGGGCTTGAACTTCCGCTTGATAAAAAAATTGAAAAGATTGCAAAAGAAATATACCGCGCAGGTGAAGTACAGTTTGACGGAGCCGCACTTAAAAAGCTTAAAACATATGAAGAACAGGGATACGGCAGTCTTCCCGTGTGCATTGCCAAGACGCAGAATTCAATCAGCCACGATGCGAAGCTTTACGGCGCACCGCACGGATATACATTTCCCGTCCGCGATGTGCAGCTGTACGCAGGAGCGGGATTTGTCGTAGCCTTTGCAGGCGACATCATGGTCATGCCTGGGCTTCCGAAACTCCCTGCAGCACTTAACATTGATATAGATGACGACGGAAAGATTTCAGGACTTTTCTGATTTTACAAACTACGGCCCATATGCGATTCGAACGCACTACCTGCCGCTTAGGAGGCGGCCGCTCTATCCAGGTGAGCTAATGGACCATACGTATAAAGATATCAGAAAAAGATATTTTACTCAACGGGATTCTCAGTCGAAATTGTAATATACTCCGCGTTTTGCAAAACCTGAGAATCCGTCTTTTTCTGCATCGAAATTTTCGTAATTGTCTCCGTAGTGGCAGAGAAACATGCGGTTCCTGATGGTATCTGGAAGCGTTTTGAGCTCTTCATAGGACGCATGAACGCCGCCTGTATAGAACTGACAATCGTGAAAGATGTATTCTATCGGATGAGAACTGCACATCCAGTCAATCAGTTCCCTGTCGAACCGTGTATCGCTTGGAAAGAGGATGCGGTTGTCGACAAGTATGCCTACAGAGTAGAATGACTTGCGCCATGAGCCCGCAGTATCAGGGATATGCTTTGTACGGAAAATTTTTATATTGATGGAACCGACATCAGCCTCATATAACGGACGGGGTGTGTTGCTCAGCAGCTTCGGTTTTATCTGCTCAAAATAGTTATCGTATTGCATATAACTGCCGTCTGTGTACTCGCCGTAGGAACATCCTCCTTTAAGGGACTCGTTCCATAATATTTTCTTATAATAGTCGGTGATTACCATTTTAGGACGTACCTTTGTTGTATACCGCCCCATAAGAGCCATCTCTTCAAGACCGCCTATATGATCTGCATGAGAGTGGGTAATCAGTATATTTTTGACCGATGTGATTGAAGAGTTATATGTAGAAAACGCAAAAGGGCAGAGTGTACCGCAGTCAACGAGCACATGATCGTCTCCCTTTACGATAAGTACATTTGTCTGAAAGTTTTTCTTGGAAAAGGCGCTTCCAGTTCCAATAAAAAAAAATGAAAGATGCCCATCATTGTTAAATACAATATTTTTTTCAAATTTCGAAATGTTATACATGCATACCATTATAACACGTCCTGAATGAAAAACAATTTTGTGTACAATTTATTTCAGAATTCCGGGAAGCGTATACACGTCGGCTACACCGGCAACAAGAATACCACCCATTCCGAGTTCGAGCGGCAGGGCGATGTCCATGTCGTAACGGTCACCAACACTCAGGCAGTTTTCAGGTTTTACGTTCGTTTTTTCAGCAGCAAGCAGAAAAGGCTCTTCTGCCGGTTTTGACTTATGGCAGGTATCCAGCCCGATAATGTCCGGAATGATATCGGCAATGCCGATTGCCTCCAGTGTTTTTTGTGCAGGGAGCAGCGGATTATTTGTCACGCATATGAGATTATAGTCTTTCTTGAGCAGTGTGAGCACGGGAATGAGCTGCTCATCGCGCTTTAAGAACTGCGACGGTTCAAGCAGTTTCTTACGCCATTCGATACTGTCTTCTATTGTCACACCAAAAGCCGTAAGCGTGTTGCCGAGACTGATTTTCCGGCCGTTGTGATTTGAAGCCCATTCTTTACGGTAATCTGCGACCATTTTGCGGGCTTTGTCGGGTGTCATGTTGTGCAGTTTTGCAAAGTACCGCACCTGCACATCGACCTGTTCAAATGCATATACTGCGTTCGTGTACAGCGTGGAGTCTATGTCGAATATGATTGTCTTCAAATCTTCCGGTATACGGTATATCTTCATTTAGTATCCAGCATGTTATGTTTTTTTGCGGTGTCCGGTTCGTATACTTTGATGATTTTTACTATAGCGTCAGCAGCTTCTTTTATGGATTTGTAATTGCCGAGTCCTGCCTGGGCAATTACTGCATCGCCAATAAGTTCAGCATCTGCGCAGTTGCATACGGCAAGCGGAATGTCTGCATAATCACATTTCATCTGCATCCACTGCTCGTTTTTTGCCTGACCGCCGGTGACCACGACAGGAAGTTTTATTTTGATTTTATTTTCTGCGGCTTCCGAAAGAAGCGTATTGATTGATTTTTTAAGGTTGTCTGCAAGGAGTTCAAGAAGCTCGAATCCGTCGCTTTCAGGATTTGCAATGCACCACGATATGAGTTCGGCATATGAAATATCGCGTTCTTCAATGGCTTCTACGATTCTTTTAAAATTGACGAACATGCGCCCGCTTTCAGTTTGAAGCACAGCCGCGTTCCAGAGTCCGGGGATAACTGAAGGGAGGGGCAGAATACCGGGTGTTTTGACGGGAACAGGCGTGCAGAGATTCACCCCCTCGCTTGAGCCTGCACAGTCGTATATCTTTCCCTGTTCAAGAGAATTAGTGCCGACCATTGCCGCAATAAAATCGGGTCCGCCGCAAAGTACGGGAACGGGGAGGGGGAGTCCCAGCTGTTTTGTTACGGACGGAATCGTTTTGCCGGCATTGTACGAAACGGGAACAAACGGAGGCAGTTTCGCTTTCGGAATTGAAACGGAAACGAGCTGTTCGTCTGTCCAGTATGATTCTGCATATCTGGCTTCAGGGAGGATTGTTACATCGCTTCCACAGAGCTGGTGAACCAGATATTCCGGGCCGGAATACACATACCGTGATGAATCCCACTGTAAGGGATACATCGAGCGGAATGCGGTGATTCTCGGAATAAAAAGCGACTTTGCAGCCGGAGAATGAGCAGGGCCGGAAGGCGGAATGTCCGCATTCCAGAGCAGCGTCGTTCCGTCTTCCGAAACGATTGTCGGGCCGTTTCCCGAAATGCATATTCCGCAGATATCCGCTGCTGCTTCAGTGCACATTTCATGAACCGCACGGCAGAGCGCCGGCAGCCAGGCAAGTGCCGCATGAATATCGTCAGGTTTACGGAATGTCTGCTGCGAGAGCGAAATGATTTCTCCGCCGGCTCCTATCAGGCCTGCTTTAAGAGAAGTCGTTCCGATATCAGCGCAGAGAACTATACCTTTCATTATGCGTTCTTTTTGCCGGCCTGCAGCGGTGGAACAGATGCCTGGGGTGCGGTTTGTGCCGCAGGCTGCTGTGTCGTCTGTTTTTCGAGTTTTTCAATAAGTGTACGGTTTTCAAGCAAATCGCTGAGCGACTGATTATGATGAATACGCGTAATGACGTTTGCAAACAGGCCGCTTACATTAGTGCTTATATACCATTCGCGTTTAAGCAGCTCTTCATGGTATACCGCATTCGTACCGATGATCCGGTAGAACAATCCCTGTTTGTAGGCTTCGTCGAACTGCTCGATGGCGTTTCCGGTAAAGAACGGCAGGCTGATTGCAGCTATTACTTTTGTCGCACCCTGTTCTTTGAGGAATCCCATAGCCTTAAGCAGCGTGCCCCCCGTTCCGAGCATGTCGTCTGCAAGAAATGCGACTTTACCACGTACATCTCCGAGCAGTTTTATTGATTTTATGTTTGTATTTTTTGCGTTCTGAGAAACGATTGAATAATCGCGTTCTTTGTATATCATTGCGAGAGGGAGCTTCAGCCCGACTGCGTAAAATTTGTTGCGGTCTATTGCACCTGTATCGGGAGAGACGACGACGAGATCCTCTGTTTTTCCGGTAAGGTCGACAATTTTACTCAGCTCACGGATAATCTGGTAGCTTGCATGCAGGTTTTCAAGATTGATGGTGCTGAAAGCATTGACGATTTCACGGGAGTGAATATCGAGCGTGATGATGCGCGACACACCAAGGCCTTCGTAAATGTGTCCGAGCATGCTCGCCGTAAGACCTTCGCGGCCCTTTTTCTTATGCTGACGACTGTACGGATATACCGGTACTACAAGTGTGATTGCAGATGCTCCTGCCTGCCTGACCGCATCAATCGTGACAAGCATCGACATGACATGGTCGTTTACCGACAGCGAAACTTTGTTTGCGCCGTTGTTAAGGGACAGCACCTCATGATTTTCAACATCCTGAAAGATAAAAACATCTTTGCCGCGGATTGTATCAAGCAGTTCTGTCTTGAATTCGCCGTTTGCAAAATACGTAAATCTTGTGTTTACTTTGAATACAGGCGGCCGGTATTTTGTTGTATCGCCCCTGATACAAAGTTCGGATGTATCAATATCGTTTTCAAGATTGATTTTTTTTACGAGCTCTACTTTTTCGAGTCCGTACCTTTTGGAAATGACGTCGTTTTTGAGTGTAAAACGGTGTTTGTACATGTGCTTCAGATGTGTAATTACTTCGTCGGCAAAAACTTCTCCACCCGGGCATGCAACCACAGCCAGGTTAGTAGGTTCAGAATACGGCATTATTCAAGACCCCTTTATGTGTTTAGAATGTAACATATAGTAGCATTTTTCAGTATATGTGGCAATATTTCACTATATATAGTGTTTCATTGCAAACAGATGTCCGCTTTGATATACTGGTGTCATGCGTATGGTTTTGATGGGGACGGGAACAAGCCACGGCATTCCTGTCATAGCATGTCACTGCCGGGTCTGCCGGTCACATGATGCAAAAGATAAACGCCTCAGATGCAGTGCATATATAGTGCAGCGCGAAACAGATGGCAGCGAGACGCACATTGTAATAGACACCGGACCTGAGTTCCGGATACAGGCGATAAAATATCACATAAACACGCTTAGCGCAGTGCTTCTTACCCACAGTCACGCCGACCACCTTAACGGACTTGATGACCTTCGTATTTTCAGCCATACAAAATCAGAGGGTGCATCCAGATGCAGCGCGACGGGCGCAAAATATGCAGAATCTCCCGGTACAGGACTTTGCGTCTATTCAAACGAAGCGGCTCTTTCGGATGTACGCACCAGATTTGATTATATTTTTAAAACAACGCAGATAGGCGGCGGAAAACCAAAGCTTGATCTGGAAGACAGCGCGCAGTTTTCTGCTGCCAGTCCGCTTGAAATCGGTTCAGTCCGTATTATTCCTGTACCGATGAAACACGGAAGTCTTGAAACAACAGGATGGCTTCTGAGTACGACTGAATCCGACGGCAGCCGGCATTCTATTGCGTATCTTACTGACTGTAATGAAATTCCCGACAGTTCAATTGAGCTGCTTACGGAGAACGGCGGCATCATAGATCACGTTGTAATCGACGGGCTGAGGGAGGTGCCGCATTCTACGCATTTTTCATATCTAGAAGCAATGGCCTGTGCTGCAAAAATAGGCGGACAGCATACGTGGCTTACGCATATCTGCCATAACATGAATCACCGCGGTATTACAAAATACTGCAGGCAGCATGTAAAGGATTTTTCCGAACTTATACGGACGGTAAAAGACGGCGGCTCCGTACTTCCCGCATACGACGGGCTTATTCTGGAAACCCGGTAAAGGGCTGCGGATACGTTAAAAAAATAAAAGACCGCTTATTATAAGGCGGTCTTTTACATAAAGCTCCTGTGAACTTATTTGTTTTCCGTTACCTGCACTTCTGTCTTCGGCACGTGCACTTTTTTCTCGATGAAGCCGGAACGGAGGCAGCGCGTGCAAACATTGATCGTGCGGGTTGTACCTTCGATTGTTGTCTTAACTTTGAGCAGATTCGGTCTCCATGTGCGTTTCGTATGATTGTATGAATTACTTACCTTATTACCATACATCGGCGATTTTCCGCAAATATCGCAAGTTCTAGACATATCTATACCTACCTTTTAACTTAATTACGTGTGAGTTTATGCACTATAACTGAAAAAACAGGATGTGTCAATGGATGCGGCTTTCACAGTTCCTTTTACCGTCTGCTTTTATCTGCATTGTGTAATCTGCCTGTTTTTATGGAAATCTTATTGGAATTTGTATATATTTGAAACAATTATAATAGTTTGATCAATTGCAATATACAGAGCCGGAAAATGCTGCTTATATTCCCGTATTGAAGAAGAGGGGGAGGCGGTCTTTCCGTAACACTGGAGGAAGGAATGAAAAGAATTGAATGGGACGACTCGTATCTGCTTGGAATTACGGAAATAGATAATCAGCATAAAAAGCTGCTTGCAGTTGCAAACGATTTGTATGATACAGCCTCCGGATCAACAGACAGGTACGTACTTAAAATGTCGAAAGTTCTGAAAAGTCTGACTGACTATACCGTGTATCATTTCAGTGAAGAAGAAAAATTCATGACAAAGTACGGATATCCATCCGTTTCTGTACATAAGGTCGAACACGATTCTTTCGTAAACGAAGTAAATCAACAGATTCAGAAACTGTCGTCAGGCAGCCGGGAGGATGCACTTTTATTTTACGATTTTGTCGCTAACTGGGTACTTACCCATATTGCGAAAGAAGACCGCATATGGGCTGCTTTTGTAAAGCCGAAACTTGCCTGAATTCCGCTGTTTGAAAGACAGTTCTGTGTGCAGCCGGAAGCCTGCGCATTTCTCCTCAGCACGCAAAACTTTCATTCGCCGTATTGATTTTGAATTTCCGTGATCTGATCGCGGAGAGCGGCTGCCCGTTCATATTCAAGCTTGTCTGCAGCTTCTCCCATTTCCTTTTTAAGCGCGGCGATGAGTTTATGCCGTTGTGCAGGTGCGAACAGGTTTGCACTTTTCTTGAGCGCTTCAAGTTCGACTTTTGCATCTTCATGCGCGTCGGTTTCCCTGCGTACAAGAATATCTTCAACAGCTTTTGCAATAGTTGTGGGCGTAATGTTGTGTTCTTTATTGTATGATTCCTGAAGTTCACGGCGTCTCTGCGTCTCTGTCAGTGCTTCCTTCATTGCATCACTCATGCGGTCGGCGTACATGACAACTGTACCGTTGGAATTACGTGCCGCCCGTCCGATTATCTGAATAAGGCTTGTAGCGGAACGCAGGAAGCCGATTTTGTCTGCGTCGAGAATGGCGATATACGATACTTCTGGCAAGTCTATTCCTTCCCTCAGAAGGTTGATTCCTATAAGTACATCGAATTCTCCCGAGCGAAGTCCTTTGAGCAGTTCCACGCGTTCGAATGTCTCTACTTCAGAATGAATGTACCGTACTTTCAGAGAAAGACCTGTGAGATAGTCAGTCAGATCTTCTGCCATTTTTTTTGTAAGCGTGAGGACAAGACTCCGTTCATTTTTTGCGATACGCGCCTTTATCTCTTTGTAGATGTCCTCCATCTGCCCTTCGCTCGGGCGCACATCTACAACAGGATCAAGCAGACCCGTCGGGCGGATAAGCTGTTCTACAACCTGCGAACTCTGTTTTATCTCATCAGCCCGCGGAGTCGCACTCACATAGATTACCTGATTAAGTTTTTTGCGGAATTCCTCAAATTTGAGCGGACGGTTGTCGAGCGCGCTCGGCAGTCTGAATCCAAAGTCGATAAGATTCTGCTTTCTGCTTCTGTCGCCTTCGTACATAGCACCAATCTGTGATACAGTCACATGAGCTTCGTCTATCATGCAGAGAAAGTCGTCAGGGAAATAATGAAGCAGCGTTGCAGGAGGTTCTCCGCGCGTACGCCCTGCAATAGGGCCTGAGTAATTTTCAATTCCGGGACAGTATCCCATCTCTTTCATCATTTCGATATCGTAAGTCGTACGGGTTTTAAGACGTTCCGCCTCAAGTACTTTGTTCTGCGCATGCAGTTCTTCGAGCCGTTCGTCAAGTTCCTTCTGGATGTTTGCGGTTGCGTCGAGGAGCATGTTTTTGGGAACTACGAAGTGCCTGGCCGGATAAATGACAGTCTCGTCGAGTTCTTCACTTGTGTTGCCGGAAATTGCATTGATACGCCTGATCCGCGCTACAACATCCCAGTCAAGTTCAATCTTGTACGCTTCGTCCGTTTCCATGTATGCAGGGAAGATTTCCACGACATCGCCGCGTATACGGAAATTGCCGCGCTCGAGTATTGCGTCGTTCCGTTTGTACTGAAGAGAGACAAGCTGTTCTGCGAGTTTATGAGTGTCGAGCGCCTGCCCCTTCTCGATATGAATGCGCATTTCCTTGTAGAGATCCGGCATACCGAGGCCGTAGATGCACGATACTGTTGCAACAACGATGACATCACGCCGTTCCATAAGACTGTATGTGGCTGCGAGACGGAGTCTGTCTATTTCGTCGTTGATTGAGGCATCTTTTTCAATGTATAAGTCGCGGGCCGGCACATATGCTTCCGGCTGGTAGTAATCATAATATGAAACAAAATATTCAACTGCATTGTCGGGGAAAAAGCTTTTGAATTCGCGGTACAGCTGTGCCGAAAGCGTTTTGTTATGGCTTATGATAAGCGTCGGCCGCTGTACCCGTTCAATAATTTTCGCCATTGTAAACGTTTTACCGCTGCCCGTGACACCTTTCAACGTTTGATATTTATCTCCACGGAAAAAGCCTTCTGCGAGTTTGTCTATTGCCTGTCCCTGGTCGCCTGCAGGTTCGTACGGAGCGACAACGTGAAATTTTCTCATATTACTGGTTTGCCGCAGTCTGCGCAGCAAGAATTACTTTTACTGTTCTGTCTCTGCCGTTCCTGTGAACCGAGAGGGTTACTGTATCGCCCGGTCTCTTGTCTTCAAGTGCAGAAAAATAGTCTGCATAGGAAGCAACTTTGATATCGTCGATCCGTGTAACAATATCGCCGCCCAGATATATTGTCGTGCTGCCGTACCGGGCAGGCTGAGAGCCGCCTCTGATGCCGGCCGTGTCGGCATCTCCGCCTTTTACTATCTCCGAAACGAGCACTCCCGACGTAATGTCGAGTCCTGCATACTGCACAATTGCGCTGTTAAGCTGCACGATTGACATCTGAATGGTGCCGCGGTTTACATGCCCGTATTTAAGCAGGTCTGCAACGACGCGCACTGCTGTTTCCGCAGGAATTGCGAATCCGACACCTGCAGAACTTCCTGACGACGAAACAATCATTGTGTTGATTCCGATCATTTGTCCCGAAGTATCCAGGAGCGGACCTCCGGAATTGCCGGGATTGATTGCCGCGTCAGTCTGAATCATATTGCGGATAATTCTGTTGTTACTGTTTTTTACCGGACGTCCGAGTCCCGAAACGATTCCCGTGGTCATAGTGCGGTCGAGGCCGAACGGATTGCCGATTGCAATTACTTTCTGCCCGACCTTGAGTCTGTCCGAGTCGCCGAACTGTATAGTCTTGAGCACCGTTCCTGCCGGCGGTGTGAATTTTATGACGGCAAGATCGCTTTCTTCATCCTGCCCGACGACCTGTGCTTCGTACTGGGTTCCGTCGGAAAGCGATACGTATATTTTTGTGGCATTTTCGATAACGTGTACGTTTGTGACAATGTATCCGCGTTTATCTATGATTGAACCGGAGCCGGAGCCTCCGTCCTGTACGACAGGTTCCAGGAACCAGTTTACGCCGGTAACCTGCGTGTTGATATTCACGACGGATTCAGCGCATCTTTCGTAGACGTTGATATTCTGAATCTCATCCTGCGTGTATGAGCCGTTATCGGAAACAGAGAGTGCCTGCTGTGTTTCACTGCTCTGTTCAGGAAAAGACATCTTTACCTGCAGTTTGTCGTCAGCGGTATTTTTTTGTGCCGATTCCTGTATTGTCTTATCCTTCTGCTGCCCGGGATTTGCATCAAGTTTCATGAAAATAAAAGCCGTCACCGCAGCGGCTGCGACGGCAGCTGTTACTGAAATTGTAATGAGCTGATTACGCGAATAAAGTTTCATACTTAATATAGTAATGAATTAAAACAAATACGTCAAACCAAGTGTACCGGAAAAGTAATGTATACCTTCAAAATAGAGCAGAGTCGTACCTTTGAGGTTAAGCATGACTGATGAACTGCCGAGCTGCAGCGTTACTCCGGCTCCCGTATCGAGGGCGCGGAACCAGCATGTACCTGTAGTGTCTCCGAATGCGCTGTTAAGCGCGCACCATGATTTTATGGTGACTGTCTGCCCCGGCCGGTATTCCAGTCCTATCCCGTTTTTCCATATACTGTCGTTGTTCTTCAAATTTCCCTGGATTGTTCCAAACAGATATTCGCTTGATATACCTGCATAAAACAGGGGGCTTTCAATACCGAAAGCGCCTCCTCCTCCGAGGCCGTTTCCCGTATCAATTCCGTATGGTTCGTACAGTTTTTGGCTTGTATATCCGTACCGCATGATTGCAGCAAAACAGAATTTTGTATTACTTGTGATAACTGCGGATGATCCAAGTTTAAATGCACCTCCGAAAGAAAGAGGTACATTTTCTATGCCCGGGTGCATTCCCAGATTTACGGAAAGTTCAAACCACGAAACAGGCGTTATGCCGAAATAGGTATTAACCGGTGCTTCATAGAACGGGGTGTCTGCAGTACGGAATGACGGCTGAACTTCCACGCCGATGAATGTCGTGTCTTCCGCCATCATGAACGCGGCAGGAATCGTCCCTATTCCCGTTCCTGATTTCGTTACGTCGGCAGGATGATACGTGAGAGAATGATCGATCTGCGTGTAAGCTGTCTGAGTATATCCTCCGGCCGTGATTGTCGCGCTGTAGGAACCGTCAGGCAGCACATTGCCGTATTTGTCCCGTCCGTTCCATGATGTACTCTGTTCCCATGTCGTAAATTCAGGGAACGCATATGAATACACTTCAGTTCCGGCAGTATCGGTAATTGTAAGTTTTCCGGTACCGGGTGCGGTAACTTTGAAGTAGAACGTACATGAACCAAGAGCGCCTGTGTATACCGGATTGAACTTTTTTCTGGTTGCACTGAATCCTGAAAGGGAGAAAGCTGCTTTTGTCATTGAAACCTGCAGGGGGATGATCAGACGGCGTACGACGTATACCTGCGTGGTAAAATCAGTATATCCGAATTTGCGTATGGTAATTGTGTGGTATCCTTCTTCAAGTTCCATCGGCGCACCGAAAGCCGGTATCCTGTCCGGAGAAATCAGGCTGCCGTCGGAATAAATGAAGCTTCCGTCAGGCACTCCGTTAATAAGAACGAATCCTGTGATTTTTTTGAGTTCAACAAAAAAAGTATTGCTCTGTCCCTTCTGCACAGCAACAAAATAATACTGTTCTCCGTACCCAGTCTTTTTTACTGTGAGCTTGTATGTTCCCGGTGCAAGATCTGAAATAATACACGGCGTTTGCCCCTGATATTCGTTGTTAAGATAGACCGCTGCGTCCTGAATATTTGCACGGATCGTTATTGCTGTTTTATTTTCGTCAATCAGCGCTGTTTTTTCCGCGGACAACATATTGAATTCTGCAGCGTCTGTAAATGCACAGAACGGGATGAAAAAAAACAGGATAAGAAAAAGTGACGGCAGAAATTGTTTCATGATACCTCAATTGTACATCATTCTCTTTCTGTAAACAACAGATTGTGTTCAAGGAAACTGAAATACGAATCTCTGTCAAGGATAATATGGTCCAGCAGAGAGATGCCGACTATCCGGGAAGCGGCGATAAGCGTTTGAGTAGTTTCGATATCTTCATCCGACGGCTCGCATGTTCCCGACGGATGATTATGCGATACAATCATTGCTGCTGCGTTTTCCATGAGCGCTTCCGAAAAAATTTCACGAGGGTGAACAAGTGTCCTGTTGATGGTACCGACGCTTGCAACTCGTATCTGAATTATTTCGTGGCCTCCGTTGAGTGTTACACAGATGAAGTGCTCTTTTGACAGGACAGAATAGTTACGTATAAAAGGAACGACATCTTTCGGCTGCCTGACGACAGAGTGCAGGTGAATTGAACGTCTCCGTCCGAGTTCCAGCGACGCTGCGATTGCAAGGCTTTTTCCCGTCCCTATTCCATTTACGGTTGAAAGGTTCTGCATAATGTTTTCCGTATTTGAGTTGTACAACGCCTGCATAACATTGTGCGAAAGTTTTCTGATTGGCACCGCCTTTGTCCCAGAACCAAGAATGAGCATAACAAGTTCTTCATCGCTCGGATAACTCAACCCGTGTTTTAATACCTGTTCGCGGATATCAGGTTTATTATTTTGGATTGTCATACTCTATATATATGCGGAACTGTACAGCTTTCGGCGGTTTTCCGTTAAAAAAAGAAAGAAATAGGGAGAATCACATTTTATGCCGAAAATCGATATATGAAATCAATTTACAGAGTACTTCCTTGTATTTGCTGCGTCGTTATACTTTTTTCGTGCCGTACAGTTCCCGTAAGGCGGGTGTCCATATCGCGAAATCTTACCGGTACTGCCGTTTTAACTGATAAACAGCTTGTCTCCTTTTTTATGGCAAATAATCCGGAGGCCGACCGGGCTCAGGTCGTCCGTCTTGCCGGATACTATATTCAGGAAGCCCGCACCGAAGGAATTAATTCGGATGTGGCTTTTGCGCAAATGTGTCTTGAGACCGGTTTTCTCCGTTTCGGCGGCCTTGTGACTCCTGAAATGCATAACTACTGCGGGCTGGGGGCAATAGATGCCGACCATCCCGGCGATTCGTTTGCGACGGAGAGAGAGGGGGTGCGCGCTCATATCCAGCACTTGAACGCGTACGGCGATACCGATGCCCCTGTGAATCCCGTAGTGGATAAGCGTGCAAAATGGGTCGTCCCGCGCGGAAAAGCGCCGACCGTATTTGAACTGGCCGGCACGTGGGCTGCCGATAAGCTTTACGGCAGAAAACTTGACACAATGCTTTCCCGTATGGAACTGATCCGGTAATTACCATTAGGGCACCTCTAAAAACTTCAGTTTTTAGAGGTGCCCATTACTTATAAGAATCCCGCAGCGTTGTGACAGTAAGCGCCTGCCGGAGCTGTTCCGCGGTAATTTCACCCTCTTTTGCCGTGAATGTCAGCGTCACCGGTTTTTCCGGAGTGAGCGTGAACATGTTGCGGCTGAACGTGCCGGGAAGGCCGGGAGAGTCGAGAGCGGTAAAAAAGGCCGGTGCATCGCTTGTCAGCCGTACCGAACAGACATCGGGTTTTATCTGCGCTGTCTGTATCGTAATTTTTGCCTGGCTGAGTGCGCATTGTTTGTACAGGGCAGGGAAACAGGTATCGTCCGCTTCGTATTTTTTCCCGTCCTTAGACAACGCATCAAGTTCAGCATACATGAAGCAGTCCTGAGGCAGGCAGGGCAGTTTGTTTGTTTTCAGCTCCCATACCTTTGACACTTTATCAGAACCGACAGCTGCATGGACGGTTACCGGCTGTCCTGCCGGTTTTCCGTCGAATCCCGGCAGATGAATCTTTACAGTTGCATCGACAGGTTTCATTGTGTCGTTCAGCACAAATGCTTTGTATGCCCCGTCTTTTTCATACAGTACTATAGACACAGGTGCGAATGCGTCTTTCATCGCATAGTGGAGCAGTTTCCATTTTCCCGAATATTCGATGCTTGACCACGATGCGTCAGGCCATACGTCGTTAAGCTGCCAGTACAGCGTACCGGAGCAGTGCGGGCGGAGAGAGCGCCAGTAGGAAACGGCTGTCTTTATAGCAAGCGCCTGCTGTACCTGGCTCAGATATATCATGTTTGAAAAACCTTCCGGGAAGCGGAAGCAGCGGGAGAAATTTTCAAGAATAATGGAATTTCCGCCGACTGAGCGCTGATGGAATTCCATGACAGGACTCGTGAGGTTCATCTGGTCTTCCGGTACGTATGTTTTGATTTCTTCAACGGAAGGAAACGCTTCATAGCCGAATTCGGAAACAAAGCGGGGTTGAATTGTCAGATATTCGCTGAAGCTCTTTTTTTCGTGCCATACGCTCCAGAAGTGCATGTCTCCCGAATCGTCGCTGTGCCAGTTGTCTTTGAATGTATCCATACCAGTGCCTGCACACGGGGATGACGGCCACCACAGCCTGTCAGGGTCGTATGTACGTACAGCTTTTTCTACTACACCGTGATAGAGGCGGTCGTAGTCTATGAGATAGAGGTCGTGGTTTGCTTTTATTTCGCTGAACCAGTTGAGCGCACCTATGTTTTCGTTGTTGCCGCACCACAGCGCAATAGACGGATGTGTCTGCAGCCGCGGGATCTGATACGAAAGTTCAGCCTCAACGTTTTTCAGAAATTCCTCATCCGCCGGATACATTGCGCATGCGAACATACAGTCGTGCCAGACGAGCAGTCCCATTCTGTCGCACAATCCGTAAAAGCTGTCCCTCTCAAACTGCCCGCCGCCCCAGACACGTATCATGTTCATATTCGCCTGCACGGCAGCCGTAAGAAGGCTGCGGATTTTTTCATCAGTCTGGCGTGATGGAAGCGCGTCAGCAGGAATCCAGTTTGCACCCTTTGCAAAAACTGCACGCCCGTTTACGCGGAAGCAGAGCGCACCGTTTTTTGTGTCCGCGTCGATTGTGCGGAATGCGATTTCTTTCGTTACTGAATAGTCGCCGTCTTCCGATTCGACGGTGAGACGGTAGATTTTGTTCTCCTTTAGTCCCAGTTCCGCAAGTTCGTCCGATGTGCGCCATAATTCAGGATTTTTTACCGTAAGCGCTGCCGAAAGTTCGTTTATGCCCGGTACAACGGGGAACGACTTTGTTTCTGAGGCAACCGCCGTGTTTTCATCGCTGATTGTAAAGTTGAATTTTTTGTCTGCAGTGCCAAATGCATAGTATTTTACGGCAGCAGCTGCCGTCCAGTTTCTGCTGCCTTTCGGGTTTTTATATCTGACCGTAACAGTGTCTATGTACCCGTCCGCAACCGATTCAAGCTGTATGTCTCCGTAAATGCCGGAAACCATAAGGCACGGACCCCAGTCCCATCCTCCGTGGCACTGGGCCTTCCTGACAAGATTTCTGAATGGAGACGAGATGGGATACCTGCTGTACGGAACAGGGTAGGGGAGTTTTTTCCCTTCCGCCGCCGCTTTTTTCTCTGCCGATTCGAATCTGATTTCAAGCGTATTCGTTCCGTCTGAAATTATTTTCGTAACATCGAAACGCCACCGGCGGAACATGTTGTTGCCGCTGCCCGCTTTTTTTCCGTTTATAAATACGGTAAAGAATGTGTCTGCGTCTGTAAGCACCAGGTATGTGCGTCCGGGGGTATCTTTCTTAAATAAAAAGCTGCGCCGTATGGACCAGTCAGTCTGCCCGATCCACTGGACTTTTACTTCATTTTCCCCGTAATAGGGATCCGGAATGATTCCTGCATTAAGCAATGCGGAATGAAAATCACCGGGGATAACAGCAGTACATTTTTTGCCTGCACCGGAAAGCTCATAATTACCGGAAAGAGATAAAATTTTCATATACTGGTATTTTATCCTGTAATTTCCGAAGTTGCAAATTTTTTCGGTGCAGGGCTTTCTGTGCCCGTTAATTCTTTATCTTGGTACCTGTAAAAGCTTTTCCGTCGAGGATGCTGCGGATGTTTTCGATGTTTTTGCCGGCTGCACATATGACGGTAAGATTCAGCTGTTCAGCTTTTTTGCTTGCTATCGGATCAAACGGGGTATTTTTGCCGGGTGTCCAGCTGTCGCCGACCATTTTACGGAAATCCGCCCAGCTGACTGTGTCGAGCGGTTTTGCGTCCGGATTTTTCCGCGGGTCGTCGGTATACACTTTTTCAATATTTGAAAGATTTACAACTGTATCTGCCTGAAATTTTTCAGCAAGAAGAACCGCGTCGTTGTCTGTCGAAAATCCGGGCTTCCATCCTGACGCGACAAGAATTTTTCCGGTAAACTGTACATCCGCAGTCGGATCATATACGACGTCGTCTTTGCAGAGGTTTCCGCAGCATGCTTTGAGCAGCTGTGCGTTTAACCGCGTCGCCATAATGCCTATCCAGTCGGCAGCATTGTTTTCCGCTTCGCCGCCGTTTCCGGTTTCTGACAGTACTTCGCTGTATGCCTGCTGATAGACACGGGCAGGGGCTCCTCCGCCGGAAACAAATATGAGCCGCCTGTCACTGTCTGCAGAAAGCCATTCGCGGGACATGGCGACGAAACTGCTGAGGAACGCTGTGTCGGGTTTATCAGGCGCAATAATAGAGCCTCCGACAGAAAGAATCTTCGTAATCATAATTTTTATTTCTCCTATAAAACGGCGTTAATGCCTTTTAATACACACCGAGTACGACGGGATCCGCCCAGAATGAACTGTATTTGAGCATATCGCGGGAAGATTCTTCCCATATCGACTGAAGGGCATAACTTCTCGGACGCTGCACAATTTTAGAATTGCCTGCACCCGGTTTTATTTCTTTCCAGCCGCGTGAAAAAGTAATATGCTGTGAATCAAGATTTCCGAAGTAATACTCGCGGGCACTGCCTGTTTCAGTCCAGCTCTTGTATGTCATGCCTGCGCCCAGAGCCGGATCGACGGGAATCCAGCCGATACCGCTGACATAAAATTCGCACCACCAGTGATTCTGTGTTTTCATATCGCGGTCTACGAGAACGCCGCTGTCGGGCAGTGCCGGGATACCGGAAGAGCGGAGCAATGCAGTATAAATGACTGCAAAATCGTACGCATCGCCCTTTTTCTTTTTTATGAGGTCAAGTACAGGTGATGAATCCGATTTCACCACCTGAAGCGAAAAATTGTCGAGCATATAATCGTAAATGAGCCGTGCTTTCTTATACGGATTTTTTTCTTTACCTGTAATTTTCTTTGCAAGATTTATAATGACAGTGTCGGTTGCCGGAACGCATTTGTCCGCGCGGACAGCTGCCGCATACAGCATACTGTTCATGTCCGTATACTGTCCGACAAGTTCAGGCTTTACCGTAGTATTCATTTCATAGACTGAAACGACGAAATTTGCGCTGAACTGTTTTTTGTTCAGCATCAGCGATTTTCCCGTCTGGAACTGCTGGATGACAGTATTCTGATAATCCGCAATAGCCGGTTCCGGAATGCATTCCGTCATATCGACGAGCGGCTGAGATGATGCTGCGGGAGGCCGCGGAAAATACATCCTGATTGTTGCAGATTTGTCCGACGCAACGTCTGAAATGTTTGCCGCAAGCTGCAGAAGGTATGTCCGGCGGGCAAGAAATTTCTTTGTGCCTGCTTTTGATTCAACCTTGATTTTCAGCAGAGTCGATTTTCCCTTCGGTGTTTCCACGTACATCATGCCTGATGATGCTCCGTCCGGAATGCGCACGCGGATTTCCGTGTCGCTCCAGTATTCATAATCAAAATCCGCCCTGCTTGCCGGGATATAATTTAAACGGATATCGTTGGCGGGGGTATTGTTGTATGCCGCGGAACCTGCGGAAGAATTTACAGGATCGCCCCTTGTGGTTGAGAAATAAACATCGGATGAATCATGCGTATTTCCGAAGTTGCTGCCGGAAATAACAAGAAGGTCTCCTGTCTGGAATGAATCCCCGGAAAGCGACGTAATGACGGGAAGCGACGTCTGAGGATTGGGCTGCACGGGAACCGGAATTTCGCGTTCGTTTGCAAAAAAAGACGGTTTTGAACGGGCAGCATCTGTACCGACTATGACAAGCCCGTCCTGTACATTCGCCGGCAGAATGACCTTTATTTCCTTGTTATTCCATGAGATATACGAACTCGAAGTAAGTCTGCTCCCTCCGAATTCAACATAACTTGTGTCACGGGTTGCACCGAAATTTTCCCCTGATATTATAACGACATCGCCGGGAGAACCTATCGGCGGATTTACATTCTCAATAACGGGAATACGCTTCAGTTTGTGTGCTGCAAAAAAGCCGGCGAACAGTATAAGCACAATGGAGGTAAGAAAACAGAGCGTCCTGAAAACCGGTGACTTTCTGAAAAAATAATTAAACTGTCCGGAGGAATTCACTTTACGATGTCCGTAAATTGTTCTGCAGGTAATTCTATTTCTGTTGAAACAGGCGGTGTTGTCAATCCCGGTACAGTGATCTTGATTGTGATTGTCCCGCTGCTGGTGAAGTCCGGACGGAATACGTCCACGTCGTTAAGCTGCGGATCGATTGTTCCGGAGGCAGCCTGTTCCTGTATAAACGGCCTTTGATATCCGGATTCTGCACCGTAAGAGACCGATTCTGCCTGCTGATGCGGTTTGAAAGCAGCAGGATTGAGCATTTCATGCTGAATATTGCCGTTGATGATTATATTGTGCTTTGCAGGTGATATTATTTTCTGTCTTGAAATAGGCGCCATTGCCATCATGTTTCCGGGCGCAGCCGTTTTTGCAGCCCGTACCGGAAGTATGACAGCAAGAACAGCTGCAGCCGCGGCAGTCGGAATAATATATTTCAGCTGTTCCGCCGGGAAATGATAGATTTTTTTCGTTACCTTGCTGTAACTCATCCTTGACTGCAGTCGTTCCCAACTCTGGTCGAGGTAATGGATATCAGGCGTGAGGGATTGTGCATCGGCACAGAGAGCCTCGCGTACTGCGCGGAGTTTCGCAAGCTCTGCAGCGCATTTTGGACACACTTTTATATGTGCCTCATATTCGTTTATATATGCTGCAGGCAGTTCATTATCG
>DCFX01000023.1 GCA_002314445.1 Treponema sp. UBA1793
TTCCTTTTTACAAATGCACACCAATGTATTATTTTTTCAGAAGTTCCGTGAATAATAACCGTACTGTTTATTTGTACAGCAGAAAGATTGCCGGGACTTTTGCGAGTTCCGGTATTTTTTCTTTTTTCCACTGAGCGATGGTTTTTGTATGTATATATTCTTCAGGGCACGTAATTCCCGCTGCAATACACAGTTTCGTTTCGGGGCGTAACGCCGCCAGAATGGTCTCTATCATTTTTTCGTTTCGGTACGGTGTTTCGATGAAAAGCTGCGTCTGGTTTTCTTTGTAAACGCGCGACTCAAGCTGCTTCAATTTCTGCGCCCGTTCCGCAGGTTTTACCGGAAGATACCCGTTAAATGCGAAATTCTGCCCGTTAAAACCGCTTCCCATGACTGCCATAATGATTGACGAGGGACCAACAAGCGGAATGACGCGCAGGTTCTGCTTCTGTGCAATTGCAACTACGGCCGCTCCCGGATCGGCAACAGCAGGACATCCCGCTTCCGAAATAACACCCATCGCCTTTCCCTGTTTCAGCGGATCAAGATAATCACCTATCTCCGACACATCAGTATGCTCGCTGAGCTCGTAAAACAAAAGCGTACCAATGTCTATGTCTTTGTCCACTTTTTTAAGAAAACGGCGTGCGGAACGCACATTTTCAACAATAAAATGTTTTATCTGGATAACAATATCATGATTATATGACGGAAGAACCTGAGAGGCTTCTGTTTCGCCAAGCATTGACGGTATAAGATATAATGCGCTTTCTATTGGTGAATTCATGCAAAAACAGTAATGGAAAAACGGGATTAGGGCAAGAGAACGGCGGAACTCACCACTGTAATCAGACAGTTTCTTTATGATAACTCAACGCTTCCACATATCCCAATAGATATAAGAATACCGGCGCCGGTATTCGGTAAATCTGTTTATCATTTTTATACGGACATAATCCAAAGTCTTCAATGCGTTTTGTTATAACCAGATTCGGTTTTTCAGCAGAAGAAAGCTCTACGATCAAATCCTTTTCTGTTATTGACGCGTCTTCCCTGTATTTTACTTCTATCATGATAGGTGCCGCAGACTGTGCATACTGAACGACAACGTCAATTTCTTTATTCCTGTCACCACCGCGGTAATACCCGACTCTGGTAACAGAATTGTAGCTGAATGCTTTTATGTGCTTGTACACTGCAGTCTCTGCAATAAGGCCAAGCTCTACCGGATCATTAGTAACATCATCTTTCATGAGTACTGCGTTTCGTAATGCTGCATCGGATATATATATTTTATTCTGCGCTTTGAGTGCCTGTTTAGAACTCAGATTGATAAGCGGACTGATATAAATAAGATTTGCACTTTCAAGGTATTGAATATATTTTTCCAGAGTTGCCCTGTTTACGTTCATCTCCTTGCAGATAGCGTTCAAATTGATGATATTTGACGAGTTATAGCACAGATACAGAAAGATTTTTTCGATGTCGTTTACGTTTCTGATTGCATACACAGACGGCAAATCTCTCTTGAGTGCTTTATCAACGATATCTTCACGGAGAATACGCTGCGCATACACGTCATCCTTTGACAGTGCCAGTTCCGGAAATCCTCCTACCTGCAAGTAACGGATAAAATGCGACTGCAGAAAAGAAAGTTTCTGCATAATGTCCTGCTGTTCTTTTTTATCAAGTAGATACAGTTGTGTGGGTTTGATTGCTGCCGGTAGTAATGGCACCTGAATATTCAGAAGCAGACAGTATTCATAGAATGCCAGGGTAGGGACTTGAATCGTTATCCAGCGTCCCAGCCCGCTTTCTTTTGCCTTATCAGAAAGCACGGGACTTGCCGACCCCGTCGCCATTACTTTTACAGTCGGATGTGTGTCATATAACACTTTGAGCCATGCATTCCAGTCGGGTGAATACTGTATCTCATCAAAGAAACAATAAATACTTGTATCAGCAGAAATATTCCGCTTGTAAATTGCGATAACATCATTGATGCTGCACAACTTTAATAGTGGATGGTCAAAAGAAATAAAGACTATCTGCTTTGATTGTACACCCTGCTTTAATAAGTGCGAGATAATCTGATACATAATAGTCGTTTTGCCGGTTCTTCGTGCACCGCTTAAAAGAACGGTACGTCGTATATCTTCGTTATTCAGTGATTTAAGTGCTTCGTAATAGGCAATACGTTTTATTGGTTTGTCAAAGTCTTTTTGTACAGAACCTGTATTCCACCAGGGGTTATACGAATACAGAAGACTGATTATATTTTCCTCCGAATCAAAAGTCATTATTACCTCCTTTTACTTTTATACTACAAATGATAATCTTTTACTGTTTTTTTATCAACATACTGACAATGTTTTGGTATAACTATTGTCAGTATGTTATATATCTATTGCTTTCTGTCGTATAAATCCGAGTTGTTAAAATATAAACAGTGTACGGATATGTTTTTTATACAGGGAAAAAGATATACTGTGAAGGGGTATATATATGGAAGAAATCAGAGCAGTAAAAATACGGGAGAACGTTTTTCACATATACGAATCGTTAGGCGTATGGTGCACACTGATAACCGGCTCAAAAGCAGCCCTGTTAATAGACACGGGATTCGGCTTTGGAGACATTTCCGGCAAAGTCCGGAAACTTACGGACCTGCCGC
The DNA here is from genome assembly GCA_002314445.1 of Treponema sp. UBA1793. Lineage (GTDB taxonomy): Bacteria > Spirochaetota > Spirochaetia > Treponematales > Treponemataceae > Treponema_D. Next base: position 2,675 of record DCFX01000023.1, read on the forward strand.
TGACTATCATCAACACGCACGGCCATGTGGATCATATTCAGGGAAACAAATTTTTTGATACGGTGCTGCTGCATGAGGACGACCGCCGAATCATAAAGCAGTATTCATCGTTTCCGGTGAAGCTGGCTGTCTATCTCGGTGCAAAAAAGACTCTGAGCCCGGAAGAGAAACGGAACGTTCCGGCGTTTTTTAAAAGAAATGTTCAAAAGCTGCAGTATATACAGGACGGGCATCAGATTGACCTTGGAGACCGTGTTCTTGAAGTAATTCACACCCCCGGTCATACGAAAGGTTCTGTTTGTATTCTGGATACAAAAGACAGAATACTGTTCTCCGGGGATTCGATTTCGAGCCATGTCTGGCTGTTTCTGAAGGAATCGACAAGCATAAAAAGATACATGGAAAGCATATCGAAAGTTATACAGCGCAAAGAGGAATTTGATTCCATCCTGTCGTCTCATTCTCCTGCGGTATTCAGGACGACGATACTGGAAAAGATCCTGCACTGCGCGGAACATATAGATGTTGGTAAGAGCACAGTGTATGACAGTCATCTGGCAGGGAAGGGACTTTTGTACAGTGAAGGTTTTGAGAAAATACAGGCTGCATACGGATATGCCACGTTTGAAGAGTTTATAAAGCATACCGGAGAAATAGATCCGGAAGCGATTGCCGACATTGAGTTTGTGTCGATTGTGTATACAAAAAAGAAAGTGGGGTGAGTGTATGATTAAAATTCCTACTGTCGCATAATCTGATTATTTGTGCATATGTAACTATCGCATAATCTGATTTCGGGTACGGAATACGGACAGAAACCGTATATGATATACTATATCCGGACTTTACAGGATGTAAGAATTTTTTTTACAGACTCGTAAAGAAGCATCGACGGATTTTCCCGGTACCATGTATATCCGTATTTTTTCATTTCGGTACATGTCTTTTTTCTTTGTTCCAATATACACTCTGCACGTTTTACTGCATCGTTCACGTCGGAGAGGGTAAGTCTTGACAGAATACGTCTGAAATTATTTTCTTCTTTATATTCCCGTAACCCTTGAAACTGTTCTTTATATAACCTGTTTATTTTATCAAGATATTGTTTTTTATCCGATAAAGCGCCGAAACAATCACCTTTGTGGAGAATAATCCAGAGTTCAAAATCAAAATTAGAATATCCTGATTTATATACAATATTTTTGCCGGACTGAGAAGCACTTTTCATTTCGCACAGTGTTTTTTCAAAACGCTGAATATGCATATTGTCGTCAGCTTCATAATCGAAAACATGAATTACTTCTATTTCGGTCAAAAAACTGGCAGATTTCAGGAACTGACGGGGTGTTTGAACCTTTGCAATTATTTTTGCGTTTGATGTTCTTTCTGCTGCGTTGTTTATTGTATCCTGCAGCCATGAAAAATACCATTTTTCTGTTTCACCCTCTACGGTGAAGTAAAAACTGTTAGTCTGTTTTCTTGGAATCATTCTGATCCTTCATCAGTTTTTCAAAAACAGGTGTAAAATCTACGTCGCGGATAGCTCCGTATTTGTCCATAAAATAATTATTCATGTAGTCTTTCCCTTTGCGGGCATTTGTTCCTTTCGTACCGAAATCGGAAAGCGGATACAGCACACTGCATTTCGTATCATCATCACGTTCAACAAATTTTATCTCATCCCGCCGGAACAGATTGTTGTTCAGATACATCGGATTCTGCGTCGTAAAAATAAGCTGGGCATGATTCGTATTCAGTTCATCATTATGGAAAATCGTAATGAGGTTCATTACGGCTTTGGGATGCAGGGATGTATCGAATTCGTCTATAAGCAGAGTTCCGCCTTTTTTGAATACTTCCGAGAGAACGGGAAACAGGTTGATAAAGCGCAGTGTCCCATATGACTCGAAGATTTCCGCCGGAACACCACCTTTATTTTTTTCAAACATGGAAACCAGTACAGGATTCTTTCCGTCTTTATCCTTGATATAAACCAGTCTGTTTGAATTGATACCGAATTCTCCGGCGGCTTCATTCAGGAACGGATTGACAAGATATTTTTTTTCATACATCGGTTCTGTTTTTAAAAACTGCGAATTACAAAAGATTGTCAGATCTTCTGAAAAAAACGCAAGTACTTCGGATGAAAGTTTCGTACTGTAAATGGTTTTAAATCCGTTTGTCAGAAAGAGCTCTTCGTTATTCAGGCTGTTTTGTGCGATTGTTTTTGCCGCGGATTTATTGGCTGAAAAATCAGGCGAAAGGAATTCGCGAATACTGTCGACGTTTCTGATTTCCAGTTTACCTCCGGTTCTGGTGAATACCGGCTTTTCATTCACTGAAAGTGTTTCAGACAGTATGGAGCGATGATATTCTCGTTCCATGAACATTCCTAAATCAAGCGAAATGCTGTATTCATATAAGATATCTTTACGGATAAATTTTGCAAAAAAAGAAACAGGTTCTTCTTTTGCAAGTGTGTTATTGGGGATAAGGTCCAGTATGCATTCTGCCGCATTACCGCCTGTCACGGTATCGCTGTTCCGTATATTGCCGCGAAGGATTATGCATTTAAAAACATCAAGAGCACCTATAATATTTGTTTTTCCTGCGGCATTCGCACCATAGATAACCGAAGAGCACAACGATTTATACTTCTTATTGCCGCCCGTCTCTGTTTGTATACTGTAGTCAAGACCTTTCTGCTTCGGAGCAGGAACCATTGAAAAAGTAAACTGTTCTTTGAATGATTTATAATTTGATGCCCTGAATTCGAGTAGCATAATCACCTCATGTATTATTGCATTATTATGTATATTATCGGTCTATTTATCTTTCTGTCAACAATAAAATATGATAATTTTGCACAGTTTATGCAAAATAGTGACTTTAAAATAACATTGTAGTAAATTTATCTAGTTGTACCCGTAATCGCTGATAACGAATCTGTATCCGATACTTAACACAATCATTCTTCTATAAAAATCGTATCGCTGCTTCTGTTTACAAATTTTGTTGTATACATCGTCTGATACCTTTTTCACGGAATACTTCATATACTACTGGCGAATAAAAATTCAAGAACTATGTTTCTTAAAATATCAACTAATATAAAGTTTAAGAGTTATACTTCTAAAACTTTACGAACAGAACCGTGTATGATATACTATATCAGCAGAAAGAGGCGTCATGGAAAATCTTATAGCCCGTCCTGATTATCTTAATCAGTTGATCAGTTTTAAGGATAAACAGCTCATAAAAGTCGTAACAGGAATCCGGCGGTGCGGAAAATCAACGCTGTTCGATTTGTATACTGCATACCTGAATGCACAGCAGGTTTCTGATTCTCAGATCATCCGGCTTAATCTTGAATCTCCCGAATTATATGAAACAGACACTGCACTTAAACTGTATAATCTGGTCAAAGGTAAACTGCAGCCTGCTCAGATGAATTATATTTTTCTTGATGAAGTGCAGGCTGTTCCCGAATTTCAGAAAGCGGTAGACGGACTGTTTATGCTCAGGAACTGTGATGTCTATATTACCGGCTCGAATGCTTTTCTTCTTTCGGGAGAGCTTGCTACACTTCTTTCAGGCAGATATGTAGAAATAAAAATGCTGCCTTTGTCTTTCAGAGAATATATGTCGTCGTTCGCAGACCGGACTGATCTGATTATACGATACCAGCGGTATATCAGGTACGGTTCGTTTCCCTATATACTCCAGCTTGACAGTGAACGGAATATAACGGCCTATCTTGAAGGTATCTATACATCGATCATTTTGAAAGATATTGTCGCACGTAAAAAGATTGCCGATTCAGGTATGCTCGACAGCGTTATCCGTTTTATGTTTGACAATATCGGGAACCCGGTGTCGTCAACGAAAATTGCAAATACGATGACATCCGCCGGCAGAAAAATTTCATTCCATACGGTGGAAAATTACGTTGAAGCGCTTACTGAAAGTTTTATTTTGTATAAGGCCGAACGCTGCGATGTGAAAGGAAAGCAGTATCTTACGACGGGTGCAAAGTATTATCTTGCCGATATCGGTCTGCGGTACTATCTGCTTGGGTCAAAACCGGCTGATTTCGGTCATATACTTGAGAATATTGTCTATCTGGAACTTATCAGGCGCGGGTATAAAGTTTTTGTCGGTAAGGTTGGAGATAAGGAAATCGATTTTGTTGCAGATACGGCGGACGGAACGGAATACTATCAGGTGGCCTATACGGTAATCGATGCCGCCGGCGGCGGTACGACGCTCAGGCGTGAACTGGCTCCGCTTGAAGCCGTGCGCGACAACTGCGCAAAATATCTTCTCACTATGGATTTCGTACCGCCTGTTTCACACAACGGTATCAGGCAGCTCAACGTACTCGACTGGCTGCTTGCGTAATGTTCAGGCTCACTCTTTTTTCAGACAGAACCACAGCAGCTGTACTGGCCTTTTTCCGGTCAGAAGGAATAAACTATGGATTTTGTTGCAATAGATTTTGAAACTGCAAAGCGCTCAATGGAAAGCGCCTGTGCCGTCGGGCTTGTAAAATATCTTGGTGATGAGAAAGTCGATTCTTTTTACTCGCTTATCAGGCCGCCGGTATTGTATATCCGTCCCGATTTTACGGAGATACACGGTATTACCGTGGACGATGTCCGTGATGCGCCTGACTTTGTACAGCTCTGGGATTCTGCCGTAAAACCGTTTATCGGCAGTCTGCCGCTCGTTGCCCATAACGTATGCTTCGATATGACAGTGCTCCGGTCAGTGCTCGACTGGTATGAGCTTGCTGTGCCTGAATACGAATATTTTGATTCTCTTGCCATAGCACGCCGGGTATGGCCTGAGTTCGAGAATCACAAGCTGACGTTCCTCGGTGAACAGTTCGGGATTGAATATGAAGCGCATAATGCGCTTGCTGATGCGGAAACATGTGCCAAAGTGATATTCCGTGCTGCCGGTAAAATGCTGCGTAACACAAAGAATGCTGAACATGATGTTCCGGTAACGGCATTGCTTGACGCGTGTCGTCTGACAATGAAAACGCTGTAAAATAGAAAACCGGCATAATTTCAGGACTATAAGTCGCGATATTACGCCGATTTTTAAGTCGTTGTAATATCACGACTTAAAACGTCGCACTTTCAGAGTTACCTCTAAAAAAAGAAATTGAGTTTGTGTCGATTGTGTATACAAAAAAAGGAACTATGGTGGGTGTATGGAATTAAATCCATATATTGTTGAAAACTATAGAAATATGGAATATAATCCATCTATATGAGTGAAAAGGAAATACTTGTGGCACGCAGCGGATATCTGGACTGGCTGTTCCGCTGGAAAGACAAGCGGATGATAAAAGTTGTTTCCGGTGTACGACGCAGCGGGAAGGCGACGCTGTTTACACTTTTCCGCACGTGGCTTCTGTCTCACGGAACCTCAGAGGCTCAGATTATTACGGTAAACTTTGAAGACCTTTCCTTTGAACACCTCTGCGATTACAAAGAATTGTATGCATACATTTCCGCTCATCTTGTTTCGGGAACGATGAACTATATCTTTCTTGATGAAATACAACATGTACATGATTTTGAAAAAGCAGTTGACAGTCTGTATATAAAAGAAAACTGCGATGTCTATATTACCGGTTCGAACGCATGGTTCATGTCGGGAGAACTTGCGACGCTTCTTACCGGGCGGTATATCGAATTGAAGATGCAGCCGCTTTCGTTTACCGAATTCTGCAGCGGCCTTCCTGAACCGATGAATTCATCCTCAATTGAAGAACGTTTTGATTACTATACGGAGAACGGAGGCTTTCCGTACACACTGCAGCTTGCCGGTAGAAGCCGGGAAATCGGTGAATATCTGAACGGTGTATACAGTTCCATTCTGCTTAAGGATATTGTCGGACGTTTGAAAGTGTCAGACGTTGACACGCTTGAACGGATCATCAGATTTCTTATACACAATACGGGCAGTCAGACATCGCCTGCAAATATAGCCAACACGCTTACTTCTTCCGGAAATAAAGTTGACCAGAAGACGGTAAGCAAGTATCTGCGGGGACTGTGCGACAGTCTGTTGTTTTATGAAGTGCCGCGCTGCAATATCAAAGGGAAACAGTTTCTGACAACGCAAAATAAATACTATCCTGTTGATACGGGACTCCGCCGTCTGCTTATAAAAACGACGGAACGCGATGCCGGTCATCTGCTTGAAAATATCGTTTTTCTTGAACTGATGCGCCGCAGCGACAAAGTGTACACAGGACAGATTGATTCGCAGGAAATCGATTTTATAACCGAGAGTGGAAGCAGTACTGCGTATTATCAGGTTGCACTTACAACGCTCGATGAGGAGACACTTTCCCGCGAACTCGTACCGCTGCAGAAAGTTCACGACAGCTATCCGAAATATCTTTTGACGCTCGATACGGTATTTCGTACCGCAGATTACAGCGGGATAAAAAAGCTGAATGTAATCGACTGGCTTACCGGAAAAGATTGAAAATCCTGCCAAGCCTCTTCAATCCTCAATTGGGAACTGCCGGTATTTCGTCTTATGCAGGATTTCATATACACAGACGGCAGCTGTATAAAGCTTATTCAGAAGCCGGACAAGACTTACGCAGTCATTACGTATGTAACAGGCAGCCTCCGGGCTAGTCGTGGATAAGTTCTGTGCATGTAATACGCAGGATTTGAATAAGTCATGGATAATGATTGCGTAAGTAATACGCAGGACCTGGCCATGTCATGGACAATGATTGCGTAAGTAATACTCAGGACTTGCGTATGTACATGGACAATCATTGCATAAGTAATACGCAGGACTTGCATAAGTACTTAATCAGAGAAAAATGAAAATAACGGTGCGGAGAATAGCGGCCTTAATCTCCGCAGAATATGCGGAGATTTACTGGTTTTAGTACGTAACCTTCCGTTTCTGTGTTTTGTTGTATATACTGTAAAGTGAGGTGTAAACCGATGGTAGATGAAGGCATGAATATAGCAAGAAACTGTCCCGGAGAGAAGCTGTCAAAGCAGCCGCTTGTACTTGTTTTAATCCAGATCCGTTTTTCGCCTGTCATGAATCTTGAAAGTTACATTCCTCAGATTCAGACCGCCCTCCGGATGGCCGGGTATCCGCTTATTGAAGAAAATGACAATCTTGCCGTTACCGTTACACCGGACGGTGTAAGACCTGTTCATACAAAACAGTGGCGTTTTAAAAGCGGTGATGAATATTCCAATGTAATACTTGACGGTGGTCAGCTTTCTTTTCAGACGTCAGAGTATGTCTGTTTTGAGCAGTTTTATGAGCGTTTTGAGTCTGTCTGTAC
>DCFX01000032.1 GCA_002314445.1 Treponema sp. UBA1793
GTTTTTTCGTGCCTGAAGCTTACCGGGGGCTGGGTATAGGGAGCGAGCTCTTTTCCATGTGTCTCTCCGACCTTCAAAAACGCGGTAAGCAGTATGTTTTGACTGCAAATACAATTATACCTGATACCATTATCCCTCTGCTTGAACGGACGGGTTTTCAAAAAACAGGTTCAGGGTATGCAGCAAAACTTTCATGATTTTTTTTGATAGGAGTAATGTGTATGGCATTCAATCATGAGTCAGAAGTTGATTTTGATCAGGCTGCTTCTTTTCTTAAGGAAGCTTTAAACAAAGTAATGACAGAAGAAAATCCTGATCTTCTGAATGACCTGAAAAAAGTATTCAAAAAATCCATTCCTTTTTCAAAGCGCATGTATGTTGCGGCTTATCTTGTTAAGGAATTACAGAATCGTAACCGCGGACATCAGGTAAGCAGCCGCAGCGAACGGCCTTCCCGCGACAGCGGACGCAAAGACCGCAGCGTTGTCCGTGATACCAGAAATGAACGGCCGCGCGAGGTTAAGCCGCCGAAGGAAGTCCGCATAGAAGACATTCCGAACGACGCCCGCAACGAAGAACATTCAGCCCGTCCCCGTGTTCAAATAGACGAATCTCTTGCAGCAACGATTTTTATCAGTATAGGACGCAACAGACGTGTTTATCCGCGCGATCTAGTAGGACTGCTCGTAAGCGTTGGCGGTCTTGACAGGGACAGAATCGGCGACATCCGCGTACTTGCGAACTATTCATTCGTCCAGCTGTTCAAGGATGACACGGAAAAGGCTATTACAGCCCTCAATGGGTATGATTACCGGGGACGAAAGCTTGCTGTCAGTTATTCACGTCAGAAAGACGATGAACTTCCTGAAGATATGGCTGATATGCCAAGTTCAAATGCAGCCGTTTCACCTTCTCCATCCGGCAGCAGGCAGACTGTTGATGAAGACGCAAAAGCATATGCAGCAGCAGAGAAAGCTGCTGCATACAAAGAACCGTTTACGGCTCCGATGCACATTTCTTCCAGTGATGCAGCACCTTCTGCCGGCAATGGCAGCAACGGCTTTCTCGTCTGACAGCCCAATACGATTATGCAAAAGGCTGTCTTCACTATAGGGGACAGCCTTTTTTATACCTTTTTATGGAGATGTTATGGAAGAATTGACAATACTGCACACGGGACCGCTCAGCGTAAATACGTACATCCTTCCGCTTGCAGAAGACACAGTGCTCATTGTAGATCCTGCTGCATGTTCATTCACCGGAGATGAAGACAAAATCACCGGCTGGCTCCGTGAGCACGGCAGGCGCCCTGCGGGAATATTTGTCACACATGGCCATTTCGACCATATCACCGGCCTCGGGGCATTGAAAAGAGCATATCCTTCGTGTCCCGTTGCCATACATACCGACGATGCACAGGCGCTCGGCAGTAATTCTGTACCGTCTCAGATTTCATTTCTTCCTGCGCTGGGACTGGAAGGAATCGAGACGGCACTGCAGGACGTTCCTGCTGCCGATATCGTTTTTCAAGGCGGCGAAACGCTCGACATGATATATACAGGCGGATATGATGAAAAGACAAGGGCGGCCCTTTCTGAATGGAAAATAATCCACACGCCCGGCCATTCAAAGGGTTCCTGCTGTCTCTATAATGCCGGACAAAAGAAACTTATTTCAGGAGATACTTTTTTTTACAGAAGCTACGGCCGTACCGATCTGGGCGGGAACGAAAACGAAATGATTCACAGTCTTGCTCTGCTGAAAAAAATACTACCGCCAGATACGACCGTATATCCGGGACACGATTATTACGGATTTCTGCTCAGCGACGGGCTTTGACGAAAATATCAAATCCAGAGGCTGACTTTCTCTGGAGAAAACGGGACAAACTGTATTCCCTTCAAAGTCATATCGATACGGAAAAAAACAGTGTTTATATTTCTCCCCTCGAGTTCAAGTATCGCAAATGACGGGGGTGTTCCGCCCCTCGGATAAGCAATACTCCCCGGATTCATTTTATACACATCACCTCTTGTTTCATCGGTAATATGCGAATGGCCGTACAGGGCAATATCTGCCCCTACCGCTTTTGCTTCTTCCTCAAGCGATTCAGTTCCGTAATACACCCCCTGCTCATGGCCATGAACAATGTACATTGTGTGTCCGGCAGCCGCAAGAATCTGGCGATGGGGTATTGTCAGTTCATGAAATACCTCATCATCCTGCTTTTTTCCCGGATTGAACCGCGCCGGGAACCTGTCGGAATCGCCGTTTCCCTCGGCAAAAGCTGCAACAGGCGGTACACACTCCGCAAATTCACTGTCCGCCGCTGCATCATCCATACATGAAACAAAGTCGCCGGCTCCGTCGCCGCAGAACACAAGCGCGCCACAGGAAGGTCCGTTACGTTCAACAATAAGACGGAACAACTCCCTGCTCCCGTGAGAGTCAGAAATAACAAGTATACGTACACCTTCTTTTGCCGCAAGCGCGGCAATATCTTTTTTTGAGCCAAGCAGATTATGCTCTGACTGTTTCAGAATTATCATTTTTTATTCAGTTCATTACGAAATGGTTCACCGACTGCAAACCGGATTCAGGATCAACATAGCGGTTTATCTTTATACTGCCGGTAATATTTTTCAGATGTGCATACAGATTTTTATCTTTTGAAAGAGGTGCATCAAGTGCAAGAATATACTTCACCGACCTTCTGATTATATCAGGGACATCCTTTACAAACGACTGTTCCGATTCATTTTCCACAACACCGTTAATGTCGGCTTCCTGCGCCTTATCAAGAACAAAATCCGCAGTCCCTTCCATGCCAAGGACGTCATCCTGAGGAAAGAAGGAAAAAACCGGAAATACAGGCTGCCCGTCGTAACTGTCCAGCAGATGGGCAACGCCGAAATTCGTATTCTCCGGCGCACCAAGCAGAATAAGACCTCGTATCTCTTTGCCGTCCAGATACAAAGGAAGTTCCGCGGCAATAGATTTTGTACCATGCTTGAAATCTGATGGAAAAACGAGCGGAAGAATCAAACCTCCGTCTTCGGCAGCTCCGTATTTTTGATACAGTTCCTTCGTCATACTTTTTACAAAAGCTTCATCATTGTATCCGTAACCAAACAAAATACAGATACGGTCATTTGAAACATGCCATGTCTGAGTCGGAATTTTTAAATCCGCAGAATCTTCTCCGGCAGGCTTTACAGATAATGCGGAGTGAGAAATTTCATCGTCGATACCGGTATTTTTTCCTGTACACGATAAAAACATACAACACGCAGCTGCAAAAAGCGCAGACAGTATAATTTTTGCATCTTTCTTCAAATTTTTCACGTTTCTTATTCTATCGTTTTTCCTCTTTCTTGAAAAGGATATATGTTTTCCGGTACAATAACAGAGTGAATATCGTAAACACTATTTTGCAGCTTATCGGCAGCCTTGGATTCCTTCTCTACGGAATGAAACTGATGAGCGATGGGATTCAGAAAAGCGCCGGAGAAAAGCTTCAGCGGGCGCTTAATTTTATGACAGGCAACAGATTTGTTGCCATGCTTACAGGACTTGTCATTACAATGATTATTCAGTCGTCCGGAGCTACGACTGTAATGGTTGTTTCGTTCGTCAATGCAGGTCTTATAACCTTGACGCAATCGATTGGTATCATATTTGGTGCGAATATAGGAACGACCGTTACTGCCTGGATTGTTGCGCTGTTCGGCTTCAATTTCAACATAGCGTCATTTGCAGTTCCGCTTGTAGGATTCGGTTTTCTGCTCACAATGTTCAAATCACTCCACAAGGAAAGCCTCGGTGAAGCTATCATGGGGTTCGGCCTTCTGTTTGTAGGTTTAAGCATGCTGTCAAAAACAATTACGATAAAAAATGCAACAAGCCTTATGTTCCTGACCCGGTTCCAGAACAGCGGAGCACTCGCAATAGCCGTAGGGGTCTTTACAGGTATCGTGCTTACGGCACTGATTCATTCATCCAGTGCACTAACCGCCATTATTCTTACGATGGCGTACAACGGACTTCTTACATGGGAATTTTCCTGTGCGATGGTTCTGGGCAGCAATATCGGTTCGACGATTGATTCCGTACTTGCTGCAATCGGAACAAAAGTGAATGCCAGGAGGGCCTGCCTTGTACATGTAATGTTCAATGTTTCGGGCGTAATCCTGGCGCTGCTGTTCTTCCACCCGCTGCTGAAACTTGTCGACTTTATTATCCCGGGGCCGGTAGAAAGCAACATTACCTATCATATTGCCATGCTGCATACAATGTTCAATATTATGACATCTTTAATCTTTATTCCTTTTGTAAAACAAATTGCCGCACTCACGGAAAGAATTATAAAACCAAAAGCAAACGAAACGGAACAGGAATATCATCTTGAACTCATGACATCGACAGTCAAGGAAAACGCAGCGGCAGGAATCATCCGGGCGGAAAAAGAAATTGCCGACATGACGGACGTCGTCACCGGAATGTTCGACCGCATCCAGATAGGATTTTCGAACCGCTCCCAGGCATTCGTAAATGAACATATTGAACCACTTTCGGCTGCAGAAGATTATGCAGACCAGATGCATATCCAGCTTTCGCGTTACATCATACAATGTGAACACCTTCCTATAAATGAAAAACAGCTCAACAATCTGTCAATTATGCTCCAGGTTGTAGACGAACTTGAACTCATGACAGACGACTGCCTGAGCATCGGGCTGCTGCTCCAGCGGAGCGTAGAAAAGAAAATGAAATTTCCGCAGGAAGATATGGACAGGCTTATCCCCTATGTAGAACTCGCACGCGAATTCCTGCAGTTTATCAGAATCAATATTAACAGGCATCTTGATCCTGATAAACTTAAAATGGCAAACGAGCTTGAAAGCCAGATCGACTTGTTCCGCAAGAATCTTAAAAAGACTGCGAGAAAACGTCTTGAAAGCGGCGCCGATGTAAAAGCAGAGCTGCTTTACATCGATCTTGTCCGCCAGATAGAAAAAATAGGCGACCGCGCATTCAGCATTTCCGGCCTACTGTCGCAAACAATCTGAAGCAGCAATCCGGGATACCGAACACATCTTGTGTAAAACAAATCCGGATTCTGAACAAAAAAAGGGCTGCCTTTGATTTTTATCACAGGCAGCCCCTCCTCCTTATTTCAGCGTTTTTTTAAATCAGTCTATTTCCGCGACAACATATACATCTTTCACGCCGGCATCAGCTTTTAACAACGTCCCCTCTGCCTTTCCGCCGGCTTTCACAGTCAGTGTTACTTTTCCGTCATTCTTTTTATTTTCTACAGAAATATGATACGTAACGCCCCTGAACTTACGCGTAATTTCGGCTGTCTTCACATGGGACGGCAGACGCGGTTCAACAACGAGCCCGTCGTATGACGGACGAAGGCCGCAGATATACTGCGACAATGCCACAAAATTCCATGCTGCGGTTCCGGTAAGCCAGCTGTTTTTGGCCTCTCCGAACCGGCACGCTTCCTTGCCGGCAATCATCTGCGAGTACACATACGGTTCTGTACGGTGGATATCGCTTATATCCTCAAGATATGCCGGTGCGATTTTCTTGTAATGATCAAATGCATCCTGAGGACGTCCGGAACATACTTCACCTATAATAATCCACGGATTATTGTGACAGAAAATACCGCCGTTCTCTTTATATCCCGGCGGATATGAAGATATCTCTCCGAGTTCAACATGATACTGCTTGTACGCCGGTGAAAGAATCACGATTCCGTACTTTGTATCAAGATATTTTTTCACACTATCGAGAGATTTGCACGGATAGCCTTTATCCGCACCAATCTGAGCCATTGTGCCGAATCCCTGCGTTTCAATGAAAATCTTTCCATCTTCACATTCATTCGAACCGATTTTAGCACCGGAATCGTCGTATGCGCGTATATACCAGTCGCCGTCCCATCCTGTCCTGCAAATCTGGTCTTCCATTTTCTTTGCTGCGTCCTCGGCGAATTCCGCTTCAGCCTCATCGCCCTGCAGACGGCACATAGCCGCATAATCGGGGGTAACGAACACAAACATTTGCGCAATCATAACCGACTCTGCATTTTTTCCGTCTTTATTTGTACTCGTCTGGAAAGAATCGTTCGGATTCGTACTGAAGCAGTTAAGGTTCAGGCAGTCGTTCCAGTCTGCGCGCCCGATGAGCGGGAGACCGTGCGGGCCAATATGAGTCGTTGTATATCGGTATGAGCGTTTCAGATGTTCATACAATGTTGCTGTATTTTTTTCATTGTTGTCAAACGGAACCTGCTGTGCAAGGAATGACACATCTCCCGTTTCCCTGATATAGCCGCCGACGCCGAGAACGAGCCACAGCGGATCATCGTTGAACTGTGAACCGATATCAGCATTACCTCGCTTCGTAAGCGGCTGGAACTGATGATATGCGCTTCCGTCTTCAAACTGTGTTGCGGCAACATCAAAAAGGCGTTCGCGTATGCGGGCTGCGGGCAGCTGATGGACAGCTCCGAGCATATCCTGGCTTGTATCGCGGAAACCGATACCGCGTCCGATGCCGCTTTCAAAATAGCTTGCAGATCGTGCAAAGTTGTACGTAACAACACACTGATACTGGTTCCACTGTGCCATGCGGTCAAGTTTTTCATCTCCGGTCTTAAGCTCAAAATGAGAAAGAATCTCATCCCAGTACGCCTTGAGAGCTGCAAACGCAGTGTTCACCTGCTCAGGAGTTGAAAATTTCTTCTGCAACACATATACTTTTTCCTTGTTGATTATACCGCTTGCAGTATTTGTCCGAAGCAGATTTTTGCTTTCCGCTCCCTGTGCAGGAGTTTCCGCCCATTTTTTATCTTCGTCGTTTTCAATATAGCCAAGTATGAAAATATAGGTCTTCTCTTCTCCTGAAGAGAGCGTTACTTCAAGACGATGGCTTGCAATCGGAGACCAGCCGTCTGCAATTGAATTCCCGCTCTTTCCTTCGGCAACAGTCTGAGGATTGTCAAGACTGTTATACAGTCCAAGGAACGTCTCCCTGTCTGAATCAAATCCCTGAACCGGTTCGTTACAGCTGTAAAAAGCAAAATGATTCCGCCGCTCCCTGTATTCAGTCTTATGATAAATAACGCTTCCCTCAATTTCGACTTCACCTGTCGAAAAATTGCGCTGGAAGTTCGTACAGTCATCCTGGGCATTGTACAGACACCACTCGACGAAAGAAACAAGCGAAACATGTTTTTCCTTCTTCGTCGTGTTCTTCAGCGTAATCATCTGAACTTCTGCATTTTCTCCGTTTGGTACCATGTACAACACTTCTGAGGAAAGACCGTTCTTTTCCGAATTGATTTTCGTATAGCCGAAACCATGCCGACATTCGTATTTGTCGAGCTGAGTCTTTACCGGCTGCCATCCCGGATTCCAGAGTGTATCGCCGTCTTTTATATAGAAATAACGGCCGTTTGAATCAAGTGGAATATCATTATAGCGGTAGCGGGTAATACGGCGCAGGCGGGCATCTGTATAGAATGCATAACCGCCGGAAGTATTTGAAATAAGCGAAAAAAACTTTTCGCTGCCCAGATAGTTAATCCAGGGATAAGGTGTCTGCGGTGTGGTAATTACATACTCACGGTGTGTGTCATCAAAAAAACCAAATTTCATAAGATTCTCCCAAAAACGCTGTTTTACTACAACGTTGTAGTTACAATTATACACACACACATTTATTTGTCAATAAATAAAAAAACTAGTTTCTCTGGATGCTGGCGACAGAAGCTCCTCTGATAAGCTTTCCGCACACAGAACTGTGCCGGGGCTGGAAAGATTCGCCATTTTCGATTTCGCCTATAAGATGTTCGGCGAGGAGTTTCCCTATAAGTTCACCATCCTGCCTGTATGTTGTAAGAGGCGGGGTGAGCATGGATGTAAGCATGATGCCGTCATAACCGGTAATGCTGATATCCCTGCCGATTATCATATTGTGTTTATTCAGAACGCGGATTCCGCCGAGTGCCGCAAAATCGTCAGGATACATAATGCAGGTCGGAGGTGATGGCAGCCCCAGCAGAATTTCAGTTGCCTCACTGCTTGTTACAGGGTCATGGTAAATTCCGCTGAGTATGAATGAATCAGGAATATTCAGTCCGTATCGTTTCGTAATTTTCCCGAATGCTTCCACACGCTCTTCAGTTACAAGCGTTTTCTCTCCATGAATCATGGCGATTTTTCTGTGCCCCATGGAAATGATATATTCAAGAAGAGACTCTATTCCTGCGTTGTTGTCGCTCATCACAGCGGAATGACTGTTGTCCGTGATGAAATCAAGCGTGACTGTCGGAATGTCGCTTTTTATCAGTTTTTGTATGTCCGGGCGGTTGAATTTTGTTGCAAGAATTGCAACACCGTCAAAACCGCGGTATTTGCAGTGGGCATAGTAATCAAACTTCGAGGAATTTGCACTGCCCATAAACGTAATTTCAAACCCTTTTGACATTGCAGCCAGCTGCAGACTGCTGAAAATAGTTGCAAAATACTGGTGCTGCAGACCGCTTCCCGTCTGGTCCTCAAATATGACACCTATGTCGTATGTACGGTTTGTACGCAGCGTCCGGGCTGCAAGGTTAGGATGATACCCCATTTCCTGTGCCTTATTCTGCACAATTTTAATAGTGTCTGCACCAATCTCCGGACTGCTTTTCAGCGCTTTACTTACTGTAGAGAATGATACTCCACACTCTTTTGCAATATCTTTGAGGGTAATCAATTTTTACTCCAACGTTGTAGGATTATACTCCAGTAAACCTTTTTTTTCAACTTTCCTCGAGAATCAAATCACAAACAGTTGCTTTTACAGCTTTTATCAGCTCCTCTGGAGCAATAATAATCTGTACTCCTCTCATACCTGCACTTATATATACCTTGTCATATTTTAGCACCTGGCTGTCAATAAACGTACGGAGCTGTCTTTTCATACCAAGCGGAGAACAACCGCCTCGCACATACCCTGTAAGAGCAAGAAGTTCCTCGGGTCTTACAGGATTAATTTCTTTGGCACCGGCAGCAGCACGGGCTTTCTTCAAATTTATTTCACAAACCGAGCTCTGGCAAAATACACAAATTTCCTTTGTTTCTGTCCGCATGACGATTGTCTTAAAGACAACGCGGGGATCTATTCCCAATTTGCCCGCAAGCAGTTCAGCCGCACCGCGCTCAAGTTCATGCTCACCGTCATCCTCATATGACGAAGTCTCGTATGGAATATGTGCACTCTCAAGAATCCGCATAGCATTTGTCTTTTTCATGTTTTTATAATACAATACTGATAGAATCGTCTCAATACTAAAGGACACATCACTTATGGATGCATATTTTTATAAATCAGTAAAAGAAGAGCTTACGCAGCATATTCTTCCTTATTGGGAAAAATACGCAAAAGATACGGCCACGGGCGGATTCTTCGGCAATATCGACAACAATAATATACAGGATAAAAATGAGAGCCGCACTATCGTCATGACCTCACGGTTCCTGTGGGCGTATAGTGCAGCAGCACGCCTGTTCAAAGAGACGTCGTATCTTGATATGGCAGAATACGCATTCACCGCTATGATGCATCAGTTCTTCGACAAAGAGAACGGCGGTTTTTTCTGGTCGGTAAATCCTGACGGAACTCCGTGTGTTTTAAAAAAACAGATATATGGAGAAGCATTCGCAACATACGCGCTGAGCGAATATGCAGCAGCCCTTGTCGAAGTAAAGAAAGAGACACTACAGCCGTTCGCGGTTATCGACAAAGCACTTGCAATGTTTTCACTGATAGAAAGATATGCCCGCGATCTGGAATATGGAGGTTACGTCGAAGCCTGTGCAGAAAACTGGAAACCTACGGCAGATCTCAGACTTTCAGATAAGGATATAGACTGCGGCAAATCCATGAACACGAACCTGCACGTTATGGAAGCCTATACAAATCTTTACCGGAATGTAGCAATCGTATACCCGGAGCAAACCGGCACAAAGCAGCTCATCGGTAAAGCGCTTGAAGCGCTGGTCCGCGTTACAGCAACGAAAATTCTGCAGAAAAACGGCCATTTAGGCGTCTATTTTAACAAAGACTGGTCGCGTATTGATAATGAAATTTCCTATGGACACGATATTGAGGCGAGCTGGCTTCTTTGGGAAGCTGCAAACGAACTTGCAGACGAAAAACTTATGTCAGAGATACGTCCTGTTTCAATCAGAATGGCTATGATTGAACTTGAAGAAGGTTTTGACAAAGCGACAGGCGGATTTGAAAATACGTTTATCAACGGAATGCAGAACAAAACCCGTATCTGGTGGAATCAGGCCGAGGCTGTAAACGGTTTTTATACTGCATGGGAACTAACGGGCGGTGATAATTTTAAGGAAGCATTTCAACTTGTCTGGAAATGGATTAAAGAACACCAGTCGGACACGAAAAACGGTGACTGGTTCTGGGCAGTGGACGAAAACGGTGTTCCGGATTTAACGCAGCCAAAGGGCGGCAACTGGAAGACAGCATATCATAACGCAAGATGCTGCATGGAACTTCTGCGCCGTTCCGGCAATGAAGACTGCTGAGCGGCAAAAGAGGTATAATGAAAACCCAGACAAAAACAGTACTTGCTTCTATCGCCATCCTCCTGATGGCTGTTGCAGGAGAGATAATTGCAATCACACATCCGGGAAAACCTGAGCCGGAAGAATCAAAAACATCTCGTGCGGATATTGATTCCCAGACTGTTTTTTTTCAGTCTGACAGGATTTCGGAAGTAAATGCAGATCTGTCTTCGTGCAATTTAAAAATTTCTGTCTGGGATGAATCAAGGCTTGAACTTACTATAGACTCAAACCGTAAGCAGTCAGACAGACCGTATGCACAGCTCGAAGGTAATACAATTTTCATCAAAGAAGATTTTTCAGAACGCCGGGATTTTTCATCTGATAAGACTTCGATCGATATAAAAATACCGCGGTATCTTACAGAAGAAAACGCCGGTTTTTCCATCATGCTTAACACAACAAGCGGCGCTGTAAAAGTCCAGGAACTGCACTGCACGTCATTCAGCGCAGGTACGATAAGCGGCCGCATCATTCTTGAAAACAGCAGCTTTTCTTCCGGTCTGAAGCTCAACTCAACGTCAGGCGCCATCATATGCACAGACATACAGTCAGGTTCTGCAGCAGCAGATTGCATAAGCGGCAATATCGATTTTACCGGCAGCTGCAAAAAAATTGAAGCAGAAACAGTATCGGGGTATATTCACTTTGCGTCAAACATAATGCCGGGGGATGAATGTTCTTTTTCCAGTACATCCGGTTCAATCAATCTGGATATACCGGAAAACAAAGGATACAGTCTCGACTATGAAGTTTTAAGCGGACTCCTGACAGATGCATTCACCAATACAAAAACAAAAGGCCGGGGTACCGACACATATAAAGACGGGACCACAGCCATAAAAATAAAAACAACAAGCGGCAACATAAATGTCAGCCGCCGCAACTGATTTACTCCATAAAATAAGTTTTTAAGGCCGGAAAGCCATTAAAGCTGACTGATGCGTAAGTAGATGTGTATGCACCAGTCGAAAGCCAGTACAGTTTATCACCCGATTTCAATCCCACTGGCAGTCTGTATTTTGAATTCTCATACATTATATCCATACTGTCACATGTGGGACCGGCAATAATTACTTCTCCCTCTTTTGCATCCTTATCGTACCCCTCGACAACAACAGGATATTTTATCGATTCGTCCAGAGTTTCAATGAGACCATTGAATTTTCCTGCATCAACATACACCCAGCGGGTAAGTGCTGTATTGTTTTTACGGGATGTCATAACAACTTCGCTTGTCAGGATTCCCGAATCACCAACAAGAGAACGGCCTGGTTCCAGTATAATCTCCGGAATGTCATCACCAAAGTCGTCATGCAGATACCGGGTTATTTCAGAAGCATATTCCTGCAGACTGTTTGTCGGTTCAATATAAGAAGCAGGAAAACCGCCGCCCATATTTATCATTGTAAGTTTTATATTCTCTTCTTCTTCCAGCGACGTAAACAGATACTTCGTTTTTGCAATTGCATCGTTCCACTGACCTATATCACGCTGCTGGCTTCCTACATGAAAGCTGATTCCGTACGGCGTAAGTCCGAGATCGCGTGCCAGAACGAGCAAATCATACGCCATATCGGGATGACAGCCGAATTTGCGTGAAAGGGGCCAATCTGCCGTAGCAGAGTTCTCAACAAGAATGCGGACATACACACGGGAACCCGGAGCCAGCTCCGCAATGTTCTTGAGGTCGTCCTTGCAGTCTGTCGCAAACATTCTGACACCCTTATCATAAAAATATTTAATATCTTTGGCTTTTTTTATGGTATTTCCGTAGGAAAGTCTGTCAGGGGAAACGCCTAGTCCAAGAATTTTATCAAGTTCGTATCTTGATGCTATATCGAAATTGGACCCCATTTCAATAAGCATTTTAAGCACCGGATCGCCGGGATTCGCCTTCATGGCGTAAAAAATACATGCATACGGAAAAGAATCTCTCAACTTTGTAAAGTTGCTCTTTACCGTCCGCAGATTAATGACGATATTTGGTGTTTCAAAGTCTTTCGAAAATTCTTTGAAACGCCTCCATTCTGTGTCTGAAACGTAGTCTTCGCGATTAAACAAAATCGTGTACCACCTTATAGATTAAGAATCCCGGATCAACAGTCTGATCCGTCTTGTTGCATCGGCAAAAGCCGTTTTTCAACGATAAGGGGGATAATATCACAATCGCACCTAAGAATAAATAGTTTTACCCCGAATTTATTGCTTTTTTTTACTATTTAGTTCATACTTTCTTCATGGAAACACGTAACATATTCGAGAACTTGTCCCCACTGGACCATCGGTATTCACTTTCTGAAAAAGAAGTATATAGCAATCTTGCACAATATATATCGGAAGAAGCAAGCATACGTTCCTGTGCAAAAGCAGAATCTGCGCTCATAAAAGCACATCTTTCCGTACGTAATCAGCTTACCCCACAGCTCGAAAAAACATTGGACGATGCTGCGGCAAATATAGATCCCCAGGAAGTATATAATGAAGAGGAAAAGACCCAGCATAACATCCGCGCACTCGTCAACGTTATGAAAACAAAAGTTCCGGCGGAAGTTGCCCCCCTTGTTCACCTTGGTGCTACAAGCGTCGATATCCTCGATACGGCTCTCTCGATGCGTATGCGCGACGTTACCCGGAACGTAGTGCTTCCCGAACTAAAAGCATTAGAGACTGCACTGTGCGCAATAGCTGACAGGGAAGCTGAAACGCCGCAGGTAGGACGCACACACGGACAGCATGCGGTACCGATTACATTCGGCTGGTCAATTGCAGAGTTTGTAAGCAGGCTCGGGAAATCAATTCTCCGGATTGAAGAACTTTCAAAGCAGCTTAAAGGAAAACTGGCAGGCCCTGTGGGTGCATATAACGGTCCAAGCATGATTGTAAAGGATCCTGAAGACCTTGAACGCAGATATCTTGCATTTCTGGGACTTGAACCAAGCGAATATTCAAATCAGCTCGTTGAACCGGAATACTTACTTCGTCTTCTGCTTGAGTTCAATGTAGCTTTCGGCATTATTGCAAATCTTGCAGACGATCTCCGTAACCTGCAGCGTTCTGAAATCGGTGAAGTTTTCGAATATTTCAGCGCGACACAGGTTGGCTCAAGCACTATGCCGCAGAAACGGAATCCGTGGAACAGCGAACATGTCAAGTCTTTGTGGAAAGCAATGTGCCCCAGGGTTATTACTTTTTATATGGATCAGATTTCCGAGCATCAGAGGGATTTAACGAACAGTGCAAGCCAGCGGTTCATAGCAGACTATTTAACTGGTTTTACAATGGCTGTCGACCGTATGAAAAAGGTTGTTTCCGGGCTGCAGGCTGATAAAGACAGTATGATGCACACGCTCGAAAATGCAGGTGGAAAGGTAAAAGGCGGAGTTCTTGCTGAACCAGCATACATTCTGCTTGGAGAAGCAGGTGTCAACGACGGACATGAAGTCATCCGCAAAATTACGCTTGAATGCGAGCAGACTGGAGATACATTCTTCACAGTTCTGAAACGCCACACAGAAGTGTTTACAAAAATAACTGCACAGCTTAAAAAGCTTGGTGTTGCAGATGCTGAAACATTTTTTGAAAATCCTGCCCGATACAGAGGACTTGCAGCAGAAAAATCACGACGTCTTGCAAAGAAATACAGCGAACTCATGAAAGAATAGAAAATAGGCATATCCTGCAAAAATCCCGGAATTAACTTTTTCGGGATTTTTTTGCATATAACCGTTTATTATTTGCCGTCCGGCTGATTTTTTTATTATTCTTTAAACAACACAACATCAGGAAGTACTTTCATGGAATCGATTTCAACAGATGAAATTACGAACGCACAAACAGTTTCCTCCTTACCTAATGTAATTTATAAAGACGTACAATCCCCGCAGGATTTCTACAAAATGGCATTCGAATTTCAGCAGATAATGATGCTTTATGACAGTGCCATTAAACAGATAGTAACAAAGCTTGAAATTCTCAATAAAGAATACAAAGTGTCAGGCCGCCGAAATCCAATAGAAACAATCAAATCAAGGATAAAATCAGCAGACAGTATCGCTGCAAAACTTGAAAAAAAGGGTTTTCCTGTTACTTTTGAATCAATGACGAAAAATCTTAATGATATTGCCGGCGTAAGGGTAATCTGTCCGTATATCTCCGACATTTATACAATTCACGACATTCTTCTCAGACAGCCTGATATAAAGCTCGTTCTCGAGAATGATTATATAAAGGAACCAAAAGAATCAGGCTACAGAAGCCTGCATATAGTCGTAGAGACACCGGTATACCTTTCCGAAACAAAACATATCATGCGGGTAGAAATTCAACTGCGTACGATTGCAATGGATTTCTGGGCAAGTCTTGAACACGAACTTCACTACAAAACAACGGCACATGTTCCTGACACCATCCGTAAGGAATTATTCAGGTGCGCAGAAACCATTGCCGCAACAGATCGCGAAATGGAAGAAATAGCGCTGGAACTCCAGGCTCTTAAAAACTAATTTTTATTAATCCTAAAAACGTCGCATACGTTCATCAGCATTCTTTGAAAAGAGAATGTGGATTTTAAACAAAAAAAGCCCGGCAGCA
>DCFX01000050.1 GCA_002314445.1 Treponema sp. UBA1793
TTCATATCGCCGGCCGTCACAATCAGTATTGTACGCCCGTCTACGTTAAACGACAATGTTTTAGCGATGCGGCAGCCTTCTGTATGCAGCGCCTGCGCCGCGAGATCTACAGTCGCACTTGATACGGAAAACTCAAGAATACGGCCATCCATCCCGAACTGTTTAAAATATTCACGGACTTTTTCTATTGCCATAAGACGCCTCATTTAATTTTTAAATTACTATTCTGCCGCTGCTCATATCTCTAAGCTGAGCAGCAAACTGCCTGAACTCATCGGCACGAATACTGCCGCTCACCGCAATGCCTGCAGCAAATGTTTCAGTCACGCCGCACAGGTGGTAGGCCGTCATCATATGTCTGATTTTTTCATAAAGTACGTATTCCGTATTAAACGAAAACGGTATTCTCTCAACAAGTTCCTCAAATGCACTCCGCTCATCGGCCGCGGCAATGACTGATTTTGCTGCATTTCCGTATGCCTTCACAAGCCCGCCGGAGCCAAGCAGCGTACCGCCGAACCACCGTGTAACTGTCAGAAGCGTGTTTGTACAGTTCCTGCCCCGGAGCACGTCAAGAACCGACCTCCCTGCAGTTCCCGACGGTTCACCATCGTCGCTCATACCCGTTATTTCCGCACCGAGTCCGACAACGAATGCGTGCACAACGTGACTCGCATCCTGATACCTGCCTTTCTGCGATTTTATAAGGCTGCGGGCTTCCGCCTGAGACGGACAAACCAGCAGTTCTGCAAGAAAACGGGATCCCTTCACAATACAAGAATCGGAAACAGGCTGTATAAGCACATCCATAAAAAGCCTACTCCTGTGCCGTATCCTTCGGAGGTTCAATATCTATTGACTCGACTTCCTTGTTGTTCACACGAACGCCCTGGGCTTTAAAGCCTTTCTCCGGATAATTCTGCGCCTTAAACGTCTCTTCCAGTTTCTTGATACGTGATTTCTTGACGTAATGCAGCGTGAACGTAAAGTTTCTGCGGATATCTATGTGAAGGACTTCCTTTCCTTCCGGTGCAAAGAAATAATCACGGTTCATGATATATCCCTCTACTTTCGTTCTCTTTATAAATACGTACTGCGTCTCCGGATCGCGGTAAATAACGGTGAACAGGACTTTTGAAAGGCTTTCCTTGTCTGCAAGCCCGCACCAGTACATCCCCGGGCCGACAAATGCTTTATCAGGGGCTTCCGTAACGCTGAATATGCCGCTCCTCCGTACGAACATGACACGGTCGAACGGCGTAATTTTAAGCATTTCGTTTCCGCCCGGAACGCCTGTACCAAGATACCCTGATGCAGCATCGTATCTGAGCGGTGTATCGCGTTTTACGACATCCTTCACATCAACCTTTTCAATATTCGTAATCACCGTAAGGCGCTTCGTTTTCTCAGGATCAAGTCTTTTTTCAATACCGTCGAGCCAGCTGATCGCATACTCCGTAAGGTGCTTCAGCAGTTTGTCGATTTCCTTCACGCGCTTGTTAATCGCATCTACTTCTTCGTGGTTCTTATTAATATCGTACAGAGATATGCGGCGGATCGGAATCTTGAGCAGATGGTCAACGTCTTCGTCGGTGACTGCGCGGATAAGTTCTTTCTGGAACGGAATGAACCCTTTCTTAACTGCATCGACGACATCTTCCTGCGTTTTCATCTGTTCAATCTTTTTGTAAATGCGTTCTTCAATGAAGATGCGTTCCAGCGTGCGCAGATGCAGCTTTTCCATAAGCTCTGCACGTTCCACTGTAAGCTCGTCCCGGAGAACGACAACAAGCTGTTTTGCATGAAATTTAATAACGTCGGTGACTGTCATCTGTACCGGCATGTTGTCGCGGATAACGAGCAGGTTGCAGTAAATTGTCTGTTCGCATTCGGTATATGCATAGAGCGAGTCGACGACATCTTTCGAGTAAACACCGCGCGCCAGTTTTATTTCAATATTTACCGTATCAGACGTATAATCATTAATGGATGCAATTTTCACCTTGTCGTTTTTGGCAGCTTTTTCAACGGAATCCATAAGAGATTCCGTTGTCGAACCGAACGGCAGTGCGGTAATTGTGATTCGCTTTTCGTCGCTTAGATCCATTTTTGCCCGGGTAACAATTTTACCGAGCCCGTCCTGATAATCCGACACGTCGAGCAGGCCGCCCGTCTGAAAATCAGGATAAAGCTTGAATTTTTCGCCGCGGAGGCATGCTTTCTCCGCTTCGATTACTTCGCGGATATTGTGCGGCAGTATCTTCGTGCTCATACCGACAGCAATGCCTTCCGCCCCAAGTATAAGGACAAGCGGGAGTTTCGCACGGAACACAGCAGGCTCCTGGCTGCGGCCGTCGTAGCTCGGCACATACTGTGTAATTTTCGGATTGTACAGAATATCCTTTGTAATAGGGCGGATGCGGCACTCTATGTAACGGGGGGCGGAAGCGCCGTCGCCGGTATACATATTGCCGAAGTTTCCCTGTTTGTCTATAAAAAGTTCCTTGTTCGCAAGTACGACAAGTGCGGAATAAATGGAAGCATCTCCGTGCGGATGATACTTCATGCATTGTCCGACCACATTTGCTACCTTATGAAATTTCCCGTCGTCGACTTCAATCAGTGTATGAAGAATGCGCCTCTGAACAGGTTTTAGTCCGTCAATCAGTTCAGGTATTGCACGGTCACGGATAACGTAACTCGCATATTGGATGAAATTGTTGTCGAAAAGATTTTTTACGTAGGCCATATTGTGAACAGTATACAATAAATGGCAGAAAATGTCAGGATTCAAAGCAGCAGAAAATTTCCCTCCTCCTGAAGCGTTAATCAAAAAATCAATATTCTCATCCGCATGAATCACCAGCCCCGATGCAGGCGCGGAATATTAAACCTTCTGCACGAATAAAAAGCACTTGCATTTTTACCACAAAGAGCGATAATAATTGATAAATATCAATTCTAAGTGAAAATTTTAGGAGATACACATGATTAATCTTAAATCATTTAATTTCTGGTTTTTGACAGGAAGCCAGGATCTGTACGGAGATGAAACGCTCAGACAGGTGGCAAAAGACTCAAAGGAGATCGTTGAATCCATCAATGCCGCAAAGGAAATTCCCTGCAGCGTTATCTGTAAACCTACGCTGCTGACCCCGGAATCAATAAGGGCAACGCTCGAGCAGGCAAATGCAGACGACAGCTGTGCAGGTATTATCTGCTGGATGCATACGTTCAGCCCTGCAAAAATGTGGATAGGGGGACTTTCCATCAACAAAAAGCCCCTGCTCCAGCTGAACACACAGTACAACGTGAAAATCCCGTATGAAACCATGGATATGGATTTCATGAACCTGAACCAGAGCGCACACGGCGACAGAGAATTCGGTTTTATCACGTCGCGCATGAACCTTCCGCGCAAAGTGATTGTCGGCCACTGGAAGGATGAGCACACACTGACAAGAATCGGATCATGGATGCGGTGCGCGTGTGCGGTGGCAGACGGCAAAAATCTTAAAATTGTACGATTCGGAGACAACATGCGCGAAGTTGCCGTTACAGACGGCGACAAAGTGGAAGCGATGCTCAAATTCGGCTGGTCCGTTCCGTATTATGGGATTGGTGACCTCGTTGCATACATAAAGGAAGTAAAGGACAGCGACGCGGAAGCTCTTGTCGGCGAATACGACAAAGAATACGAAATTGTATGGGGAAAGGATAAAGCTTATACGAAGGAGCATATCAAAGAACAGGCAAAAATAGAACTCGCGCTCCGCGCTTTTCTCAAAGATACAAACGCAAACGCGCTTACCACGAATTTCCAGGATTTGTGGGGAATGAAACAGCTGCCGGGACTTGCCATTCAGCGTCTGCTTGCGGACGGTTACGGATTCGGTGCAGAAGGCGACTGGAAGACTTCGGCCATGGTACGCACGTTCAAAGTCATGACCGCAGGTCTTGTCGGAAACGGCAAGGGCAATGCATTCATGGAAGACTACACATACAACCTTGAAAGCGGCAACGGCCTGAATCTCGGCTCGCACATGCTTGAAGTCGATCCGCAGGTAGCAGTTTCAAAACCGCGCGTCGAAGTTCATCAGCTCGGCATCGGAGACAGGGAAGATCCGGCCCGACTTGTATTCAACGCGAGCACCGGCAAAGCACTCGTAACCGCCGTCGTCGACATGGGGAACCGTTTCCGCTGCGTCGTCAACGAAATCAACGTTATTACCCCGCCGGAAGATTTTCCGAAACTGCCTGTTGCACGTATGCTCTGGAAGCCGGAACCGGATCTTGAAACTTCGGCAGAAGCATGGATACTTGCAGGCGGCGGACACCATACGGCATTCAGCAACATCGTTACAACCCAAATGGTACGCGACTGGTGCGAAATGACCGGCATCGAATGTACGGTTATAGACAACGGAACGACGGTTCCTGCCTTCAGAAATGAACTGCGGTGGAATGCCGCATATTTCGACACGCACCGCTGATAGTACAAGCATATAACACCATAAGGCTATTTTACCACACGGCCTGTGGTGTTTTGTTATGAGCTTCATGACGTTTCACCACAGGCCTTATGGTGTTTTATCACACGGCTTGTGATGTTTCGTTATAAGCTTCATGACGTTTCACCACAAGACTTATGGCATTTTACCACACGGCTTGTGATGTTTCGTTATAAGCTTCATGACGTTTCACCACAAGACTCAGAATGTTCTATTCAGAGGCGGAAATCACAGCTTTTTTACAGCGTGTCAAAAAATCCCTTTGCCTTGAGCAGTTCCGCATTCAGAATTCCTCCGCGGGCAGCTCCGCGTTTTGTGTTATGGCTGAGTGCGACAAATTTTATGTCGAATACGTTGCACGGGCGCAGCCGTCCGATGAC
Source organism: Treponema sp. UBA1793 (assembly GCA_002314445.1). Classification (GTDB taxonomy): domain Bacteria; phylum Spirochaetota; class Spirochaetia; order Treponematales; family Treponemataceae; genus Treponema_D. The sequence continues at coordinate 4,892 of DCFX01000050.1, forward strand.
ACATGCCATTCCCTTTTCCGTATCGCGGTCGCGCCGTGGCTGAGGACGATTCTGTTCATGCCGTACGACAATCGGATGTTCGGGAGCCGACGGCAGGTGCAGTTCCTGCGGTACTGAACTGAAATTCGTCCATACCCGTTCAATTTCTTCAAGGGAAGGTTTCTTATCCTGAGGTAAATCAAATTCAAGGCTTATGCATGCAGTATGCCCGTCTATGACCGGTACCCGGGTACATGTCGAAGAGACGACGGGACCGGCTGCATTTACAATTTTTCCGTTCTGTACGGAACCAAGAATCTTCAGGCATTCTTTTTCAGTCTTTTCTTCTTCTCCGCTGATAAACGGAACGATATTGTCAATCATGTCAAACGACGGAACGCCGGGATAGCCTGCTCCGCTTGTCGCCTGCAGTGTTGTCACAATCATGCGCTTTACAGGATAGCCCGCCTTCTGGAGCGCGTAAACAGGCATCATGTATGTCTGAAGCGAGCAGTTCGGCTTTACGGCAATAAAACCCTTTTTCCAGCCGTGATGTTCCTGCTGGGCTTTGATTACGTCGAGATGGTTATAGTTTATCTCCGGTACGAGCATCGGCACGTCTTCTGTCCAGCGGTTTGCGCTCGCATTCGACACGACGGGAATGCCTTCCGCCGCGTATGCAGCTTCAAGCGCCTTAATTGCATCTTTATCCATCTCAAGTGCGCTGAACACAAACTTGCATTTTCCAAGAGCAAGCTTCGGATCGTTTGCATCCTGCACAACAAGACCGGCAACTCCTGCAGGAATATTTTCTCCTATAAGCCAGCGGTCCTCTACTGCTTCCCTGTACGGTTTGCCTGCAGAACGGGGACTGGCCGCAACATACGTCACTTCAAACCACGGATGATTTTCGAGCAGCGCAATATACCGCTGTCCAACCATTCCCGTCGCACCTAAAACTCCAACTTGTATCTTACCGGACATATATGTTATCTCCTATCACAAACCGCACTCTTTGAGCGCAGCTTCAATCACTTTCTTTGCTTCGGCATGAACCTCAACAAGCGGCAGCCGTACGCTTCCAGCCGGAAGCCCCTTGTAATTCATCGCATATTTTATCGATGTGGGGTTTCCGTCCACGAATGCAGCTTTGAAAAACGGCAGCAGGCGGTAATGAATGGACCGGGCCGTCTCCATATCGCTATTCAGGGCAGCCTGTGTCATTTCCGTAACAAGTGAGGGACACAGATTCGACACAACCGATACAATCCCGTCACCGCCGGAAGCGATAAGAGGAAGGGTCAAACCATCGTCGCCGCTCAGCACTGCAAAATCGGGGTGCTTTGATTTTATTGCCGCAATAACGTCCATCATCTGGTTGATGCTGCCGCTGGCCTCTTTGACACCTGCGATGTCCGGAAGTTCTGCAATGCGTGAGAGTGTTGCAGTATCAATATTCTTTCCGGTACGGCCTTGAATATTATAAACGAGAATCGGAATACCGACTTTTGAGACTGCCTCAAAATGGCGGTAAATTCCTTCTTCGGAAGGTTTATTATAATATGGCGTTACAACAAGAGCCGCATCGGCACCTGCCTTTTTTGCACGTTCGGTATACCGGACAGCATCGCGTGTATTATTGCTGCCTGCCCCGAGTATGACAGGAATTTTCACGTTATGGGTTTTCTCAAATGCCCGTACTTCCGGCATAATGATATCGATAAGTTTCTGCTCTTCATCTTCATCAAGTGTCGGTGTCTCTCCGCTTGTTCCAAGAGGAACAATCCCGTTTATTCCCTGCTCGAGCTGAAATTTCAAAAGTGTACGGAATCCGTCATAATCAACGGAACTGTCTTTATTCATAGGAGTAATCAGAGCGGTAAATGCACCACGGAGTTTTGTCATAGCTTCACCTCGCATATTTCATGTATAATCTGTCTTATTATTGCATTTTTATACATCTTTATCAATGGCGGAGTCCAAGCAGCACGCCTTTTATTTAAGGCGTCATCATGTATCATTCCGGTATCGTAAATGCCAGACAATGTACAACAAAAGTGTCTTTTTTTAAATAACAAACCACGCTATAATTAAAACTATGTACCGGCGCTTATTACTGACGACTTCAATAATTCTCATATCAACGACACTCTTTGCGAAAGAATACAAACTTCATCCCCGGGTACTGCGCGATAAGGCAGGGAGATTAAAAGTAGAGCAGTTGTCAAGCACTTCTTTTTTATTTGAGGAAAATATTAACGCCGGAGAAGGAGATGTTATCTGGCTGGAAACAGCTCTCCCGAAAACTGTCCCGCTTCCGGCTGTCGTACAATTCAATTCCGAAACTTTTATGAAAGCAGATGTCTATCAGGAACAGGCTGACAGTTCATGGTCATTCGTTGGAAAAACAGGGTCTTCATACAGCATAATCGATAAAGATCCCGGAAAAATACGGACTATTCCGACATGGAATCAGGCAGTTGTAATTCCCACGCCTGAGTCAGGAGTAACACCCGGAAAAATCCGCATACGCATGGAACCTGTAAAATATGCGGCAATTTCACTTTCCCTTATGTCGGTGCCGGAACACTTTAAAGAGATAACGGCCGTGACATTCTGGACCAGCATCTTTACCGGCATATGTCTCTGCATTACTTTTGTCCTTTTTTCCGGCGGCATATTCTTTAAAGACAGTTTCTATTTGTACATCAGCGGGGTCACGCTGTCCCTTATCGGTCATTTTCTGTGTGTACAGGGTTTTGGAGCTGCATATTTCTGGCCGTGGCTTGTTGCAAGCGGAAAAGCTGAAAATATGGTTTTCCTCTTTTCGCTCGCGGCGCTGTTCTGCGCAACAGGAGCCCTTCTTTCCGACAATAAACGCATTCTTCCCGTGAAAAATCCGGAGAAAGTAATCAATATCGTATTTTTCATCTGTATGATTATAATTACACTCCAGTTTATTGTATTCAACCAGAACTATATACAGGCACCGCTTACAATAGCAATTATTTTCATAATGCTGCTGTTTTTTTATATCTGCATAAAAACATCATTCTTTCAGGAAAAAAACGATAAGCAGATGTACTGGTTATGGTCTTCTGCGGTATTCATCATCATTACCCGTCAGATATTCCATGTACTGCGCGCAAAATTCGATACTCCTGTTTTCCGTATATTTGACAACGACATGGACTGGCCTGTCTGCATTTCAATATTTATTATAACTATTCCCACTGCAAAAAATATTATTGTAAGACTCAGAGGAAAAATCGCGCTGCTTGAAATTGCAACTGCGGCGGCGGAAGAACAAACGCAGACCGCTAACAGCAGAAGTTTCGTATATTCCCGCGTTATATTTTCCCTTATGAACCCTATGACTCTGTTGGTTAATTCCATAGAGTCACCCCTTTCAGGCGCGACAGATCAGACAAGGAGCATTGCCAAAAAAAGCAGCAGGACAATGATGGGGCTTCTTAACGCCCTGTTCTCCCTTTCCCATTATGAGTCTGGAATTGCAGATTCCGACGCGAACAGAGAACCTGTCGTCCTTCTTTCGTTCTTAATGAATGCGATCGAAGAGCAGCTGAAAGACATAAAAGCTAAAGGCAATCTGCCGGAAATAAAACGGGGAATGCCGGCTTCTACGGTTGTTTTCGCCGACAAAATGCTGCTTGAAGTCTTTTTTCAATATATGCTCGAACCTGTAAGGCAATATGCGCTTGCAGGAACTCCGATTCTCATCTACCTTGACTATAAAAATTCCGTACTTACGTATTCAGTACACATAACGTCAACACCGTTAAGCGAATACGATGCCCGCGATATTCTCGATTTGAACTATATCATCACACAGGGAAAGACAGACGATAAAAATCATTTTAATAAAATTATCGCAGGCTGGGGAATACAGCTTCATATCGTCAAAAGAATAGTTGCCATTTACAAAGGTTCCATGTCAATTCTTCCCGATCCTGTCGGCAATACATTCATTGCGCAGTTCGCTCTAAAACAGACATCTTCGCCTTCTCTTGAATTTGAAACGGTAAAAGAGGAACCGGCAAAAACGGAACATCAGGGTGAAGAAACAGGCAGACTTCCGGCACGCCGGCAGCATGCACTGTATGCGGAAACGATACTCATTATTGAGAACAATTCTGATTTGCAGGCAAACCTTACTGATATGTTCGGGCAGTTTTACAAAACAGTCAATTCCGTAAACGGACAGGAAGCATTCACGCTGCTCCAGAACTTTACGCCCGACCTCATTATCACTTCTGATACGCTTCCTGTTTTGAGCGGGGAGGAACTGCTGAAATTCTGCAGAAAAGACAGCAGATTATCATCCATACCTTTTTTCTTCATGACAAGCTTTTCCGAAGCACAGAGAAGGCTTTCATTATATCGAAGCGGTGCTGTGGAAATTGTTGAAAAGCCTTTTCTGCCGGAAGAGCTGCTTGCAAAAGTGAATTCATTTATGGAAAACAGGCGTACGGTTAAGTCGCTTGTTCTTTCCGATATTTCCAATGCTGTGCGTCAGGGAATGGAGTTTACGCCGCAGGAAACGGCGCATCAGGCAAAAAGAAATCAGCAGCCGCATGTATACACAATGTCCGGGGATACTGTAAAAAAGGTTCCCGCAGTCCAGAATAATATGCCGATTCCCACATCTTCTCAAATGGCATTGTTTACAGCAGCAAATCTTTCGGACAGAGAAATACAGATTGCGCTCTTCATTTCACAGGGAATGTCCGACAAGGATATTGCGGCAAAGCTTGATATATCTCCTTCCACCGTCGCCGTGCACAATAAGAAAATATTCAAGAAACTTGATATACACTCGCGGCTGGAACTTATCAGCAAGACAATGTAGGAATTGTAATTATTCCATATCCGTGTATTTTGTGATATGGTTTCAGGACTATTTGAACAGGAGCATATTTTGGCAGGCAATGTATTTGGAACACTTTTTCGGGTAGTAACATTCGGCGAAAGTCACGGAGCCGCGCTGGGAACGGTCATCGACGGATGTCCGGCCGGAATCGCCATTAACCGCGACGAAATCCAGACTGCGCTCGACAGGCGTAAACCCGGTGCTAAAACAGGGGACAAGTTCAACGCAGCTGTTACCGCAAGAAGTGAAGCTGATTCTGTTGAAATTCTTTCCGGCATCATGGACGGAATCTCTGAAGGCACACCCATTGCGCTTATCATACGCAACACATCGCAGCACTCAAAGGATTATGCAAATATTGAACATACATTCAGGCCGGGACATGCCGATTATACCTATTTTGAAAAATACGGTATACGTGATTACCGCGGCGGCGGACGTTCGTCGGGACGGGAAACTGCTGCCCGTGTTGCCGCAGGAGCTGTTGCCGGTATGGTTCTTAAAACGGCAGGAATAAAGGTCACAGCGTATACGATTGCGGCTGCAGGAATTTCATGCAGCAAAAGAGAAATGGATGTCATCGAATGCAACGCACTCCGCGCCTGCGATGCAGAAGCTGCGGCTGAAATGGATAAACGCATACAGGAGCTGAGGGCACAGGGAAACAGCGCAGGCGGCATTGTCGAATGTACTGTTTCAGGCGTTCCTGCCGGCCTCGGGGAACCTGTATTCGATAAACTTGATGCGGAACTTGCAAAAGCAGTCGTGTCGATTGGTGCAGTAAAGGGAATTGAATTCGGTTCGGGGTTTGAGGCTGCCGGTTCAACCGGAAAAGACAACAACGATGCCATGAGGACGGAAAACGGAAAACCTGTATTTTTGACGAATAACGCAGGAGGCATACTGGGCGGCATTTCAAACGGAAACGACATTGTTTTCCGGGCCGCAGTAAAACCGGTACCGAGTATATTTCAGAAACAACAGACAGTCAGTATAAACGGAAATACATTTGAAGACAGTGATATGGCAATTGAAGGAAGGCACGACGTGTGCCTTTGTCCGCGTATTGTTCCGGTAATCGAAGCAATGACACAGCTTGTCCTTGCAGACATGCTGCTGCGCAGCAGGAGTTCACAAATTTGAATAAACACACATCGAATATCATAAAGACAGCAGCTGCAGGCCTGCTCTTCGTCCTCTGCATATACTCAGTTACGACGGGAATCAGGCTCATACGGTTTAAGCAGCACAAAACCCCTGCGCCCCTTACGGAAACACAGCAGCAGGAACTTGCTGCAGCACTCGACAAAGCGTATCCGGGCCGCAGCGACATACTGAAACCCCTTCCCTATCCCGTCGTTCCGGCAAAGCTCAACGTTGAAGCCGGTTCCGCAATTGTCATCGATGTTGCAAGCGGCAGCGTGCTTTACGAAAAAAAAGCGGACAGGATAATCCCGCCTGCTTCAATGACAAAGGTTGCAGTCATGTATGTCGTGCTGCAGGAAATTGAAGCGGGACATATTTCGTACAGCGACATAGTCCCGCTGAAGCCGGACAGCTGGGCGTGCAATATGATGCCCCATTCATCTCTCATGTTTCTTGGCAAGGGCCAGATCGTCACCGTCGAAGAACTGCTTACCGGACTTGATGTCTGTTCAGGTAACGATGCAGCATATGCGCTTGCCGACTACACGTGCGGGAGTATGGAAAAGTTCATAGCGCGCATGAACAGCGAAATGGAAAAACTGGGACTCAAACACACACACTTCGTGGAAGCCTCCGGCTACAGCGAAAAAAACGCTACAACACCCCGCGAAATGGCGGCGCTTGCCCGTGTGTATATAACGAAATATCCTGATGCACTGGTAAAATTTCACTCGCGGCTGTCGTTTACCTATCCGCAGGAACACAATCTTGCGCCCGAAGACCGCGGCAAACCGACTGCGCAGGATTTTTCGCACGGACTGCCTGAACATATAACGATGGGAATTACCCAGCAGAATACGAATGTACTGCTCGGAAAGCTTGCCGGATGCGACGGGCTGAAGACCGGTTATATCGACGAAAGCGGCTACAACCTGGCGCTCACCGTAAACCGGAACGATACGCGTTTTCTTTCAGTGACAATGAACGGCCCCGGACACAATGTTTTCGAAGGAAATAAATACCGCGAAAAGGATGGAACGGAACTTATGGAATGGGCGTTTGCCCGTTTCGCGGACTGCAAAAAAAGTGAAGCAGTACATCCCTACCTTATTCCAGTGACGGGAGCAAAAGCGCAGTGGGTATATCTTGTTCCGGCGTATTCTTTTACCGCACTCACCGTTCCTTTCATGACCGGCGTTACACCGCGTGATGCCGCAGACAGGGTGCGTGTCATAGTTGATTTTCCGCGCTACATAGACGGGGGAACGACATCCGGCACACAATACGGTACTATACAATATGTGCTTGACAGCCGCATACTCCAGACAATACCGCTTACCGCCGACCGCACAATAGGCAGGGCATCATGGTTTATACGAGCTTCGGATATTGCAGCAAAGTTAATAATGTCGGGACGGAAAAGCCGGCAGTAAATCAGTCGGCAAGCTCATCGGCGCTTACAATGTCAAATCCTTCATCAAGGACTGCGCTTATGAGCAGATCAAGATTGCGGTACACATAATCAGTACGTTTTCCGCGGGCAAAACCGACTGTCACCGGTATAATGCCGCCGCCTTTTTTCCTGAGAGAGGCTGCATCGTCCTCTATAATCCGGGCTGCGGACAAATACTCCGCATTCTGTTCGGCAGCATCTTCAAGAGTCATTTCGCACTCGCCCCCGTTCAGGGCATCAATATAGGTGTATCCCGCTTTTTTTCCCGCCGCACGTATTGCATCCGTAACACGATAATACGGCGCGTGCCAGAGCAGCGAAAGTTCCGCACCCGTACACTGATAAAATTCGTCCTCGTTGCGGGCAAGTCCGCGCCGTATGAAATTTTCATCTGCAATAAAAGCACCGCTCGTCAAATCCGCCGTTGAAAAAAAGAGCGATGCGCATTTGTTTTTTGTTGACGCAATCTGTTTTGTCTCAAGCGGATACCGCCTGATGAACTCTCCGTTCAGGCAGAACGTTCCTTTGACTCCGTATGTATTAAGCGCAGAAAGAATATCCGGCAGACCGTCGCTGCTGTCGTACGCATCAAACACGAATGCAGCCTTTTTCCGGTCCGGTGTCTTTACGACACTCTCCGGATATACAGCTTTTGTTACGGCTTTGCCGGACAGCGTGCGGACATACAGCGCATTTTCGTACAGCTCATTCGGTGTCGTTCCGCAGAAAACACGATACCTGCCGTTCTGTGTCGAGGCTGCACTATTTTGTAAAACCGCTGATTCTGTCCATATTTTTTTCGTACGGTCAAGAATGAATACCCTGCCGCCGCTTGAACTGACAGCTATCCCGCCTGATTTTTTATCCCATACGCCGGACGACGCCGACGAAAGAAAAAGTGCTTCGCTCTTTCCGTCTGCAATGTTCCATTTTTGTACAGACTGGTCGCCGCCAACGTACAGCACCGTATTACCGCCCCATACGGCAGAAACCATGTCCTCGCCCGAAAGCTGGCCTACACGTTTCCATGACGCGATATTATAAACATACACTGTACTGCCTGAAAAAAACGCCGCCAGTGTCCCATCCGACGAAACGACAGGCTTGCACGAATTTTCAACAGAAAGTACCGGTACGAAAGAATCGGAAATTTTATACACACATGCCTGCGCTTTACCGCCGTCGTACGGCATAAGGCGCATCCACACATACGGATATCCGGTTCCGTCCCATAAAATCACTGCATCAAGCAGAGAACCTGAACTGTTCGTATACGGACGGGAAAAAATGATATCGAGATAGCTGCAGGTGTTGCTGCCCAGTGAATAATAAGAAAACATCCTGCCCGACTTTATGAGGAAAAGCGATGTGTTGCTGCTGTTCACACTGAAAATATCGTGCCGCGAATCAAAATGTTCCGGCAGCCGGCCGCACGGGCTGCCTTTTCCGATAATACCTGAATACAGCCCCGCAGTGTATAATCCTTTTACATCGATGCGGTATACCATATCGCCGTCGATATAAAACAGATTGTCTCCTGCCCAGCAGACTGATTTTATCGACCCGGTTCCGATTTCCCGGTATTTTTCATCAATCTGAATCCTCTGGAGCGACGCAGCCGGATCACAGAAATAAATTTTACCGTTCCTGCTGTAAAGGAAAATAGAGCTGTCGGGAGACCATTTTACGGGCACCGTGTCATAACTGAACGGCGCGTGCTCATCAAGAACAACAGTCTTTCCCGTGGCGGAATCCTCAAAAACAAGCTTTCCTTCCGCATATCCGGTTTTCAGAATATAGCAGCTCCACTTTCCGTCAGGACTGACCGTACGGCAGGACAACCGCATTGAATTGAGAGGAATCGTATCGGCCTGACTTGTCCATGTAAGCTGGTGCGAATCAAGCGCATACCGTGCTGTACCGTATCTGTTGCGTATCTGCAGAAAGGTACCGCCCGAAAGCAGTTCCATTTGTTCAGGATAGCAGGTAAGAATTTCAGGAGAAGAGGCGGCTGTTCCGTTTGTAATTTTTACGTAAAAAAGAGAACGGTAGGATACGGTGCCCGGAAGGGTTTGGCGTACTGTAAAAAGAACCTCATCGGTATCATTCAAATCGGAACTGCCGAACGAAATTCCTGCAGCAAGAGGAAAAGACGCGCAGAAAATGAGAATTGCAAACACTATACGAAAAATGCAACAGTACTTCCTGCGCTGCATGTTCATTTATGCATCTCCGAACTTAAAACGAGCGTATCAAGTTCGTGTTCAAGCTCGTCAAGCTGTTTCTCCATTTCACTTATCTGCTGATTACGGGAATCGGCCTGAAGATGTTCAAGTTGATTGAACACAGTTTCCAGAGATGCATTGTCATCAGCCGCGACTCGTGAATAGCCGCACCACGGACAGTAAATAAAATCATTATCAATTGTACGGCCGCAGCCGCGGCACACTGTTACCGATTTCATAGGGGTACCTCCCTTTTCTTTTTTCTATTATAAACTATATTCAATGACTTTGTAAAACGACTTATTTTAATACCGTGGCCGGATCAATCAGACGGCCGTGCCTGTAGACAGTAAAATGCAGGTGGGGACCGGTGGAATATCCGGTTGTACCGACAAGACCGATAAGCGTCCCCTGATCTATCCGCTGCCCTTTCTTCGCGATTATTTTAGACATATGTCCGTACAGCGTCTGATATCCGTTTTCATGATTGACAATCACATAGTTGCCGAACACATTCGACCAGCCGGCCGTAAGGACTTTACCGCCCATGGCAGCATGGATTGGAGTTCCTTCAGGACAGGCCATATCGATTCCCGTATGAAACGTGCGGACGCCCGTAAAAGGATCCGGACGCCATCCGAAAGGAGACGTAAGATGATAAGAGCTGAAAATCGGCCGTTTAAACATGTCTCCGAGAGCTTCATGCAGTTTCGACGAATCCATCTTTGCGCCGGGAATGAACAGCTGCTGACCTATTTTTAGTGTCTGCGAAGACAAATCGTTTACATCAAGCAGATCCTCGAGCGGTATGTCGTATTTTACGGAAATACCGGCGAGCGTATTTCCAGATTTTACAGGATACACTAGTCCGTCTATCGACGGGACACGGATTTTCTGTCCGGCATACAGAGCACGGACGTTATCTATATCGTTCACCGCGATAATTGTCGAAAGATTTGTAAGCCCGAATTTCCGAGTTATTCCGCTGATCGTGTCGCCGGATTTTACTTCATACGTCCGGAACGTCACCGGCTTCTTGAAAAGTGATTCGGATACGGACGAAGCATTCCCGTTTCCGTCAAGGATGTCGCCATTGTCAGCATAATCAGAAGTTGTATCCATTGCAAACGAAGACATTACTTTATCAAGCGTTTCAAGTTCGGTTTTGCCTGTGTTTCTGAGTACGAGCGGGCCGGTATGGCTGTCTGTATACGATACAATCGTCTTTACACCGAAAATTACAAGCGCAAACAGCAGAGCCGCAACTGCAAGCCATATATGCGAACGTATTCCGTCGGAAACCCGGCCGAGAGATGCAAGGGCGGAGCGTATTGATACCGGAGGGCGGACAGCAGCTGCTGCTGCCTGATATGGTTCTGCGGTCGTGTTAAAGGTATACAAAAAACCGCTGCTCCGCTCTTTTTTATGATTTCGTGAATTGAGTGAAGAAGTTAATTTCGTTTTAAAGCTGCCTATAATACCATGACGTTCGTTCTCAAAACCTACATAGCTTATTATTTCCATACAGTTTCTATCGACATAAAAACAGTCTCATATTAGAATAAAGATATGGCAGATAGTAGAAGAAAGACAGTAAATCCTGTTATATGGATCATTATTGGAGTTGCAGTCGGTATATGTATTAAGCTGTTTATTATAGACTTTCTGCGCATATCGGGGACATCGATGGAGCCGGAAATACACAACGGTTCCACCGTTTTTGTAAACAAACTTGCATACGGTCTTGTAAAACCGGGCAGCAGGATTTTTTTTGTACAGTGGTCGGAACCGAAGGCTGGCGATGTCGTTATTTACCTGCACGACAACAAAATAGTCATAAAACGGTGCGCTGCCGTTTCCGGCACCCGTCTGGATTATTCGGCTGATTCAGGATATAGTCTGCATGTGGGAGCCTCTGAAATAACGCTGACAAAAGAGCAGTACGAGCTGATGCATACGTCATTATTCGTACCGGACGGATATATTCTTGCAATCGGGGATAATTATGCCGATTCGATTGATTCCCGCAGCTATGGATTTGTTTCAGTAAAAAATGTGGTGGGAAGGGTCATCGGCAAATGAACGATTTTTTCCGCAAAAAAAGGGTTATCGGCTCTGCAATAATCATCACGGTATTCGCCGGATACACTATTGCAAAATATGCCCGGCTTGCGTATACGCCAGTCGAGCAGATAACGGCACGTCCGCAGGTCTCTGAACGGGGAGCAATAGTAGACAGGTCAGGAAAACCGCTGGCAGTCCAGACGAATTTCTATCATGTCGGTGTTACACCGCATCTTATTACGAATATTCCTGCTTTTGCAAAAGACGTCGCCCCCTCTCTTGATATGAATGAAGACGAAATCATATCGATACTGAACAATGCAAAAGAAAGCAGTTTTGTTTATCTCAAGAAAAAAATAGATCAGACTGCATACGATCAGATTAAGCAGATAACGGACGCAAAAAAATACACGTTCGTGCGGTACGACCGTATTCCGGGGCGTGTATATCCCGAAAACGCACTTGCCTCCCAGCTTATCGGTTATATGGGTGACGACGGCAACGGGCTGTCAGGAATTGAATATTCCATGCAGTCGATGCTGTCTCCATCTTCTCCTGCGGATTCCGAAAAAATTGAGCAGGGCCGCAACGTGTACCTTACGATTGACGCAAATCTCCAGTACAAACTTGAGCAGATTTCAAGAAAAGCAATGGCCGATACGCAGGCAGCGTGCTTGATGCTTATCGCAGCAGAGGCAAAGACCGGTGAAATTCTTTCGTATATCAGCCTGCCTTCCCCAAATCTCAATGAATACAGTTTTGCAACAGCTGATGAAACTGTCGACCGTCCAGCAATGACGGCGTACGAACCCGGCTCCGTGTTTAAAATTTTTACGGTAGCCATTCTGTACGACGAAGGGCTTATCAAACCGGACGACAGCTTTTACTGCGACGGCGTATACGAGAAAAAGATTCCCGGCGGCGAAACGATACGCATAAAATGTCTTGACCATCACGGCTGGGTCACGCCCCGCGATGCGCTCCGCGTCTCCTGCAACGATGCAATAGGGCAGATGAGCGACAGAATCGACGAAGATGAATTCATTGCCAGATTACGAGAGCTCGGTTTCGGGTCGCGTACGGGCGTTGAACTTCCCGGTGAAACGGCAGGTTCCGTAAAGGATCCGAACAGCAGGCTGTGGTCGGCACGTTCAAAACCGACAATCGCAATCGGTCAGGAAATAAGCGTCTCTGCGCTTCAAATGGTGCAGGCGGCCACCGCCATAGCAGACAACGGTATTCCGGTTCAGCTCACGGTTGTAAAACGCATTACGAACAAAGACGGTTCCGTATATTACGACCACCAGAATCAGTATAAAAAACGCATATTCAAGGAATCAACGGCGAAGTATCTGCTGAGCTGCATGGAAACGACGGCTACGTCGGGAACCGGTTCGCGCGCAAATCTGGGCGATATTTCAATCGGTGTAAAAACAGGAACAGCCCAGATGGCCGACAAAAGAAGCGGAGGCTACAGCGAAACGGATTTCCTTTCAAATTGTATTGCTGTATTCCCGATAGAAGACCCGCAGATAATCCTCTACATTGTCATTGAAAAAGCTAAAGGTGAAACATATGCAGGACGCATCGTCGCGCCTGTTATTGCCGAAGCGGCTGACACCATTATCGACCATCTGGGAATGAGCCGCGGAGGAGCGGCGTCAGTATCCCACAGTGGACGCATTATGATTCCCGCGGGGAAACAGCTCAAAATAGGCAGCAGGCTTCCCGACTTTACCGGCATGTCAAAACGCGACCTGCTGCCGCTCCTGGAACGCGGAGACATGCAGATAAAAATGAACGGCAACGGCTGGGTCACGAGCCAGAATCCGGCGCCGGGAACACCTGTCACGGAGAATATGGAAATTGAACTCAATCTGGAATAAAAACAGGGATTCGTTTACAGCCCGTTTTCCATCCCTTGCAGAGATGTTCTCTTCATTTCTTGCAACGACGGATGCAGAAGATTCAATTCCGTTCTGGAACGTTATGAAGGCAAAAAACGGCAGCATAACGGCAACTGAAGACGGTACGCTGCTTCATTCATCATATAATCCTGAAAAGGAATCTCTGCAGACGGTGCAGAAATCTGATTTTCAGGGATGTACCGCGGCCGTCTTCTGCGGTTTCGGCCTCGGATATACGCCTGTTGCATATGCGCAGGCATATCCCGGCCGCACGCTTGTCATCGTAGAACCCGACGCTGCTCATTTTTTTGCCGCCCTCGCGCTTATCGACTGGACGCCGGTATTTGCCTGTCCGTCATGCATCATCGCCCTTGCCTGCCCTGCTGAGACTGTCATTCCGCTCATTGAACAGGCAGGTATCGCGCACAGCGCATTTTTTTCCGTTCCTTCGCAGACTGCTCACGCCCGGAATTACTTTGACACGGTACGCATACTTATAGACAGAAACCGCCGCAAGGATGAAATAAACACCGCAACGCTTGAACGTTTTTCAAAGCTGTGGATGCGGAACATCTGTGCAAATATCAGCCAGTACGGCAGGCTCGACGGTGTGAACATATATGCCGGAAAAGCGTCATCCCTTCCCTTTACGCTCATCGCAGCCGGCCCTTCGCTGGAAGACATACTGCCGTACCTTGGGGAAATAAAAAAACGGTCGGTTATTGTCTGCGTGGACACGGCACTCAGGGCGTGCATGCGGGCAGGAGTGGAACCTGACTTCATCGTCATAGCGGATCCGCAGTACTATGCATACCGCCATATCGCAGGACTTTCAGCTCCTTCAAGCGTGCTTATAACGGAATCGGCCGTATATCCTGCCGTATACCGTTTTCCCTGCAGAAAGTACGTCCTCAGCTCGTCACTGTTCCCCGTCGGCCAGTGGTTTGAAAAAAAACTTGGAAAGAAGGGAGATTTGGGAGCTGGCGGTTCAGTCGCATCAAGTGCATGGAACTTTGCCTATCTTGCAGGCAGCAGGGAGATATATGCGGCAGGGCTTGATCTGTCGTTTCCTGAGAAAAAAACACATATCAAAGGCAGTACGTTTGAACAGGAAGTCCATTCGTATTCTATCCGCACGCGGCCTGCCGAAACGGGAAATCTTCCGGCATTATTCTCTGCTGCAGCCGAATACGGTACTGATTACGCAGGGGAACCGGTTTTAACCGATTCCCGCATGAAAATGTTTGCATGGTGGTTTGAAAGCCGACTTGCATCCTGTCCGGCTGCAAGAACATATACGTTCTGCAAAAAGGGACTCTCAATTCCCGGAATTACGCCGATACTCATTGATGAATTTCTTGCAAAACCTGCTATAACTGTAGAAAAAAACATATTCTTTGAACAAAGTGAGCGGGCTTCAGGTACAGCGCATCCGTCGCAGAAAGAATTTGAGGCAGTATTCAGTGAGTTCAAGGCAGGGCTTTCCGGACTGTACGATACAGCAAGACATGCACAGCGCATCTGTGAAAGTGCATTATCCGCTCCGTCTTCGGCTTCTGCTTCTGCTTTCTCTGACTTACAGAGCAGGCTTTCCGTACTTGACAATAAAATAGCAGGCAGCAGTTTTAAGGAAATCGCAGCGCTCGTATTCCCCACGGAACGCCAGCTTGAACAGCGCATATCTGCGATGAAATTACCCGATGATACGGTACGCGCGGCCGAGGCACATTCGCTGCTGGTTTACACTGAAATCTGCCGGGCTGTAAAAGAATGCATGACACTGCTTGCCGCAAAATAATTTCTTTGTAAAGTTTTTTCCGGTACTCCCGATAATAAATATGTCAGGCACAGCGGACGGAACAGACATCCAGACGCCTGCATTGTATCTGACAGTATGTTTATGAAAAAGTTGAAAAACAGGTGAGAAGTTTTTCAACTTTTTTTTTATTAACAAGTTCATCTTTTTCGTCTTTATGCCGATAGTATAGTAAGATTCCCATGAATACATATAAAATTGATACTATAAAAGACGGTACCTCATTCAATAATGACCTGCTCATTGATAAGCTGTTCATTATAGAACCACCGGGCGTTCCGGTCACGCAGGCTGTTCTCAAGGCGCTTGCCGAATGGGAATTCTCAGAACTGATTTGCGATGGTACCGTAAGCCTCGGGAATATTTCGGTAACTGACAACGAAGACACTGATGCAACCGCGCCGACTTACAACGAAAACGAGTCGGGGAATGTGAGCAGTTCCGTAAAGCGCTCTCTTGAAGATGCTGCAAAATCCAGCTCATTTGAAAATTCAGAAAAATCACGGCTTGCTGCTGTTCAAAACGTATACAACGAATATATGAACTATATCAACTACGTGTATACGCGCTATGCCACGCATCGTGAAATAAATCAGAAAGAACTTGCCGACACAGTAAAAGACCTCTGCGTATTCATAAAGGAAAACAGACGGTACGTCCTCCGCATCACGCCATCGGCAAAAGCGCGCAGCAAAAACTTTTTGGTCATACATTCAATGCGGTCGACTGTACTTGCAATCACGATCGGACTGCAGCTGCATATGAGCCTGTCAAAACTCATCGAACTTGGAATTACCTGCCTGCTTCATGAAATCGGCATGATCCGTCTCCCCCCGCAGCTCTATCTGACTGATAAACAGCTTTCCCCGGGGGAACGCGCACAAATAGCGACACACCCCGTCATCGGTTTTGAAATCGTCAAGGAACTGAAATTCCCGCTTACTATACAGCTTGGTATTCTCGAACATCATGAAAAAGTAAACGGCACAGGATATCCAAGACATCTGACCGGCGACAAAATATCAGTCTACGCAAAGATTATCGCCGTCGCCTGTTCGTTTGAAGCTATTACAGCCCCCCGCGAATATAAGACAGAACGCTCCACTTTCGACGCAATGGTGGAAATGCTCAAAAACAGAAATCATCAGTATGATGAAACAGTCATCAAGGCGCTTCTGTACAGCCTCTCGCTCTTCCCTATCGGTGCATATGTATATCTTTCCAACGGAAAGATAGGACAGGTAACTGACGTGAATCCTGACAACCCCAAAAATCCTGTAGTCCAGCCGCTCGGTGAAAGAGAAACTGACGGAACACCAAAAACAGTACAGACGAACGACTCCGATATGAGAATTATACGGGTTTTAAGCAAACAGGAACTCGAGGATGTCTTGAAAAGCCTTACTGCGATGGATGGAACAAAACACGCAGATGCTTCCGTTAATTAAAAAATGCCCTCGCCTTTTCAACATCCTGTTTGAATGTATCATCAACGACAGGAGGATGATCGTTAAAATAGAGAATCTGCGTAAGTTCTTCCACCGTACGTGCTCCCCAGAGAGGAATAACATTTTCATATTGATGAAGAAACCCGAACGCCAGCGGAATATTTGAAAGGATACCGCCGCACAAAGGCTGCATCGCAATGAAACCCATATCGGATTTCGCACAAAGGTCCACAAGGGACGATGTAATAACAGGACTTATCATACAGAAAGGAAACTGCAGCGTTTCGTACATACCGCTGCGCACAACTTTTCCGGCAGTTTCATAATCTTCCGCTGCAACGCCAATGTGTCTGATTTTTCCCGCTTTTTTTAAATTAAGGAGTGTCGAATAAATACCGTCAGCACCCTCTTTTTCCGGCATGAAGTGGTCAATTTCATACTGATACAAATCTATGTAATCACAGTGCATTTCGTTAAGACTTTCGTCAAGATCCCGCAGCACTTCCTTCCCCGATGGTGCCGAAGTCTTTGTCGCAACAATGACATTCTGCCGTATATCGTGCAGGGAATCGCCAAGGAGCTTTTCACTGTCAGACTGATTGCGCGACGTATCAAATAGATTGATTCCCGCGTCATATGCCCTGCGTATAAGCTGGGCTGCAGCATTGGCGTCAGGCACATCTTTCAATGACATGGCGCCGAATGCTGTCCTGCTTACGAGAAGGTCTGTTTTTCCAAGCCTGACGTATTCCACTTATTTTTTTTCTACCGGTTTATAGTTTTTTACCGCCTTTTGCAGTTCAGGAATAAGATCTTCGCGTTTTACACGAATCTGTTCCATTGAATCGCGGAAGCGGATTGTAACCGTATTGTCTTCTTTCGTCTGGTAGTCGATAGTAACGCAGAACGGCGTACCGACTTCGTCCTGACGGCGGTAACGTTTGCCGATTGTACCGCTGATGTCATAATCCGTCACAAAATCCTCTTTCAGTTCGTGCTGGATTTCTTTTGCAATTTCTGCAAGCCCGTCTTTCTTCATAATCGGAAGGACTGCAACAGTTATAGGCGCAAGGCGGGGATCAAGATGCAGAACTGTGCGGTAGTCTTCTCCGCCGTCGGCAGCGACATTCTGTTCCTCGTATGCCTCGCAGAGGAACATGAGGAAATTGCGGTTCAGACCGGCAGATGTCTCAATAACATACGGAGTGTAGCGTTTGTTTCCGTCTTCCTGGTCTATGTATGACATATCCTTTCCGCTGAACTGAGAATGCTGCGTAAGGTCAAAATCAGTGCGGTTATGAACGCCCTCTATTTCCTCAAAACCAATCGGGAAATTATACTGGACGTCGTATGCGTCCTTGGCATAATGAGCAAGCTTGTCATGGTGATGCCACTGCAGGTTCTTTTCCGCAATGCCGTATTTCTTGTAGAAATTCCAGCGCTGCTGTCTCCAGTATTCGAACGTCTGCTCATCAGCACCCGGTTTGCAGAAATACTCCATTTCCATCTGCTCAAATTCACACGTACGGAAAATAAAGTTCTTGAAGATAATTTCGTTGCGGAATGATTTTCCGACCTGTGCGACGCCGAACGGAATTTTCATGCGGTTCGACTGGACAATGTTTTTAAAGTCAACAAAAATGCCCTGACACGTTTCGGGTCGAAGATATACGATTGAAGTATCACTTTCGACAGGCCCAAGGTGCGTCTTGAACATCAGGTTGAACTCGCGCACGTCCGTATAGTTGTGCTTACCGCATGTGGGACATGCAATAGTATTTTCTTCAATAAAAGCCTTCATCTCTTCATGCGTCATCGTATCGACAGGCTTCGGAGGCGTTATAGAATGCGATTTGCAGTAATCTTCAATCATCTGGTCGGCACGGAAACGGGATTTGCATTCCGTGCAGTCAATCATAGGGTCGGAGAAGTGTGCGACATGACCGCTTGCTTCCCACGTCGTATGGTGCATGAAAATTGATGCATCAAGTCCGACTACGTCGTCATGAAGCTGTGTCATCTCTTTCCACCATGCAGCCTGAATATTCTTCTTCAGATCAACGCCCAGCGGGCCGTAATCCCACGCACCGGCCTGACCGCCGTAAATTTCGCTTGACTGGTATACAAAACCGCGCCGTTTGCACAGGCTGATAATTTTATCCAGCGTACACTTGTGATCAACTTCTGCCATAATCTGGTAACTCCTGTCTCACTACCGGTTTGCAGTGAGTATGTGTAATGATATGCCTATTAAAATAGCACAAATATATGGATTAAGCAATCAGAGTCTATTTCGTAACAAGTGCCAGAAAATCGGATTTTGAAATAACCTGTAAACGGCTGCTTTTTTTCTCATTTCCGCCCTTTATTTCGTCATCATCAAGGATAAGCGTACCGCTGTCCTTAAGCCGTTTGCACAGCATGCCGCCGTTTTCATACACAAGCCGTGCTATCCGGTATGATTCATCAATATCCCTGCCTGTCTTGAAACCGAACGAATACAGGCCGCCGCCCAGAATGTCGGAATGAAGTGCTTTATCCTTTTTACCGTACAGTTCCTCTATTTTCCTGAGGATATCGTTGCGCCGCTTACGTTCAATCATCTGTTCTTCTGCCTTTTCCACTGAGAGCAGCGTACTTCTGTTTTTTTCCAGCAGTTGGGCTATCCCCGTCTGCCGGCTTTCGCAAAGTGCTTTTACGACTGACATTGTCATCACGGCATCGTCGCAGCTCCGGTGAGCGCGGAGTTCAGACGTATCGATATGATAAAATTCCGCCCATGCCTCAAGTCCCTTTCTTTCTCCGTTGGCATTATTAAGCATGGGTTCCGCATCATAAGCGGCAAAATGTATAAGAGGCAGCCCGTATCGTTTGCATGCCGTAATCATAAAGCAGACGTCGTTGGAAGATGCAAAGCCGATCACTTTGCGGCATGGAGCTGTAAGCAGTTCCTTTATGGGCTTATACCAGTCCTCAAACGTATGCTGCCTGCGGAAATACTCTTTAGAATACGCAAGGGGACACCTGTTCTTTGGTGAAAACAAATACCAGTCGAATTCCGCCTGCGGATTCATAACGATATCCTGGGAATCAAGTATGTTGAAACCGGCATCGGTAACAACGTAACCGAACGAACACATTTTTCCCTCTCCTCCGAAGCAGTTTGCACATTCAATGTCAAAAAAAATATATGAATCATTCATCTCTGTATCCTCCATTATTTCTCTATCTCTCCGGAAGCCAGAACAAACAGCTTGTCTGTGCTTTCACGCATAAAATAATCATGTACCCGGGAACGCGCATCGGCGCAGTCTTTTGCATTCAGCATCTGTGTCTGAAAGTAATGCGCAAAGGAAAAGCCCATGCAATAATATGCAAAAAAGCGCTGCAGCCTTGTCTTCAGGAATTCCGCGGGCTGATATTTTTCAAGCATATCAATAAAATCAAGCGCAACAAGCTCACGGTCGACTGTAAAACGGTATTCTGCATGATGAATACCGGCGCGGAGCACTGCAAATATCCACGGATATGTTACTGCGGCACGGCCAATCATAACGCCCGCGCAATGCGGAGCGGCTGCAACAGCGGCATTCAGAGACGGCATATCGCGGACAGCACCGTTCAATATGACGGAAACACCCTGCTCTTTATACCGCAAAGCAAGCTGTTCTACGTACTCCCAGCGCGGCGGAAGGCGGTATTTTTCCCTGCTCGTCCGCGGATGAAGTGTAAGCTGCGTTACGCCCTCACTGACAAGCATATCGGTAAATTGAAAAAAGCCCTGTTCCGTAAAGTCCTCTCCGCCCAGCCTGAGTTTTACCGAAAGACGTTTTTCCCCCGAAGCAGCTTTAACTTCATGCACCATAGCACGAGTCTCTTCCAGAGGCTTTGTCATCCATGAAACGCCCGCCCCGCTGTGCACTATATCCGGCGCGGAACATCCCATATTTATGTCTATCCCCGTTCCCTGCAGGGAAGAAAGCATTGCAGCGGCCTGTGCCATATGGGCACAATCTTTCCCTGTAATCTGCCATACAACTTTTTCAGGAACAGGATCGGGGACTGCATAGTATTTCTCAAACGGTCCGCCGTTTACAAACGAACCGGCATTTATCATCTCCGTATAGTATTCATCGCACCCGCCGAACGGTTCCACAATGCATCTGAATCCGGCATGAGTAATCGCAGCCATAGGAGCACAAATCAGTTTCATAGCCAAAGTATAACATAAACGAAAAAAAAGTTCCCGGACACACCTCTGTACCCGTAAAGCGCGCAGATGCGCGCCCCTGCTCCGCAAAAACTCCGGCGAGACCATTCTGCGAGCCGGATCAGTTTTTGCATCCCGGAAAAATACAGGGATGTATTTTGGATCAGCCCTACTATACAAAACAGCTTTATACAGCAAGAATTTAAAATAAGGAAAGAAATATATTCACCAGGCCGCACCTCATAACCCGTAAAGCGCACGGATGCGCGTCCCGGCTCTGCAAAAACTCCGGCGAGATAATTCTGCGAGCCGGATCAGTTTTTGCATCCCGGAAAAATACAGGGATGTATTTTTCCGGGTAATGGACTATCATAGTACTATGTACGAAATTGAACTCAAAGCCCATGTTACTGACAGGGCTCACGTTATTGAAACACTTAACACGTTTGCGGCATATGACGGAACTGTCGACAAACAGGATACATACTACCATCTTCCATCTGAAGGACATATACATACAGAGGGGAAGGATTATATAAGCTGCCGCATACGCCGGGAAACGAGGGCCGGAACGCAGGATATAACGACGATCCCCACGCCGTTCCCTGCCCAGACAAATATACTGCTTACTTACAAGCGGAAGGAGCTCCGTACAGGAAAAGACGGAACGGTTATCGAAGTAAATGACGAAAAAGAATGTACGATGTCTGACTCTGAAGCACTTGAATCACTGCTTGCCGACATAGGGTTCACTGTTGCACGCCGCAAACACAAAATTGCAGAGGGCTGGTATATGCCCACAGAATCAGGTAAGGCGCACATAGAATTGTGTACAGTGCCGCCGCTCGGCGATTTTCTTGAAATTGAAATAATGAGCAGTACGGAAAATGAACAGATCGTTGCAGAAACACGGAAAAGCATTGAACGGATTTTTGTCCGGTGTGACATTCCCCTTTCCGCAGTTGAACCGCGTTATTATAATGAGCTGCTTACATCCGCAGGGACGTAACTTGACGGCTCATTCAATATGTTCTACGATAAATAATTAACTGCTGCTGCAGTATGGGAGACACACATGTTCAACAGACAAAAATACAAGGAATTTGCCAGAATTCAACTGAAAAAACGCTGGGGTATACCAGTAGTAATGACACTTATCACATTTGCTATTACCATCCTTCTTGAAATTCCATATGCGCGGAATATGATTGATACAGTCGGACAGCAGGGTGCTGCATCATCATCAAATCTCTGGACAGTATACAGTCAGGTGATGCATTCCTATAAGCAGACAGGGCTGGAAAGCGTCTGCGGATGGATATCATTCTTTATATCTGCAATCATCACTGTCGCCGGATATCATGTCTACCTTAAGATGTCCCGGGGGCCGGAACCAGTTCATTTCGGAGATTTCATGGAAGGATTCAACAACTGGTGGCGTGCAATTCTTGCATCTCTGTGGATGTATCTGTGGATTCTCCTCTGGACACTGTTGTTTATTATTCCGGGAATTGTAAAAACAATCGCCTATTCCCAGACATATTTCATTATCACGGAATTTCCGGAAATATCAGTTACAAGGGCACTCGACATAAGCAAACGCATTACAAAAGGTTACAAAGGCGATCTCTTCGTCATGTGGATAAGCTTCATCGGCTGGGGACTTCTTTCCTGTATCACATGCGGAATCGGCTTTATCTGGCTCGTCCCCTATATCAGCATGTCAATGACAAACGCCTATCACGGACTTATGAAAAACGCTCTTGAAGCGCAGATAATCACTGTAGAAGATTTAAAAGGGTAAGGAAATATCTATGTCACAAAAATCAAAAAGAACGGGATTTGTTGTTTTTATCATCATAGTGATTATTGCTGTAGCTGTAGCAGGAATAGGCATATACGAATCGACAAGCGATGGAACGAATGCGACCGGAAATCCTTCGCTTCTTCCCTCTCAGAAACGCAGTTTTTTCAAGGATGTGGAACCGATGAAAAAATTCCAGAAGCAGTATATTGCCGCATTGTACATAGAGGGTGTTATAGAAGACGACGGCAAGACATACAACCAGGAATGGCTGCTTACCACAATTAATACACTTAAAAACGACGAAAGCAACAGGGCTATTCTTTTGTACATAAACTCTCCCGGCGGCGGCGTTTATCAGGCCGATGAAGTATATCTTGCCCTTCTTGATTATAAAAAGGCAGGAAAGGAAGTGTATGCATACATGGGACCGCTTGCCGCTTCCGGCGGATATTATATTGCGTGCGCGGCAGACACCATTTATGCGAACCGCAATACGCTCACCGGTTCTATCGGCGTCATAGCAGGCCAATCGGTCGATATGACAGGGCTGCTTGGAAAACTGGGTGTAAAATCTGAAACGATTACTGCAGGTAAAAACAAAAACATGCTCAACTACAACTGCCCGCTTACAGATGAGCAGCGGGCTATTATGCAGGGAGTTGCGGACGAGGCGTATACGCAGTTTACAGGTATTGTTTCAGAAAACCGGCATATGAAGCTGGCCGATGTACAGAAACTTGCAGACGGACGCATTTACACAGCAGAACAGGCTGAAAAGAACGGGCTTATTGATCATATCGGCTCATGGGACGATGCAGTTTCGGAACTTTCCTTGAAAATTTCAAATCCCGGATGCAAGGTTACGACATGCCGATATGAAAAAAGTGAAAATTTTTTCGACATGCTTTCTGGTGTTGTAACAAACGTAACCGGCAGCAAAACGCTCAGCAGTCTCGGCCTGCCCGAAACACTTGCAGGTGAAATTCAGCCGGATGTTCCATTTCCAGCTTATCTGTACAGAAAATAGTACGGTATTGATAAAATAAAAGCGGTAAGCTGAAAAAAAATACCTGAAAGTACAACAGCTGCTTTCAGGTATTTGCACAAAATATAAAAAATGAACGTTCGGTTTAATCCTGAAATACGGAATCCACCACAGTAACAAGTTCGTCGAATTTAAGAGGTTTTCTGAAAAATTTAACAATTCCCAAATTCTCGATCTTTTTCTCGTTTTCTTCGTCCTGAAGTCCTGTTACAACTATAACGGCAGGTTTTCCGTATTCTTTATTCTCGTTAATTTTCCGGCATAGTTCAAAACCATCAATTCCGGGCAGGTCAAGATCAAGAATAATGCAGCGCGGGTGTTTCGAGGATAACTGAACACCTGCATCAAACCCATCATAGGCCTGAATTATATCAAGTTCCGGAAATTTTTCACGGATACAGCTTGCAACAAGCGTATTGAACGTTTTATCATCGTCTATAACGAGAAGGGTTCCCGAATTGTATGCAGCTTTATTTGTACATGTACTGAGTAATTTCATCGGAATATGCATATTACGGCTGCTCATAAAATCGACAAGGTCATCAGGGTATACACGATACTGTCCGCCCGGTGTTTTAAATGCCGTAAGATAACCATTATTAATCCAGTTAATTGCCGTCTGATTAACAACCCCACAAATGTTTGCAACCTCAAGAGCTGAGTAGATAACGGGTTTTTCTATTTTATTCACCATTGTTGTTTTCACCTATTCTAAAATGATACATACCTATTATAGTCTGTTTCAAAGGTTTTATCTACTTTTTTTTATCTGATTTTTGAATAACATGCTCTCTTCAGCTATCATTTTTGCAGTAAAACCGTGCATCGAAAGAAAACGCACAGCCTTGTCATAGTCCATTCCAAGCCGTATGCATTTTTCAACAGCCTTTCTGCACTCTTCTGCTTCAGGATTTTCTTCAAAAAACTCTGTAAGTGCCCTGTCTGCCGTATGACGGTCTATGCCGCGGGAGCAGAGTTCTGCTGCAAGCCTTATGCGGCCCTCATGATGCGTTGCCTTGCGGCTGTTAAGCCAGGCACCTGCATACCGAACATCAGAAAGATATCTTTTATTTTCCAGGTAATCAAGTGCACGATCAATGTACTCTTTCTGCATTCCCTTTGCAGAAAGTTTCCGGGTCAGCCCGAAACGGGACTGCTCCGCACGGGAAAGATAATCTACTGCTTTTATTTCGGCAGCATAGCACAAACCGGCATCAAGAATATCCTGTTCCTCGTCTTCTGTAAACTCAGCGCCGGAAATAATCACGGCTGAATCAACATGCTGCAGATATGACGTACGAATAAAAAAAGCAGGCCCATCCGCAGTTGCAATTTTCATACATCCGGGAGAAACCTGCTCAATTGCAGAAATAACCAAGTTTTAACGCTTGCTGAACTGGAATCTTCTGCGTGCACCTTTCTGGCCGTACTTTTTGCGTTCAACCATGCGGGAATCACGGGTAAGATATCCGTTTGCCTTCAGTGCTGTGCGGGAATCCTGATCAATCTGGATAAGCGCCCGGGAAATACCGTGGAGACATGCTGCAGCCTGACCATTCAAACCGCCGCCCATGACTGTGATCATGATGTCATATTTGTTGTCGTTTGACGTAACAAGCAAAGGCTGATGAACCATCTGAAGCTGTTCATCCGTATCAAAATATTCTTTTGCGTCTTTTCCATTAATAACGACTTTTCCAGTACCTTCGCGAACGAAAACACGGGCAATAGCTGTCTTTCTTCTTCCTGTACCGATTGCTAAGTTCTTTACCATCTCAAACTCCTACTCACACTTCAAGGGACTGCGGATTCTGTGCTTTATGCGGATGTTCGGCACCTGCATAAATCTTTACGTTATCAAACATAACACGTCCGAGACGTGTATGAGGGAGCATTCCTTTTATTGCAAGGGCAAGAGGTTTTTCAGGGTGTCTTGCAAGCAGTTTTTCAAAGCTGTAATGCTTAAGATTGCCGACGAAACCGGTGTATTTATAATAGATTTTTTTCTCTTCTTTTCCACCTGTAACTGCAATTTTGTCTGCATTGATAATAACTACGAAATCACCCATATTCTGGTTTGTTGTGAATGTAGGTTTAGTTTTTCCGCGGAGTATAGCTGCAGCTTTAGCAGCGACACGTCCGAGTGGTTTTCCGGCGGCGTCGATGACGTACCATACGCGTTTCTGTTCCGGTTCTTTTACGAAAATCGTGTTCATGTATATACCTTACTAAAATAAAGTGATCTGTATTTTCTGTCTGTGCATCTGACCGAAAATACACGAAGCAGCAATGAGCAATCACTGCTTCTATATACGGGGTATAGTAATATATCCTTTTTTAGATAGAAGAGTCAAGTATCATACCCCATTCCGGAGGTTTCCCCTCATTTTATTTCGTGTCTTCCTTTGATTCCCGTTCGCGGGCTTCTTTTTCTTCTTTTGCAGCTTCCTTTTTGTCCTTTATATCAGCCGCACCGATAAACAGACAGATAAGGCCGATGAGAGCTGCAATAACAGGAAGGCTTCCTCTGAGGAATGTAAGGACGTCAACGCCCCAGTTAAGCGGACATGAAGGAAGAAGTGAAAAAACAGTAAAAGCTATAAGAATGACACCTGCAATCAATGATACCATAATTAAAATCTCCTAAAATGATTCGATATGTTTTATATAATACTACAAATCGAACAAAAAAACTACTAAAAAGCATGTCTTTGACTCGCACAGGTCAAACTCATATAATAAAAATAAGCAGGACTAAAATGAACAGAAAATACTTTGCAAAAGCAGCTCAGGTTACGCTGCCGGTGTTTTTCGGATATACCGCAATAGGCATTCCTTTCGGTCTTATGATTGTAAACGCAGGGTATCCTGTATGGGTCGCGTTTTTGATGAGCGCAGCGATGTACGCAGGTGCAGGTCAATATATTGCAGTCGGTCTTTTTGCTTCCGGCGCATCGCTCAGCACAATCGCCGTTACCGAACTGCTTGTAAATATCCGCCACATCGTGTACGGGCTTTCGCTTATTACAAAATTTAAAAATGTCGGCAGGTGGAAGCCGTATCTGGTTTTTGCACTTACCGATGAGACATACTCCCTGCTCACCGGCTGCGAAGTGCCGGAAGGTGCTGAGCCGGGCAGCTTTTACGGAACGATTGCTCTGCTCGACCATTTGTACTGGGTAGCAGGCAGTGTTATAGGTGCCGTTGCAGGGAAGCTTATTCCCATGTCGTTCGACGGTGTCGATTTCGCACTTACGGCGCTGTTTGCTGTACTTCTTATAGAACAGATTCTGAAATCGCACGATTTCCTGCCGCCTGTAGTCGGTGCAGCTGCGGCTCTCGCGTCCGTGCTTCTTTCCAGACTCGGCATACTGCCGTCGGGAAATATTCTGCTTATTTCCCTTGCATTCGGACTGGCGGCTCTGATTCTTCTGAAGAACCGCAGCTTCCGTGAATCGGCGGAAACAACAGGAGAACAAAAATGAACACGAAACTTTCTTTAACAATGGTACTTTTGGGAACGATTGTTTCTGCGGTAATCATTCTCATAACCAGAGCCTTTCCTTTCGTTCTCTTTTCCCGGCGGGATCCTCCGCGCATCATATGTCTTATAGAAAAGTATATTCCTTCCATGGTTATGGCAATTCTCGTTATCTACTGTTTAAAGGATATCAGACTTGAGACTCATCCATGGGGTATTCCGTCTTTTACAGCTCTTGCAGTTACGGTAGTTCTGCATCTGTGGAAACGCAATCCTATGATAAGTATTCTGGGAGGCACAATACTCTATATGATTCTCTCCCGGGTAATGTAATCAGCATACATAAGGCGCTTCAAGCAGCTGCAGGAAGCGCATCAATGCAGTAAATTCTTTTTTTTAATACGCCAAAACCCTTGACAAATCCGCCAATTAACAGCAATGTATCCCTTACTAATGTGACTTCATAACAAGAACCGCCTTTTGTGCGGTTCTATCAATTATTACCGAGGTTGCTTGAATTGAAAGGGAGCCAGGTTACTATTGAGCATGTTTCCAAAAAGTTCGGTGATTACACCGCTCTGGACAACATCAACATTACTATCCAGCCGGGAGAATTCTTCTCGTTGCTGGGTCCCTCCGGATGCGGAAAAACAACGTTACTCCGGATAATTGCAGGTTTCGAGTTTCCTGATGATGGAGCTGTTCTGTTCGATAATACGAACGTCATACCGTTTCCTCCTGATAAAAGGCACTCGAATACCGTATTCCAGACATATGCACTTTTTCCTCATCTGACTGTGTATGAAAACGTCGCTTTCCCGCTTCGTCTTAAAAAGCTGGATAAAAAGATAATCGATGAAAAGGTCCGCTATTATATTCATCTGGTGCAGCTCGATGAGCATATCAACAAAAAGCCGAACCAGCTTTCCGGCGGGCAGAAGCAGCGTGTTGCCATCGCACGCGCTCTTATCAACGAACCGAAAGTACTGCTGCTTGACGAACCTCTTTCTGCTCTTGATGCAAAACTCCGCGCCAATCTGCTGATCGATCTGGATAATCTGCACGACAAAATCGGCATCACGTTTATTTATGTTACGCATGACCAGAGCGAAGCACTCTCCGTTTCTGACCACATTGCTGTCATGAACGCGGGTCATGTGCTGCAGATCGGTACACCGTTTGAAATTTACGAAAGCCCGGCGACGCAGTTTGTCGCGCAGTTCATAGGTGAGACAAATCTGTTTGAAGCGCAGGTCGTAGATTGTGTTCCTCATGAAGCAAACGGTAAACCGCCAGACTATATGGTCACACTTTCAGTTCCAGGCCTGGGAAAACAGGCGCCGCTTGCATCGGATACGGAAGCGACATTAAATCTTGACCGCTATATGCAGGTCACGGATTACGTACATACGTCAAAAGATCAAAAAGTAGCATTTGCAGTAAGACCAGAAAAAATCAGAATTACAAAGGATCCGCCTGAAACAGGGGGACGAACGGACATCAATGTCTTCAGCGGAATTGTTGAAGAGCCGGTTTATTCCGGTTTTCAGTCGAAATTTTATGTCCGGCTGGAAACAGGTGCTCTCATAAAAGTTTTCAAGCAGCACACTGATTATCTTGACAATGGTCCTGTCATACAGTGGAAAGATACGGTATACATTTCATGGTCAGCTGACGACGGATATATCGTCGAGGACATAGAAAAATGAAAAACGAAGATGTGAAGCCGCCAGCGGCTTCTTACAAATCCCAGCGGATAAATCAGGGTGCGCTTTATTCGTGGCCGATGGGTGTCTGGTTCATCATCTTTTTTATTGCACCGATTGTCATCATCACCATATACAGTTTTCTGAAAAAAGGACTATACGGTGGTGTTGAGCCGATTTTTTCCTTCCGTGCATACGAGCAGATGAGCAATCCAAAATACGGCATTCTTGTCATACGTACACTCCGGATTGCAGTCATATCTACACTCATTACAATACTTCTTGCACTCCCCTGCGGATATGCTATGGCCCGGAGCAAAAATCAGACACTGCTTCTTTTTCTCGTCATAATTCCGTTCTGGACAAATTCGCTTATCCGCATATTTGCATGGATGTCCATACTCAATAATGACGGTATTTTAAATCAGATACTTCTTTCGCTTCATATTACGAAGAACTACATACAGTTCCTGTATAATCAGGGAACTGTTATTCTTGTGTCTATATATATGTATCTGCCGTACGCCATTCTGCCTATATTCACGTCTATCGATAAATTTGATTTTTCACTGCTGGAAGCGGCACGCGATCTGGGTGCGAACAAACCACAGTCCATGTTCAAAGTACTTATTCCGGGCATAAAAAGCGGAATCATTACGGCGGTAATATTCACGTTCATACCGGTTTTCGGAGCATATACGGTTCCGCTGCTTGTCGGCGGTAAGGATTCATACATGCTTGGCAATATCATTGTAGATGAAGTCCAGAAAACACGTAACTGGCCGCTGGCCGCTGCGTTCTCCATGGTTATAACTCTTGCAAGCATCATCGGCATTCTGTGGATTTCACGCGCCAACACAAGCGACGCAAAAATGAAAGCCGTCTCCACAAAAGAAGAGAATTATGTCACGGAGGCACAGAAATGAACAACGTATTTTTCTTCTTTTTTCCGGCTCTGCGCAACAGAAAGATGTCAGAACCGGCTAGACATGCAAAAAAAAGCTGGAAAAAGCACGCTCCGACATTCTCTCTTTCAAAGACAGTTCTTACTATAACGCTGCTGTTTCTGTTCATTCCGCTGTTTGTAATTATTATTTACTCTTTCAACGACAGCAAAGGTGCGGAATTCACACATCCGTCATTTATATGGTACAAAAAACTTATTTTTGATTCCCAACCTCTGTGGGAAGCACTGCTCAACAGCCTCATAGTCGCGTTTACGTCTGCAACAGTGTCCACTTTACTCGGCTCACTTGCGGCAATCGGATGCAGCTGGTATAAATTCCACGGGAAGGGATTTATTGAGGCTGTGACGTATCTGCCGATGATACTGCCGGAAGTCATCGTTGGTATTTCAATGCTGATCTTTTTCAGCGGGATAAAAGTACCGCTCAGTCTGTTCACCATATTTGCAGCCCATACGACATTCTGTCTGCCGTTTGTTTTTCTCATGGTAAAAGCACGGCTCGATGAATTTGACTTTTCTATTATTGAGGCAGCACATGATCTTGGAGCAACAGATGCTCAAACGCTTTTGAAAGTAATCGTACCGTCTCTCATGCCGGGAATTGTGTCCGGTTTCCTCATGGCGGTTACCATGTCGCTTGAAGACTTCGTCATCACATTCTTTGTTGCAGGCCCGGGTTCTACAACGCTTCCGCTGTATGTTTATTCAATGATCCGGTTCGGTGTGTCTCCCGTCATCAATTCACTTTCATGTGTTATGATTCTGGGGACAAGCCTTCTTGCGTTTATCATGCGGAAAGGTCTCAAGACATTTGCCGCATCTCATTAAGGGAATCTCTAAAAACTTCAGTTTTAGAGACGCCCTCCATCAATTTTGTTAATAAGGTCTGCATTGGCGGGCCTTTATCCTAATAAGGAAGAGGATATTGAAATGAAAAAGATCAATATCACAGTTATTACTGTAGCCATTCTCTGCAGTGTACTGGCTTTATCGTCATGCTCAAAAAAAAGCAGCGGTAATGGAGCATCATCATCCGACACATTGTATCTGTTCAACTGGACGTATTACACTCCTGATGTGGTACTTAAAGAATTCGAACAGCAGTACAATTGTACGGTAAAAGTTGACACGTTCGATTCGAATGAGGTCATGTATGCAAAACTCAAAGCGGGCGCAACAGGATATGATATCACGTTCCCGTCACAGGATTATGCTTCGATTATGATCAAACAGAACATGCTGAAAGAAATTGACCATAACCAGTTCGATAACAAAAAATATATTAATCCTGCCGTTCTTGAAAAAGCAACATATGATTCTACTATGAAATACTGCGTTCCTTACTATATGGGCGCAGCAGGAATCGCGGTCAACAAGCAGAAACTTTCCGGCTATGAAAAGAGCTGGAACATATTTGCTGATCCGCGGATTAAGGGACATGCTTCCATGATGGACGATATGAGGGAAGTTATCGGAGACGCCCTTGCCTATCAGGGACACTCCGTAAACTCGCTCGACGATGCAGAACTGAAATCAGCAGCAAATCTCATTATAAATGACTGGAAACCGAATCTTGTTAAATTTGACGCAGAAGGATTCGGAAAGTCATTTGCAGCGGGAGATTTCTGGGTATGTCAGGGATATGCGGAAGTAATATACGGTGAAGTGCCCGAAGCAAAGCAGGCTGATATGATCGACTTCTTCATTCCGAAAGAAGGCGGCCCTATGTACATCGACTCCATGGTAATCCTGAAGGATGCAAAACACTATGATCTGGCTATGAAATTCATCAATTTCATACATGATCCCAAGATTTATGCACAATTTCTTGATGCTTTCCGTTTCCCGTCATTTGTTAATACAGAGGCGGATAAGTACATGAAAACGACACCCATGTATCAGGCCGATGAGATGAAAAACTGTGAGCTTAAAATGGATGTTGGTGAGGGACTCGAAAAATACAACGAATTGTGGCAGGATATACGTTTTACGGCCGATTGACAGTAAGCAGATTTTTCGTACTGTAGAACATACAGCTTCATAATTAAACCGGACGTTGCTGCATCATAATAAACTGATGAAGCAGTGTCCGATTTTTTTTGACAAAACAATCTTTCTACTTTATTATAATAATACACAATTATGAGCTTTAACTTTAAAAATATCATTAATGCAATTTCGTCTCCTGTACTTGTAGCAGAACCAGTACTGAATTCTGAAAATGACATAACAGACTTCCATGTTATTTTTCAAAATGATGCATTCAGTAAAGCTGCTAATTATGTTATTAACGAAAGCCCTTTGTTTTCCCAGTTCAGACTGAAAATAAATCAGGAAGTATCCTGGTTTGAAATGGGTGTAAATACCGTAAAAAGCGGAGCAAAGAGTGAGACAACTTATTACTCCCCTGCGAACAGGACATGGTTCCACATTGAAATAGAGCGCACTGACGATAATAAATATATCGTCGTTACGCTGGCCGACATCACAAAAGAAAAGCGGCACTCGCAGGAGCTCAGGGACATAGCATACCACGATGTTCTTACACAGCTTCCGAACCGCAACTGTGTGAAGGACGCCCTTGAAATTGCAAAGGATACAGCCCGGTACACTGAAACCAAATTCGGCATACTGCTCCTTAATCTGGACAATCTTAAAAATATTAATGACATAAACGGACAGGCAGCAGGAGACGAACTTATCAGACGTTCTGCCGACATTCTCCGTAACTTTGAAAACGAGAATGTCGAATTGTACAGCATGGGCGGTGACGAATTTCTACTGCTTATAACAAATGAAGAAAAAACCGATTCCATTGCAAACATTACCGACACTGTATTCGAATCGTTCTGCAATACAAACATAAGTGTGTCAGGCGGCAGTGCGGTTTTCCCTGACGACTCAGAGCAGACTGACGAACTTCTGCGTTTTGCAGACATGGCTGTACATACAGCAAAACAGAAAGGTAAAAACAGGTTTATTAATTTTGAGTTTGACATGCAGCAGATATTTCTGCAGAAAATGTCTCTTCAGGCAAAGCTGACGGCAGCTGTCCTTTCAAGAAAATTCCAGCTGTACTATCAGCCTCAGTTCGACATAAAAAGCGGCGAGTTGAGAGGATTTGAAGCGCTCATCAGATGGTACGATACTGAAACAGGATACATTCCTCCCTCAACGTTTATCCCAGTCGCAGAAGAATCAGGACTTATTGTTCCCATAGGAAAATGGGTACTTTGTACTGCGTTCTTAACCCTGAAAAAATGGCAGACAAAATACAACTTCAAGGGAATTATGTCTGTAAATGTCTCTCCCGTGCAGATGAGGCAGGAAAACTTTCTCTCGGAACTTGCAGATACAATAAGCAAATATGATATTGCACCGGATACGATAGAAATTGAAATTACGGAAGGTGTGATGATTGACAACATGCGTATGGCAGTCCAGACGCTTGCATATATAAAAAATATGGGACTACGGGTTTCACTGGATGATTTCGGAACAGGATATTCATCGCTCAGCTATCTGCAGATGCTGCCGCTCGATACGCTTAAAATCGACAAGTCGTTCATTAATAATATAACAGCTTCTGACGGTATTCAGGCGAATATTACGAACTCGATTATTAATATGGTCTCCAAAATGGGACTCGACACAATTGCCGAGGGCGTTGAGGATTCAGCACAACTTTCTCTCCTGAAAAAATTCAACTGCAGCATCGTACAGGGGTATCTCCGCGGTAAACCGATGACTCAGGAAAAATGTGAAGCCTATCTTGCCGGTGATAATTCGGCGATAGAGACGGTCTCTTCGACGGCAGCCGGTTCACGGTATTCAACATAACGAACGCGGCCGGCTTCCACAGCATTCTTAATTTCGCGTTCACGTTTTGAAAGCGCAGATGTTCCCGATTTTACTTCTATAAGGAAAATCTCTTCTATAGGCTTTCCTTCCGCAGCACCGGGAAAGCCTATAAAATCGACAGGCTTTCCTATAAAACGTACATCCGCAGGATTACAGGGAAAGCCCGGCAGGAAAGGTGCTACTTGTTCAACCATCTGTC
This sequence comes from Treponema sp. UBA1793, assembly GCA_002314445.1. Classification (GTDB taxonomy): domain Bacteria; phylum Spirochaetota; class Spirochaetia; order Treponematales; family Treponemataceae; genus Treponema_D. The sequence continues at coordinate 39,097 of DCFX01000050.1, forward strand.
CTCCCAGAACTGCACGGGAGCGTTTTACTGCATCGGCACGAATCCGGCGTATATCATTTTCGGCAGCATGTCTTTCTGCGCGACGCCCGGCAATTCGTCCGATACTAAACGCTGCAGCAAGTATTAACACAGACAGGATGCATACAATAACAGCCTGTACAGCAACAGGCAGTTCAGTAAAAACCACGTAAAAAGACAGGAAGGTTGATGACATACCATAAAATAACATGAGACGTCTTAAAGTGCAAGACGGTTAAAATTCAAGGCCGCCTCACATTCTGCCGATAATTGAAAAAGAGGTTTTGTATGTCACATGATTTTTTTTATTGCAGAAAAAATCTTCTCTTATCGTTCTGCATGTTTCTTGCGGTTTTATTACCGGCCCAAACAGCTGCGGAACAGGCGCAAAATCCGGTACAGGGAGACGATTCGGAAATCAGCACGGACGCGGAACCGGAACTATTGTCGTTTAAATACAGGAAAAATGATTCATACCGTATTCTCTCAAAAGTACATGAAGATGTTCTTGTTAATAACGAGATAAATCATCATGCAGAAATTGTATCACGTATTTCGGTAAAAGTGACGGATGTTACGGATGATGGCAGCGGAATATGCAGTGCTGTATTTATGACATCCGAAGATTCAACAAGCAGCAGCAACAATGCTCACTTCACATGGGGAATTGAATATCCGAGTTCATTCACACGCAGTACACGCGGCATATATACTATTAGGGATACTTATTTTATGCCCGTAGTACGCAACGTGCCCGTTTTTCCGGAAACTGCAATAAAACCCGGTGACACATGGACAGCGGAAGGATATGAAGCACACGATTTACGCCGCACGTTCGGCATTGAAAAACCGTTCAAAGTACCATTTACGGCAGCATACACGTATAAAGGAATTGTTAAAGGCAGCGACGGTAAAATATTAAATGTAATTGATGTACTCTATAATCTGTATTACGAGAGCCCAGAAGCAGCAGGAAACGGAAATGTTGCATCAGGTACGGACGAGCTCAGGAGCCGCCCGGCTGTGACCATGGGATATTCGCATCAGACACTGTACTGGGACAACATACGAGGGGAACTTGATCATTACAACGAAAACTTCCGCATCATCATCGAAACGTACTACGGCGACAGATTCACATTTCAGGGAACGGCCGAAGCTGAAGTGACAGAAGTCGGGCAGACGAACACTGACGACAATATTAAAAAAATTCAAAATTCGGTGGACAAATTCGGGCTGGAAGATGTTACTGTTAAAAAAGGCGAGAAAGGTTTAACAATCAGTCTGGACAGGATTCAATTTGAAGCGGATTCTGCAGAACTGCGCGGCAGCGAGAAAATAAAGCTGCAGAAAATTGCAGACATATTACGGGAATATAACAGTGATCTGCTCGTTACGGGACATTGTGCGCTCAGGGGAACACCGGAGGAGCGAAAACGTTTATCAGAAGAACGGGCACAGTCAGTAGCAGACTATCTTGTAAATCTGGGGGTACGCGATGCATATCACATCTTCACACAGGGAAAGGGTGCTGAAGAACCTGCAGCATCAAACAGCACAGAAGAAGGAAGAGCGCTCAACAGACGGGTAGAAATCACTATTATGGACGAGTAAGATAGGCGGGTGCATGCCCGTAAAAGTCCGTATAGCATTCCCTGTATCTCTTCTGAGATTCAAGCATCATATACCGAACATTTTCCCTGTTCGACAATGAATCGTTCGGATAAACAGGCGACAGAATATGAAGCACAGCTGTTTTCTTTCTGCTGAAAACACTGCGGAGTTTCGACGGATTTTTAAATGTTATAAACATCGGAACGACAGGTACATTGTTTTTTGCTGCAATGTGGAACATGCCGTCATGAAACGGACGAGGTTTTTCGTAACGGTACCACAGCGACTGCTCCGGATAGCCGAGCACGACGCATCCTTTTCCGAGAAGGTACGACAGTGTGTACTGCAGATTATTCATCGCCTTTATATTTGTGCTGAACGGCAGAGTCCCGGCACCCCGTATAATCCAGCCGAGCAGACCTTTCATATTGTTAAATTCCGCTACAGTTATATACAGCGTACGACCGAACACAGCCTGCCTCACAACCATGTTGTCGAGTACATGCACGTGATTGCAGATAAGTACCGCACCTTTTACACCACGCAGATTTTTTCTCCCCTGAACTCTTGCGCCCATGACAAACAATGTAACAAGCGGTCCCAGAGCTGACGCAATAAAACGTACAGCGGCGCTCCACATACGGAAAAAAACAGTATGCGGAAAAAAATCATAAGTTTCAGTCACCGGTATCATCGACGAAAAATCAACAGGCTGTATATGTTCGTCAAATTTACCGGAACACTCCAATTCCTCTATACGGTTTTCTATCTTTTTCTGCGTACTTATCTTTATCCCGGCTATATCCATCGTCAGAGACCCTTCACAACCTGCTCAATACGTTCGACCGGCTGCCAGGCATCAGATTCGACACCGGCCGGATTTCTAATCAGTATGAAAAACGCCCTCACATAGAAATACGCGTACTGGCTCATAAAGAAAGGGTTGTAGAGCAGCACCGCAATTTTTTCCGGTAAAGAGATTCTGATTTCGGACCTGTCGATACTCAGACCTATAAGCGTAAATGCGGCAAGAACCGCATATAATGAAAGTGCAATGATACCTGCATATTTGAGGCACGTCAAATTAACAATTCCCTGAACTGCAATGCCACCAAGGAATGCAGACATATAGATAAGAAAACAGACAATGACGCTGCCGAAATAAAGAAAAAGCGGAAAAAAAGAATATAAATAATCAAAATTCTGCAGACGTATGTTCTTGAGCCGCTGCAGCAAAGAAACAGATGTGTCGTGAAGAGATTCATACGTCTGGCGGACAATCTGCCGGCGGTACTTGAAAGAAATCTGCATATATCCGATGCACCATCTTTTCCTCCTCATATCTGAGGTTTTATGGGTCAGGGCTTCCTCTGTATAAGTGACCGCATATTCATAAAAACATGATGTCCATTTGTGAAGAATGCAGTTTATTGTCATTTCAAGATCTTCAGTAAGGCTTCTGTACGGCCATCCGCCGATTTCCGTTATGACATCACTGCGTATCATAACTCCGGTGCCGCACATCGTACAGGGGATGTGGTGAAGCGTACGGAATACATTCCCCATCTTGTCGATAAACGTGTATGTGAGCGCATTACAGTTTGTTGCAAGAGACCGGTACTCTTTACCGCCCAGCAGCCAGTTTTTTATGTCGCGCTTTCCGAGAACTATCTGGCAGTCAGCTGCAAGTGCGTTGTTCATTTCCTCCATAAAGTCGTCCGCAACAATATTATCCGCGTCGACAATGACATATGCGTCGTATTTTCCGTACGCTCCGGCAAGCAGTCTTTTGAGAGAACCGTCAAGAGCCATTCCTTTGCATGTCTGATTTTTTACAACGTGGATATATGTATGAGGATATTCTGCGGCGATAGTGCATGTCGGGTCTTCCTCAGAATCAACGATGACAAACATATCGAATTTGGAATGATCGTATGTCTGCCGGCTGAAGCTGTCAAGTAAAAACGAAATACCAGCACTCTCATTACGTGCAGGTATGATAACTGCAAGTCTGTTTTTTATCCGGTTCACAAGATGCTTCTGCTTTCTGAAACCATAGAAATAATAGGCGATGCGGGGCAGGTACAAAACGGATGCAATAATTACCAGTACCATATAAAAATGAAATAACGAAGCAGCCTGCAGATTGGTCATGCTTTAAAAATAGAATTTTTACGTCAAAAAGTCAAATGGTTTATATTTTTCTACCATAATAAAGCTTCCTCGTTTACATCTTTTAAATATATAACAAAACGCGTAAATCCGGCACTTTAAATCGATATATAATGTATGGAATCAACAAAAGAGGAAATTCATGATGATACGGCATACTGCAGCGATGAAGCGCTTACTGCAGCCCGGAATGCATTCGGTATTTCGTATTTGTACCCGTGGCAACGGCTCGTTATTGCAAACATTCTCGACGCTGTATGCTGGCCCGAGTCAATAAAAGCTGAAGACGCAGTTTACCGCGGCAGGCAGATTGTGCTTCTCCCCACGGGAGCAGGAAAATCATTGTGTTTTCTAGTTCCTGCTCTTCTGCTTACCGGCCCCACCCTGGTCATTTATCCGCTGCTTGCGCTTATGGCCGATCAGCAGAGGCGTATGGATGAGGGAGGTCTTACGAGCGTCACGTTCAGGGGCGGACAGAGTCCGGAAGAACGCGAAGAAAATTTCCGTAAAATAAAGGCTGGCACAAAAATCATCCTTGCAAATCCCGAAGTACTGCAGAACAAACAACTCATCGAACGGCTTTCACACTGCGGCATTCAGCATGCTGCAATCGATGAGGCACACTGCGTTTCGGAATGGGGTGACAGTTTCCGTCCGGCATATCTCACTCTCGGGAAAATTCTTGAAAACTTGAAAGTACCCGTCATTACCGCCTTTACGGCAACAGCATCACCTGCAGTTCTTGAACGGTTAGCAGAAGTATTGTTCAACGGGGAAACACACATCGTACGTTCCGAAAGCGACAGACCTAACATACATTACTTTGTAAAACATGTATGTGCAAAAAAACAGGAAGCAGTTCTGCTTGCCCGTACACAAAAGCGCCCGATGATAATTTTCTGCGGAACACGTGCTCATGCGGAAGATATGTCGAGAGAACTCAATACATGCTACGGAAAAGAAACGGCGCGTTTTTATCATGCAGGGCTGGAAAAAAACGAGAAAGCCGAAATCGAAAAATGGTTCTTCAATAAAACCGATGCCATACTGTGTGCGACATGCGCCTACGGGATGGGCGTTGATAAAAAGGATATTCATACTGTCATACATCTTGATACGCCGGAAACAGCAGAATCGTATATACAGGAAGCAGGAAGGGGCGGACGCGACGGATCGGTTGCAAAAGCAATACTGTTATGGAGTCCGCTGGACAGTATAAAATTTTCCGCATTTCCGAAGGACAGCAGAGCGTATAAAATGAAAGAATTCGCTGAAACAGGCAACTGCCGCCGGCAGGTGCTGCTCGAAGCATTGGGAGCAGAACAGACTGTCTGCAGCGGATGTGATTTATGTGATGCCCGCCGGGACATCCTTTCCCCAAATAAGCTGAAATCAGAGTTTCTTAAGGAAAACGACGAAAAAATTGTAACAGATTTCATACGTAATCACAGAAAACTGTATACAAAAATTGAACTTGAGAGAATGCTTCTTCCGATTCTCAACAAAAAATCGCGAACAGTCTGCGGATTTAACATATGGCAGCACAGCAGTATTGCCGACATTCTATATCAGCTGGAAAGATCAGGAAAAATCAGAACATGCCCGTGGCCGTGGAAAAACAAAGTCACGTCGGCAAGGGAACCTATTTTGCAGGCGCACCTGAAGTCTGCTCCGGTTCACTCCCGTCAGAGGAAGATTCAGCCCCTTCTTTTTCATTATCAGCAGAAGAGGAAGAAGGCTTAGCAGCCGTACTTTTCGATTTTTGTTTTTGCTTCGGTTTCTGCTTTGGAGGTTTTCTTGCATAATTTGCGACGAAAGCGCCAAAATCCATACACAGAAATACAGCAATGGCGGTTCCAATGACTCGTTTATCTGCAAGAACTACTTTTGCGACGGAAAGAAATTCTGATATATCCATATTCCAAATATCGGCACAAACAAAACAAAATTTTAGATATGCTTTTCCCTTGCCATACACTGTTCCATTCGCTACTATTTAAATATGACAGGAATAGTAGATTACAATGCGGGAAACATCCGCAGCGTGGAACACGCATTAGATGCAATCGGAGTACCTTTTGTACTTTCCAAAAAAACCGGAGAATTACAAAACTGCGACAGACTCATATTTCCGGGTGTAGGCGATGCTTCTTATGCGATGCAGCAGCTCAAACTTACAGGATTTGATTCTTTCCTGAAAGACTGGGCTGCAGCAGGCAGGCCCCTCATCGGCATCTGCCTTGGTTCTCAGATCATTTTTGATCATTCAGAGGAAGGCGATGTAACTTGTCTCGGGCTTATAAAGGGAAACATCCGTCACTTCGCCGATGTATGGAAGGAGAACGGTATAAATGCCGATGGTACGCTGAAAGTGCCTCATATGGGGTGGAATGATATTGCGTACGAAAACGGTGGTTCACCCCTCCTCGACGGTGTGCCCGAACACAGTAATTTTTACTTTGTCCATTCATATGTCATTCAGCCTGACGACGGGAACGTTGTAAAGGCGTACGCCGATTACGGTATACAGGTTCCTGCTGTTGTCGAGTGCGGCAGCATCGCTGCATTTCAGTTCCACCCCGAAAAATCGGGAACATACGGCATGCAGATTCTCAGGAACTATTGCAAAGCAGATCTCAGTAAAGGAGATGCATCATGCTGAAAAAAAGGATAATCATCTGCCTTGACGTAAAGGACGGAAGAACAACAAAAGGCGTTAAGTTTCAGAATAATAAGGATATAGGTGACCCCGTTGAAATGGCAGCGGAATATTACAGACAGGGTGTCGACGAACTCGTTTTCTACGATATTATGGCATCGGCCAGCGGTCGTGGTCCCATTCTTGGCCTCATTGCCAGAGTCGCTTCACAGGTATTCATTCCGTTCTGCGTAGGCGGAGGTATAGGTACGCTTGAAGACATACGCTCCACTATCCTTGCGGGGGCCGAAAAAGTAAGCCTCAACTCACAGGCGGTAAAAAATCCCGACCTTATTAAGCAGGGCGCGCGCATATTCGGAAACCAGTGCATCGTACTCGGAATGGATGCGGCGAAAGATGATTCCATGCCCAGCGGTTACCGTATTTATACAAACGGCGGGCGAATAAAGACAGAGCTTGACGCACGGGAATGGGCACAAAAAGCAGTATCCCTCGGTGCGGGGGAAATAGTGCTCAATTCCATAGACACCGACGGCGTCAGGCAGGGGTACGAACTTACGCTTACGCGCATGATTTCGGAATCGGTCGACGTTCCCGTCATTGCTTCAGGGGGTGCAGGCGTTACGCAGCATCTTGCAGATGCTTTTACAAAAGGAAAAGCAGACGCCGCACTTATAGCAACAATGGTACATTCTGGCGGATATACGGTCGGACAAATAAAGAAGGAACTTGATGCCGACGGAATCCCTGTGAGGTTATAATGGCGTGTCCCTGTTGGCATGAACCGTCTCCTGACGACGCAGAAAAATTGTACATGGCAGCCTGCAGTGCAAATCTCATGGGCTGTACAGATTCATATGCAAATATTATTTTATACCGCAAAAAATATAAGACACAGATCTGTTACTGCGGCGGAAACGTGCTCCGTAAATACGGTACTCTGGAAGCTACAGAAAAGGATATATCATCTACGCGTGCACTTTACGGCTTCCCCATCGGAACCGGAGACATGAAAACGGCTATTGATTTTCTTAATAAAGACGCAGCAGAAAATGGTATGCCTTCTGCCTTTCCCCTGCTCACCGACAGGCAGAAACTGTACCTTGAAACAAAGATGCCCAATAAATATACATTTACAGAGCGCCGCGACGACAGCGATTATGTATATTTAACAAAATCGCTGGCCGAGCTGCCCGGCGGGAAATATCATAAAAAAAAGAATCATATTGCCCAATTCATGAGGAAACATCCCGATGTATTCTACAAGCCGCTTACCAGCGGAAATGCAGCGGATGCCCTGGAAATCGAAAAAACGTGGTTTGACGCAAACGAAGGAACCGGAAATTACGACAAGGAAGCAGAGTACGATATTATATATGAAGCTCTCTCTCTGTTTGATGTGCTCAACCTTACCGGCGGTGTATTGTATGCCGACAACAGGCCCATCGCAATGACAATTGGTTCCGCAATCACTGAAAAAGTTGCGGACGTCCATTTCGAAAAGGCCGTACCGGAATATGACAGGGATGGAGCTTACGCTGTCATTAATCAGGAATTTGCAAAAACAATGATAAAGTATGAATATTTGAACCGCGAGGAAGATATGGGAATTGAAGGTCTGCGCAAGGCAAAACTTTCGTATCACCCTGAACTTCTGCTCGCAAAATGGAGTGCTGAATGAAATCGCTTCTTTCTCCTGTCCTAAGTGCGGGGCAGTGTGCCTCGTGTAAATTCTGCTGCACGTTTGCAGCTTTTGAATCGTGGGAAACACCTCTTTTCTCAAAGAAAGACGTAGAGTATCTGACGAAAAAGTACGGCGATTTTCCTGTCCGGAAGACAGGAAATAATTCGTATACGCTCGATTTGAGCGGATACTGGGAAAAGCACGGCGAAAAAGAATATGCCCCCTGCCCGTTTCTGGATAAAGAACACGGCTGCATATTAGCGGAGGAAGAAAAGCCGTTCGACTGCAAAATATGGCCGCTCAGGATTATGCACAAAGATGATGAATATGTCATAGCCCTCACACCGACATGCAGAGAGCTGAATAAACTGCCGCTGGAATGCATCAAACAGCTTGTCAATGAAGAGGATACGGCAGACATCATTTTTGAAGAAGCAGAAAAAATGCCGGATATAATAAAGGAATACAGGGAAGGCTTTCCAATGTTGAAGGAAAAAACAGCTGCTCCGCTGAACAGATAAAGCAAGAGGTTAGTATAATGACAACGTTCAAGCAATGGCATGATGATGACATGATATTCAATGATGAGATGAAGCTTCATTTCTGCCAGTGTGACGTGCACAGCAATATCAGTTTTTCCGAACTGCTGCGCCTGACGACAGACACAGCGGTGGAAGATTACCATCAGAGGGGCTTGTCATTCAAATATCTGGCAGAACACAATATTGCAATCCTGCTTTCGCGGATTTCATTCCGCTTTCATAAAATCCCTCAGGCGAATGATTATATAACCATACGCACATGGGAAGAAAAACCGGAACCGCTTCAGCTCATGCGCGCATACGAAATTAAAGCACAGGATGGAACCCCTCTCGTAAGCGGTTACAGTTCCTGGCTGATTGTCGATTACGTTTCCCACCGCATCATCAGGACGAAGGACTTTACATTGAGAAAAGAAAACGACCGCAGGGACAGCCTCGACTGCATGGCACCGGGTAAAATCGCAGCACCAAAAAATCTCATAGAACTCGGGCAGCGTCCAATCTGTTATTCGGATATAGACGCAAACGGCCACATGAATAATTCCCGCTATGGTGCGTTTGCGATAGACTGCCTGCCAGAAGAATACCAGCAGAAGAAATTCACCGACTTCCGCATGAACTACTCAAAAGAAGCAAGGGAAGGCGAAATGGTACATTTATCCGGCTCGTTCGATACTGATGCGAAAAAAATTACAGTCATAGGGAAGCAGGATGAAAACACATGCTTTGAAAGCGAACTCTACTATACCTGATTCTTTTTAAAACGGCGAATAACGGGCTCTGCTCGTATCCGTCTCGAACACATCAACAGCAATAAGTACTGCATCATCTCTGTCAGGAGTATATGTCAGATCGATGCCTGTATGAAGCATTTCTGTAACAAGCTCGTGATATATATATCCGGCTATCCGCTCTGCACTAGGATTCTGGTCAAAGACTTCCATGTCGTTCAGATTCGTATGGTCAAGCTTTCCGCATACGTTTCTGAGCGCATTTTTTAACTTTGAAAAATCAAGAAGCATGCCACCGCTGTTCAGCCGACGCCCCTGCACATGGGCAAAAATTTTATAATTATGGCCGTGCAGATTCTCGCACTTGCCGTCGTAATCGCGCAAAAAGTGAGCTGCTGAAAATTCCGTTTCGACACGTACTTCATACACTTTCAAAAACCTCCCGGGAATGTCGTCTTTGTCACAAAACGGACACCGCCAATGATATGCTGAATAAATATAGCACAAGAAAACGGTAAATAATAGAGGCCGCTCTAAAGGACTTCTTTTTACCTCTTTTACAGCATCTGTTTTTCTGATAATCTGATATAAAAGGACAATGAAAAATGGGAATGCTGCCTCATATATATCCGGAAGGATGTTTTTTTTCCTCACCGGCAGATATACAGAATAAACATGTCACAATAATGGGTCTCGGACTAAACGGAGGAGGAGAAGCGGCCGTCCGCTATTTCCTCAAAAAAGGTGCATACGTCACGGTGACCGATATGAAAACCGAAGAGCAGCTGAAACCCTCCGTAGATTCACTAAATGGCGACGTAACGCTGAACAGGAGCCGGCTCACGTATAGACTCGGAAAACACCTCATCGAGGATTTTTCTTCAGCCGACTGCGTCATAAAAAACCCCGGCGTAAAATACGAGGGAAATGTATACCTTGCAGCCGCAAAGGCAATCGAAACAGATATAAGCATTTTTCTGGCCTTCACAAAAGCACCGGTAATCGCCGTAACCGGCAGCAAGGGAAAATCATCGACCGTCAGCGCAATTCACTACGGACTCACACAGGCAGGACTTCCGGCCCTTCTCGGCGGAAACATCACTGTCAGTCCATTAACATTTATTGATGAAACAAATGAAACAACGCCCGTCGTACTGGAACTTTCGAGCTGGCAGCTGGCGGATCTCCGCGGAAGAAAACTGCTGACCCCCCGTATTGCAGTCATAACTAAGATAGTACCTGATCATCAGAACTGGTATGGAAATATGGAAGACTATGTTGCGGATAAAAGGCTTATCTATGCGGATCAGCAGAAAGACTGTTTTTCCATATTCGACGCAGATGGAGATGAAGCCGGAACAGGACCGGCTGCAGGAGGCACGTGGGGAGACAAATTTGCAGAAGAATCACACGCGACGGTACTGCGTTACAGCAGACAACCGCCCGCATATGGTATGTATGGTGTATGGCAGGAATCAAATGCAGACGGAACGTTCTGTGGCAAAATGCTCCTGCCGGGAGCATCTGCACCGGTGGAAATCTTACGCTCGCTCGTTGTTCCCGGCACGCATATGCGGACAAATGTCCTGAACGCCGCACTCGTCATGGTGCTCATGGGGATAAAACCGGAGCGTACGGCAGCCATCCTTGGGAAATGGGAAGGCATTTCCCACCGGCTCCAGTATTTTCACACTTGGACATGCAATGGAAGAACCGTAAAATTTTACAACGATTCCTGCGCAACGGTGCCTGAAGCAGCCGCGGCGGCAAGCCAGTCATTTGAAAAGCCAGTCATATTCATTACAGGAGGAACCGACAAAGGACTCCCCCAGGACGTTCTTGCAGAAAGTCTTGCCTGTTCACAAAGAAATACAATACCAGTAAAAGCTCTGTATCTTCTGGCCGGAAGCGCAACAGACAAACTTACCGCCCTGCTCGATAAAAAAAGTATTCCCTATAACGGGCCGTATGATTCGCTTGACGAACTTCTGAAAAACGTAAAAGCATACGAAACATCCCAATGCAATTCTCAGGGAGAGGGGGATGTTGTTGTCTTTTCACCGGGAGCTACATCATTCGGCATGTTTGACAACGAATTTGACCGCGGAGATAAATACATGGCCGCAGTAAAATCACTGTTTACCTGACAGACGAGGAAAGCCTCATACGTTCTTTACGCTTGTTTCAACTCTTTGTCTCGTCCTTATTCTTCCGTGAATAAAGATATCGCTTGATTTTCTGGCTTGCCGTCTTTTCAAACTCACCCACCGATTCTACGCTGCTGATTTTTGAACTGCGGTTTACCTTGCTGTTTACGAAAAACTGGATTTCATTCAGAATACTTGCCTGCTGATACTGGATTGCGGCCTTTATATCCTGATTGCGGGCTGCAGCAGCTTCCTTTGCACTCTGTACAGCATCGCTGATTGTCTGACCAACAGCATCATACAGTTTCATCTCTCCGGCTTTAACCGCATCAACGCGCGACAGCAGGACAGCCCTGCGCTCCGCCTCCGCCTGCAGTTTTTCCTCGTCAAAGTGGACAAGCGCAATAAGTCCGTCCTTTCCTTCCACAACAAGCGATTCGGAAACAAGAGGATATTGATTCAGTAAGAATTCAATATCCTCCGGATAGATATTCTCTCCGTTCTTTCCGAGGATCATGTTCTTGCTGCGGCCTTTTAACGATAACCGCAGACCGCCAAGTCTGTTTTCAAGAATCCCCAGATCTCCCGTATGCAGCCATCCCGGGCCGCACGAATCACTTTCAGTAGTAAAAGCTGCGGCAGTCAGGATCGGATCCTTGTAATATCCTTTCATAACGTTCGGCCCTTTGACAATAACCTCTCCTACATTCGTCTCCGGGTTAGGGTCAAGAATTGCAAGGCTGACCCCTTCAAGAATGCCGCCAATAGTTCCCGGAATTGTGCTGGAAGGCCCTGAGCCGGCAAGCAGCGGAGACGTTTCCGTAAGTCCGTACCCGATAGCATACGGAAACTTCGCTTCCTTCATAAAATGTTCAACCTGCACATCGACTTTTGCACCACCGATTCCGAAAAACTGGAGCCAGCCGCCGAATACAGCCTTCAATTTTTTACCGGCCGCCCTGTTAATTATTTTTCGAACAAGCGGAATCTTATATAATTTTGACAGCAGCTTGTTTTTATTTATTTCCGGAAGCACCTTGTTCCTGTACAATTTCTCAATAATCATCGGGACTGCACATACAATAGTCGGGCGAACCTGGGAAAAGGCCGGAAGAAGAGCACTCACCGTCGGAGGTTTACCCAGATAATAGACACACGAGCCGTTCATAATCTGCATCGTAAAATCAATCGTGAACTCGTACACGTGCGACATAGGAAGAAACGAAAGGCAGCGGTCATATTTATTGATACGATGAATAGTCTGGCACTGAACAGCGTTCCAGACTAAGTTTTTATGAGTAAGTTCCACACCTTTGGAGCGCCCTGTCGTTCCCGACGTATAAATTATCGACGCAGTATCTTCTTCCTGTACGTCGATTTCAGACAGAGTTACACAGGTAAAATCAGACGCATACACCGCAGACGTATCGACAGCAGCAATCGATTTTATTGAATTTTCAGATAACGCTTCATTAATTGAAAATTCCAGAAGATTTTTAGCCGCACCGATTTTCTTAACAACATCGCCCCCGCGGATGACAGAAAAATTATCAATTTTAATAATCACGGGTGGAAGAATATTGCCGAGACTTTCAATGCGTTTATATAATGATTCGGATACAATCAGGGCATCAACACCACAGTGAGTTATGATGGATTCCACTTCCACTGCTGTAAAATCAGGGAGCAGAGGAACGGCAATTCCCCCGTGATTAACGATTGCAAAATACGATATTCCCCAGTTTGGTATGCTCGTACTGAATATGGCTGTCTTGCTGCCCTGATGAAGTCCAAGACCTGCAAGCATTTTCGAAACCAGTTCTACCTGAAAAGAGAGCTGCCTGTACGTAAGCGGAGTACCGTTCACAACAGATAGTGCCGGACAATCGTTGAACTTGTTGACTGAGTTTTTGAACAGGGCGGGAAAAGTATACCTGCCTAAATCCTGTATAGTCTCCATATTGGCATCTCCAGCACATTATTCTATCACACTTTCTAAAATATACAAAAAAAATGAACAAATTGTAAATCAAATAAGCTTTGATTTAATACAAGTTTAAAACAAAAAGGGCTGTCCTTCCGTTTGATCTAAGACAGCCCTCTGTAAACAGTAATTTAACTTTTACAGTGTTATTTTTTCCAAGGTTTTGTACGCAGGTATGTCTCTTTCCGGTCAGCACCGACAGAAACAATTCCTACAGGTGTATCCGTAAAAGCTTCTATGTATTCGATATACTTCTTTGCATTCTTGGGAAGCTTTGCGTACGAACCGCACTTCCTGAGATCGCTCTTCCATCCCGCAAATTTCTCCAGTACAGGTTTTGCAGCGTTCAGTTCAGGAATGCCTGCAGGAAAGTCTGTAACGATTTTTCCGTCGATGTCGTATGCAACACATGCTTCAATTTCATCCATTTCATCATAAATATCGAGGTGGGTAAGCACAAGAGAATCGATGGAATTGACGTGACATGCATACCGCAGTGCAACAAGATCAAGGTAACCGCAGCGGCGCGGGCGTCCGGTCGTAACACCGAACTCATTTCCCGTATTGCGGACATAATTGCAAAGTTCTCCTTCGCTTGTATCGTTGAATTCAGTCGGCATAGGTCCGTTTCCGACTCGGGTTTCATATGCTTTAAACACACCGTATATCTTGTCGAGCGCGCGCGGCCCAATCCCTGCACCGGAAGATGCACCTGCAGAGCATGACGCACCGGAACTTACATACGGATATGTTCCGCTGTCAAGATCAAGCATAGCGCCCTGTGCACCTTCAAAGAGGATATTTTCATTGCGGTATTCCCACATCTTTGCAGCAATATCCACACGCATTGAAAGCAGATTATCCATATACGGTGCAAGAAAATCTTTATCAGACTGTTCAAGATCATCCATTTTTTCCTGCCAGTCAAGATCGGCAAGGCGGATACCATCCCGTTCAGATTTCTGAGAATATGTCGTCCCGATTCCCCGTCCGGTTGTACCTATCGGACGTTTTCGCGCTGCGTCGCGGTCCTTATCCATCTGGCGGTATCCGGGCAGAACGACATGAGCGCGGTTGGAAATAAATACGCGTCCCTCCCAGCTGATGCCGTTGTCCTTCAGCATCTGAAGTTCCTTGAACAGTGCTTCAGGATCGATGACCATTCCTGAGCCGAGGAAAACAGATTTATCAGGATATAAAATACCTGACGGAACCTGATGAAGTGCATATTTTTTACCATCGACTACGATTGTATGACCTGCATTCGCACCTCCGGCAAAACGTACGACGTATTTTGCATCCTGCGCAAGGAAATCAACAATTTTACCCTTGCCCTCATCACCCCACTGGGCACCCATAACAACGACGTTCATTAAATCCTCCAAATACAAGGAAAACGTATATTTATGCAATAACTGTACCACAAAAGAGAATTTCTTACAATGGATTCAAAAAAATATGAGGTTATCGTACGCAACGCAGGCATTTAATCCTGATGCAGGAAAAACCACATGGCGTTCAAAACAGCTTATTATTGACGATTCAGGTAATATCTTCTATACTATTACATTAAAATCCCTATAAGGAGCCGAGTCATGGCATTTTTTTACGATGAACCGTCACATACTTTTGATGAATATCTGCTGATACCGGGATATACCGCGGCAGACTGCGTTCCGGCAAACGTTTCCCTGCGTACACCGATCGTTAAATACAACAAAAAAGCCGG
>DCFX01000002.1 GCA_002314445.1 Treponema sp. UBA1793
CGGTGATTTTATTGAAGAGTATGTATTATAAGGCCTGAAGAATTTTCATCAGGAAAAGCGCTTTTGACAGATACGCTGGGCGGTAGTAGTATATATGCATGAAAATATCCGAACTCGGTCAACTTATAGGCGCTCAGTGTATTCAGAATGAGTATGCTGACGGCGACATAAAAGGTGTTTATACCGGAGACCTTTTAAGCGATATACTCGGCAATGCAGATGAGGGGTGCGCGATTGTCACAATTCAGGCGCACCGGAATACTGTTGCCGTCGCTTCAACAAAAGACTGCCCTGCAATTGTCGTATGCAATGACCGTGCCGTTCCCGACGATATGATTACTGCTGCGCAGCAGGAGCATATTGCGGTGTTCCGCACAAATAAGAATCAGTTCATAGTGAGCGGCATGCTCTACGAAAAGCTCGCCTGCGGCATACACGCCGTTGCGGAAAGAGGGGCCGTTTGACGTGATAATCCACTCAGATTTTCATCTGCATTCATGCGTTTCACCGTGCGGCGATCTGCTTATGTCGCCCGCAGTGATTGTAAAGACGCTGCAGGAAAAACATATACAGCTTGCCGCCCTTACCGACCACAATACGGCTCTTAACTGCCCGGCATTTGCAAAATGCTGCAGAGATGCGGGAATTGCTGCGCTGTACGGTATGGAAGCCCAGACGTCGGAAGAACTGCATGTACTCTGTCTGTTTCCCGTTCTGCGGACTGCAATTGATTTTTGTGCGGCGTGGTATGATTCTCTTCCTGATATACGCAACAAACCTGAAATTACAGGCGACCAGGTATATGTTGATGAAAACGATGAAATCGTCGGTGAAGTGGAAAAATATCTCATAACGTCGGCGCCGTGGACGCTTGACGAATGTGCCGCAATGGTACATCAGTCAGGCGGCCTTGTCATTCCGGCTCATGTCGACCGTCCCTCGTTTTCAATGATGAGCCAGCTCGGCACAATAGTAGAGGGCAGCTGGGATGCACTGGAATTTGTCCGCCCGCAGGTACTGCAGAATGAGCGTCAGGCTGTATCTGCTCTTGAAATAAAACTGCCTGCACCATATCCCGTTATAACGTCTTCCGATGCACATTATGTCGAACATATAGGCAGGCGCGCGTTCGATCTGGATATCGGGGATATGCCGCTTGTAAACAGTGACGGAACGGTTAACATTCCAGCAGTCCTTTCAGGGCTGGCGAAACGTGTAGTGCAGCCGTAAGCAGTTCAGCTTCGCACCGGGCCTGTGTTTTGTTGCCGGATATATACGGTGCATCATTTTTTTTCACTGCACGAATCAACAGGTTTTTCGGTGTGTGTTCCATATCGATGAATTCAAGTATCTGAACTTTGTATCCTGCGTTTTCAAGATATTCCGCGCGCAATGCATCAGTGGCAAGCGCTGCAAACCGTTCTTTTATGATGCCGTATTTGAGGAGCGGCGCAAACGGGGATTCTTCTTCCGCACGTATGGCGGCTTTATTCTTGTCCAGCTGCATGTTGAGCTCATGCTGGCAGCACGGTACGCTGAGTATTGCCCGGCAGTTGTGTTTTACAGCATAGTCGAGTGCATAATCAGTCGCGGTATCGCACGCATGAAGCGTTATTACAATATCAGGATTATGTGCATATGCATAATCAGCTATGTTTCCGACGGCGAATGTAAGGTTCCTGTATTCGAGCTGCTGCGCAACTTTATTGCAGTAATCAATTACGTCTTTTTTTAAATCAAGTCCCGTAATTTCTACACTGAGCTTTTTTATTTCGACAAGATAATAATATACCGCAAAAGTAAGATATGATTTGCCGCACCCGAAATCGGCTATGCGGAGCGGTCGTTCGTCGGCAATACTTTTCCTGACGTCGGGAAGAATATCGTCGATAAATTCGAGAAATCTGTTTATCTGCCGGAATTTGTCGTATCTGGAAGCGACAACTTTTCCTTCCGGCGTCATAACGCCAAGCAGTATCAGGAAGGGAACGGGAATGCCTTCCGGGAGCAGATAGTTTTTGATTCTGTTGAAACCTGTGTCCCCGCAATGCTGCTGCATGTCGCTTTCCGTATCGGCTGACAGGCTGGCTGCCATTGTGTTTCTGCTGCTTTGAGCAATTCTGCCGGCGGTATCGCCGCTGCGGTCAATGGCTTTGTTCTCTGTTTCAGGGGCTGCAACAGCGGCGAGCATTCTGTGCAGAACCGCAATTTTTCCTTTTTTGTTAGCAAGGATTGTTATTTCTTCCGATTCTGTACGCTCAACGCAGTTTTTGAATGTCTTTCCCGCATGTGTTTCAATAAAATCGGTAAGCTGCTGTTCCGTCATCTGTTCATGAAAAGCCTGTTTTTCCGTAAAGAGCTCTACAAAGTATGCTCCCCCTGATGACGAAGCATTCGCCCGTATCTTTATCCGGGTATACGGCCGCCCGAGAATGGTATCCACGTTTTTTACTGGTTTTGAAAGGGTCGCAGAAAGAATCATTTTTTCCTCGTTATAATGGAATTGCCCGGACTTCGGGTACATGCGCAGTACTTTCTCATCAGTATACTCTTTTCCGGAAAAATGATATAGTTAACCGTATGGGAAAGTGTTTGGTTTTCGTAAATCAGAAGGGAGGCGTCGGAAAGACGACTTCGGTGATTAACATAGGCGCATACATTGCTCTTGCCGGTAAAAAAGTTCTGCTTGTCGATTTTGACTCACAGGGCAACATGTCAAGCGGCGT
>DCFX01000066.1 GCA_002314445.1 Treponema sp. UBA1793
GTTTTCAAGACGAACAATGCTTCAATAAATGCTTCCGTTTCCGGTGACGCACGCAGCTATGCAATACACAGTCATACGAGCAACGGACAGAATAATCTTCCGGCGGACTGGACTTTTCCGGGGCAGACAAAACATCTCTCGGCAGAAACAAGCAATGCGCATATTGCCGTGCAGTTTACAAGTACAGAGACAAAGTAATGTGTTCCGGAGCGCTCCGTCATCCTGGTCATCAGGGACGGCACGCTCCACCCCTGAATATTCCGGCCGCGGGGTACAGGTTCTATTCCTTTGTCGTATCAGGATTTCAGGTATTATCAAAAACTTCGTTAATGGAATGCTGAATAGTATACAGCAGATCCGTGCGTAACTTTTCTTTTGAAAAAAAAGTAAGAGCATCCCTGTCAAAAAGGTCAAGTTCATCAATTCCAAATGCATCTGCTATACGTCCGAGCATTTTGAGTGAAGGAAAATTTTTCCCTCCTTCAATGAGGGCTATATAATTAGCAGACACTCCTGATAATTCCGCAAGTTTTTCCTGAGACATACCCTTCTGTTTACGACAACGCTTCATATTATTCGAGAGACACTGCTGAAGTTTGTTCATTCTTTCCCCAGGCTATAACTGAAATAGTGACATAATAATTTTCCTATAAATGATACTGATTGACCATTGAATTACAATGTGATATTTTTAAAAAATCACATTGTAATTTATAAATTGTTTTACCGCTTTGTCTTTTAAATAACATTACAACAAGTAACTATAGGGAAGGGTTATGGAAAAAACGAAAAACAGGAAACTGGTTGTTTTTTTTCTGCTTACGCTGGGGCTGGTTATGTGTGCGCTGAGCGCACTCCAGACACTTATCATAGCATACAGGACTAGAAAATCAGTCGAAAAAAGTTATCTGGAGGACTGCAGGGAAATAACAAATGCCTATCAGACTGCAGTGTCGAATAAAATTACAGATTACCTGAATCAGATGTACAGATATATTTCTGCAGATGTTGTGCAAACAGGAGACGAAGGGCAGATTGTCAGCTGGCTCAAAAGCCACGCCTCAACGAGGAACCCTGACTTCGACTATATTCTTTACTGCGGCCCGGACGGCATTATCTACACGGATATAGGTACAACGGCGGACATAAAGGACCGCCCGTATTATAAGGCAATCATGGAAGAAGGAAAGGATGAATATATTGACAATCCTGTTTTCTCCAGAACAACAGGGAAACCCGTTATTCATGTTACCCGCGCTGCTAAAGTTAACGGAAAGACAATCGGTTTTTTTGCTGGCATTGTTTCGGTCGACACAATCCAAAAACTGGTAAGCAGCATAAAGCTCGGAACTGACGGAAGTGCCATGCTGTTGTCCGGTGACGGCACAATTATTGCCCATCAGGATGCAGCGTTTGTTATGAAGACAAATCTGCTCACAGATATGAATGAACAGGAACAGGCTGAACTGTCAAAACTTGCTCATGAAATGACGTCCGGAAAAACAGGAACGGACAGGCTGAGAGGCCTGAGCGGAATACAGGAATATGTTGTATACGGGCCTGTTGCCCGCACATTATGGAGCTTCGCATTTGTTGTGGCGGACAAACAAGTACATGAAACAGCCGACGTACTGGCACGCATAACTGCAATAACGGCAGTCGTTATTCTCTCAGTTCTGCTCCTGCTCGCAGGCCTTATCATCGTCAGGGCGCTGAAGCCGCTGCGTGTTGTAAAGGAAACTATTACAGGAATAGCATCCGGCAGCGCCGACCTTACAAAAAGGATAGAAATCACTTCAACTAATGAAATCGGGGCTATGGTTGCAGGCTTCAATCTTTTTACTGAAAAGCTGCAGGCTATCATAACGGAATTAAAAAAGCTCAAAGATGAGCTTACTGATTCAGGGAAGGCGCTGGAAGAGGGAGTGAGCGATACATCGGCGGCCATTACACAAATCAGTTCAGGTATAGACGAAATGGGAAATCACATTTCAGGACAGGCTGCCGGAGTCCTGGAAACTGCAGGTGCAGTTAATGAAATTGCATCAAACATTGAATCTTTGGAACATATGGTCGAACTCCAGGCATCGGGAGTTACGGAAGCGTCCGCTGCTGTTGAAGAGATGATAGGCAACATAACATCAGTCAATATTTCCGTAGAAAAAATGGCCGAATCATTTCTGGTACTAAGCAAAAATGCACAGGAAGGCAATTCCCGGCAGGAAGATGTAAATAACCGCATTGCCAGGATAGAAAGCGAGTCTGAAATGCTGCAGGAAGCAAATTCCGTTATTGCCGGTATTGCGGAACAGACAAATCTGCTTGCAATGAACGCAGCAATTGAGGCAGCACATGCAGGTGAAGCCGGAAAAGGATTCAGTGTTGTAGCAGGAGAAATCAGGACATTATCTGAAACAGCAACTGTACAGTCAAAAAAAATAGGCGAACAGCTTAAAGAAATTAAAAATTCTATCGGAGGTGTCGTTTCTGCTTCTGCCGCTTCAGGTACAGCTTTTGGTTCCGTTATGACGGAAATAAAAAGTACCGGGCAACTTGTAGGACAAATAAAAGATGCAATGCAGCAGCAGAATGAAGGTTCCAAACAGATTATGCTTGCCCTGCACAGCATGAACGACAGTACTGCAGAAGTAAAAAGCGCGTCAGGAGAAATGGCCGCAGGTAATAAAGCCATTCTGGAAGAAGTAAAAAATCTGCAGAATTCGGCTGCCGATATGACCGGCAATATGCATGAAATGAAAATCAGCGCCGACAAAATAAGCAGCACCGGGCTTGAATTAACACAAATCGCAAAAAAAGTCGACGAATCTATTCAGAACATCGGTGTTCAGATAGATCTCTTCAGAGTCTGACGGTACTAATTAATCAGGTACCTTATTAACTTGACAAATAAACAACACTCCTGTATATTATTAGGTACCAGACAATAAGGCACCTAATAATATACAGGAGGTATTATATGAATGCACAGGAATCACTTGATATGCTGTTTTACACAGCGACCCGTCTGCTTGCACGGAAAAGTATGCAGCAGCGGTATGAATCGGTATATTACGGCCGTCATTTCTCGGGCAGTCCGGGACAGCGCCGGATACTTGCCCTGCTCCGGCTCAAGAGCCCGGTTTCACAGAAAGAACTTCTGGAAGTATGCGGAATAAGACCCGCATCATTAAGCGAACTGCTTAATAAAATGGAAAATGCAGGATATATCACCCGTACGAAAGATGAAACTGACAAACGTTCGGTCCTGGTTTCGCTCACAGAGGCAGGACGAAAGGCTGCTGACGAATGGGATAACGAATCTTCAAATGACAGTTCCGGCTCATTTGACTGCCTGACTCAGGAGGAAAGAGAACAGCTTTCTGTAATCCTGAAAAAGCTGATTTCAGACTGGAACCCTGACGGAGGCGACAGGTACGACAGGATGAACAGGCACCACGGTCACGGACGTTTTCACGGATTTCGCTTTGATGATGAGGAAGATTCATCGTTATGATACGTACAGATGAGCAGTACAAACGGCTGCAGAAAGGACTGAAGACCGGTGTTGCAGGGATTGTGCTGAACAGTCTCCTTGCTTTGGGAAAACTCACAGCAGGCTGTCTGTACGGGAGTGTTGCGATCCTCACCGACGGTGTCAACAATCTTACCGACGCGGGAACGTCTGCCGTGGCTGTTGCAGGTTTTGCAGTCTCACTCAAAAAACCTGATGAAGCGCATCCTGCGGGATACTCAAGGATGGAGTATATCTGCGGCCTGCTTGTTTCATGTATCCTGTGTGTGTCAGCAGTATCTCTCATGAAATCTGCTGTCGTACACTGCATTGCCGGTTTCCGCTCCGGGTACGCAGCGGTTGTCCCCTCTCCTCTGCTTGCAGCAATCCTAGCAAGCAGCCTTGTCAAGTTGTTCCTTGCAGGTTTCTCATCCGCAGCGAACGCATATGTGCAGTCGGATCTGCTCAAAGGCATTGCCACAGACAGTCTCATAGACTGCGGAATGACAGCAGCGACAGTTATTGCAGTATTTCTTTCACCAGTCGTGATGATCCCGCTTGATCCGCTGGTATGCATTCCCGGAGCCGTGTACATCGGATATACCGGTGCAAAGATGGCACTTGAAAATATCAGAAAACTATTGTAGGAGCAGAAAATGTATATAACACCTGCAAAAAAGAAATATCTGACAGCAATAGAACGGCTTCAGAATACAGCAGAAGGATTAAAGGCAGTTACCCTTGCACAATATCTTGGCGTAAGTAAACCGAGTGTTTCGATTATGCTCCGGCAGCTTGAAAAGGACGGTCTTGTCTGCATATCTATAACCGAAGGAAACCGAGTCCCGCACCTTTCGGCAGCGGGGGAAAATGCCGTCCATCAGATTGAAAAACACTGCCGCGTGCTTGAAAAGATGCTCCGCTTTTTCGGCGTGCCGGCAGCATCTGCCAAAAAGGATGCCCTTTCGCTTGAGCCGTACCTGAGCGATGAAGCGTATGCTTCGCTGACAATACAGTAAGGCGGCAAAATGCCATAATTAAAAGTTATCGGTTCCAATAGAAATAAAGATTTTGCTTATATCATAATAATCATTTATTGTACCTGCATGAAAACAGCAGTAATCGGCTTTCCGCGCATAGGAAAAGCACGCGAACTTAAATTTGCAGTTGAAAAATATTTTGCAGGGATGCAGGATACAGTAGAACTTGAAAAGACAGCAGCGGAAATACGCGCATACGGCTGGAACAGACAGCGCGATGCCGGTATCGGTTTTATTCCTTCAAATGATTTTTCTCTTTATGACAACATGCTCGATACGGCGATGATGCTCGGCGCTGTTCCTGAGCGCTATGCATCGCTCGGTCTGTCAGAAACCGGCACCTATTTTGCAATGGCACGCGGTTTTCAGGGCAGCCAGGGCGACGTAAAAGCGCTTGCCATGAAAAAATGGTTCAACACAAATTATCATTACCTCGTACCGGAACTTGATGCCGGTATGAATTTCCGGTGCGACTCAGAACACAGCAAAGCGCTCCATGAATACAGGGAGGCGAAAACACTCGGAATTGAAACAGTGCCTGTACTTATCGGCCCGTATACATTTCTTCAGCTTGCCCGGTATACCGGAAAGTCAAGCCGGAATGATTTTGCAGCTGCAGCAGCCGATGCGTACTGTTCGCTTATCGCGACGCTTGCCCCGGCCGGTGCCGCATGGATTCAGCTTGCAGAACCTGCCCTCGTACTCGATATGATTCCTGATGACTGCGCATTTTTTGATTCAATCTACAAAACACTGCTTGCAGAAGTACACAGAGAATCAGGAGTCCGTGTGCTGCTTCAGACCTATTTCGGAGATGTCCGCGACTGCTGGAATGCTATCTGCGGACTCGGCTTTGACGGTATAGGAATTGACTTTATAGAAGGAAAATCAAATGCAGCACTTTTGCGGCAGGCCTTTCCGCAGGAAACGTATCTTTTTGCAGGCATTGTCAATGGAAAGAATATCTGGCGTACCGATTATACAAAGACGCTGGAACTGGTAAAAGGACTTACCAGGATTGTTCCAGAAGACCGCCTCGTACTGAACACTTCGTGTCCGCTGCTGCACGTTCCCTACACGACTGCATCGGAAAGAGAAAAAGGACGTGACGCACTCTGCCACTTTTCATTTGCCGAAGAAAAACTCGGTGAACTGCGGGATATAAAAGCAGTCCTTGAAGACACTGATACAGGAAGGACGGCACTTGCCGAAAACAGGAAATTATTCAGCGTCCCGCGTACGGCTCCTGACGCTGCTGTATGCAACTCTGTAAACAGTCTTGCACCAGCCGATTTTGAAAGGAAACCTGCATTTGCGGAACGAGAGCTGATTCAGAAAAAGGAATTCGGCCTGCCCCTTCTGCCGACGACGACAATCGGCTCGTTTCCTCAGACAAAAGAAGTACGGGCAAACCGCGCATCATTTAAAAAAGGCAGCATCGGAAGAGAGCACTATATACAGTTCAACAGAGAAAAGATTGCAGAGTGCATTGCACTTCAGGAAAAACTCGGACTCGACGTACTTGTGCACGGGGAATTTGAACGCAACGATATGGTCGAATATTTCGGCGACCATCTTGACGGGTATGTGTTTACCGAAAACGGATGGGTGCAGTCGTATGGTACGCGCTGTGTAAAACCGCCTGTCATCTGGGGCGATATCTCGCGGCGTGAACCTATTACGATTCCGTGGTCTGTCTATGCACAAAGCTGCACGAAAAAGCCCGTTAAAGGAATGCTCACCGGGCCGGTAACGATTCTCAACTGGTCCTTTCCCCGGGACGATATCAGCCTGAAGGAACAAGCTTTCCAGATTGCGTTTGCAATCCGTGCAGAAGTACTCGATCTTGAAAAGAACGGTATCCGCATCATCCAGATTGATGAAGCCGCTCTCCGCGAAAAACTGCCGCTCCGCAAAGCTGACCGGCACACGGATTATCTTGACTGGGCAGTGCCCGCGTTCCGCCTGGTGCACTCGGGAGTTAAACCTGAAACGCAGATACATACGCACATGTGTTACAGCGAGTTCAACGACATCATCGCCGACATCGATGCAATGGATGCAGATGTCATTACGTTTGAAGCATCCCGTTCTGATTTAACGATACTTGATGCGCTCAACAAGGCCTGTTTCCGCACGGAAGTCGGGCCGGGAGTGTATGACATCCATTCACCGCGCATTCCGTCAGTCGAAGAAATTGCAGACGCACTCAGAAAGATGCTGCAGAAAATCCCTGCGGAGAAATTATGGGTAAATCCGGACTGCGGCCTTAAAACGAGGGGCGAAAAGGAAACGGCTGCAAGCCTTGCGAATCTCGTCGCCGCGGCACAGCAGATCCGCAGGGAACTGCTGCAGCACGAATAACCGCGCAGTAAAAAACGGATTAGTAATCCATCCACACTGATAATGGAGCAGCTCATGCACACTATATTTTCATGTGAAGTATTCCCGCCGAAAAAAACAATGGGAATAGACACCATTTACAAAACGCTTGACGACTTGAAAGATATCAAGCCCGACTTTATCAGCGTAACATACGGTGCGGGAGGAAGCGCGGACAGCGGCGCTACACTCGCAATTGCAGAACGCATCAGAAGCGTCTGCGGAGTGGAAGCTGTCGTCCACCTGCCGTGTCTGTACATGAGCCGGGCAAAGGCGGAAGACATACTTCACAAGCTGCGGGCAGCGGGAATCGGCAGCATACTGGCGCTGCGGGGAGATATTCAATCCGGCCCGCAGCCGCCGCATATGCCGGAAGCAAAACCGACGGGAGACTTTCAGCATGCAGACGACCTCGTTTCGTTCATCAGGGAATTCGACGAACGGCAGCATGACGGAAAACAGTTTACGCTGTTCGGTGCGTGTTATCCGGAAAAGCATCCGGAATCGCCTGATGTCATTTCGGATATACACGCGCTCAAAGCTAAAGTTGATGCGGGTGTGTCGCGCCTTATTTCGCAGCTTTTTTTTGACAACGATGCATTTTACCGCTTTCTCGAACGCGCGCATCTTGCTTCAATCGAGGTTCCTGTTGAAGCAGGTATTATGCCGGTAATTAACAAAAAACAAATCGAACATATGACGGCTGTCTGCGGTGCATCGATGCCTGAAAAATTCATAAAAATACTCGATAAATACGGAGATTCACCAGAGGCTCTCCGGGACGCGGGTATTGCATATGCTGTAGATCAGATTGCAGATCTGGTGACACAGGGCGTCGACGGAATCCATTTGTATACGATGAACAATGCATATGTTGCGCAGCGTATAAACGATGCAGTACGCAGTCTTTTCTGAAGTGAAACATGTACGATAACGGCATATACATAGTACTACTTTCGATTGTATAAACCCTGTAAATGAGTTGAACCATTGTTCGTTCCGGCTCCGCGGCAATTGAACTTCTCCCGGCGTATCACTGGCCTTACGCCAGTGCGTCACTGATAAATAATCAGCGCATCACTTGCGCGCAGAGTGTAAATCAGTGATGAGCTGGCCGCTTGTCGCTGATGTGTTCTCTATTTATCAGTGATAAAGCGGCCGGAAACAACAAAGGTAAAAGTCAAATCATGCACACTTCCAGCTCATTACAAGCAGAGAAATACTGCAACTAGGACAATAAAGAACATCCGTAACCGCTTATACACAGCTTCAGTTCCCTGACATAGGTCTGTGCACACTGGCTCAGCGCCGTCCGGCTGTTCGTAATGTAACCGACAGTCATGCTGTCAGCGACATCGAGAGGAACAGATACAATCTGGGAGCCGTTCAAATCACTTGTCACAATTCCGCTCGAAATTGTATAGCCGTCGATACCGATAATAAGATTGAAAAGCGTTCCCCTGTCGCTTACATGGACGCTTTTCCTGTGAGCGGCAGTGCTTTGCATTTCCTCCGAAAAATAAAATGAATTAAAGTCACCCTGTTCAAATGACAGGTACGGATACGGTTCAAGGTCTTCAAACGTTACCGATTTTTTTCCCGCCAGTCCGCATGCCGCACTCACGAAAACATGGGGAGAGGCCGTAAAGAGCGGGATAAATTCAAGACAGCTCTCCTTCAGAAGCTTTGAAAGTACTTTTTTATTAAAATCGTTAAGATAAATAATTCCTATTTCGCTTTTCATATTCCGTACGTCGTCGATAATTTCATACGTGCGTGTCTCACGGAGCGTGTATTCATATTCATCGGAATCTGTCTGCCTGATGAGATTACAAAAAGCGTTTACGGCAAACGCATAATGCTGCGTTGAAACGGAACAAAGCTGGCGGACCGGTTTTTTGTGCATATAACGCTGCTCCAGAAGATCTGCCTGCTCCACTACCTGCCGGGCATACGACAGGAATTCCGCGCCTTCAGGTGTAAGCGAAATACCTTTCGTATTGCGGCTGAAAATTTCTATGCCGAGTTCATTTTCAAGTTCCTTCACGGAATTGGACAGTGCCGGCTGCGAAATATAAATATTTCTTGCGGCTTCGGTAATAGAACGGCATTCGACTATTTTAATAATATATTTCAGCTGCTGTAATGTCATGGGAATAAGCCTATATGCGGCAGCGGATAATGTCAACGGTAAAACGTTCTGCCGGTTATGCGATTCCTGCATCATTGACTTTCCGCGTCTCCGATAGTACCATCAGTTTTATGTACAAAAACTTGTTATGTGTCGCCGCCGGAGGAGCGCTCGGTTCTTTACTGAGGTACGGCATCAGCATGGTTCCGGTAAAAATGGATTTCCCCTTTCAGACTTTCGTTACAAACATTGCAGGTGCTCTTCTCATCGGTTTTATTACGGCTTTTGCCGTCCTTCAGGCTGAACAGTCCGGCAGCGGTATTCCGGTTCATCTGCTGCTTCTGCTTAAAACAGGATTCTGCGGCGGATTTACCACGTTTTCAACATTTTCGCTCGAAACGCTTACACTGTTTGAAAAGGGGCATGGGATAACCGGAACTGTGTACGCATTACTCAGTCTTGCCGCCGGCATAGGTGCGGTACTGCTCGGTGAATTTATTGCGGAACTTGTACATAACTAAGAGCATGCAGAATGCTGCGCTTTGTTAATCTGCCGCATTCTGCAAAAACTGCCTCCGGTACGATAACCGTGTACCGGAGGCAGACATCCTGAATGATTTTTACAGCTGCAGTTTTAACTGCTACGGCTGTTCCTTCCTTTGAATCTTTTCCTGAATTATTTGCAGCATGCTGTCGAACGGCATACCGTTCTGCTGCACGCCGGTTCTGATACGGCAGCTCACCGTTCCTTCATCCTGCTCTTTCGCGCCGAGAATAAACATGTACGGAATTTTCTGTTCCTGTGCAGTTTTTATTTTCTGCTTCATGTTGTCATCTCCCGTATCAATATCAGCCCTGATGCCGGCAGCACGCAGTTTCTGCCAGACAGAACGCGCATACGGAATAAAATCGGGAGCAACAGGAATAACCTGTACCTGAGAAGGGCACAGCCAGACAGGATATATACCGCCGTAATTTTCAATCATGACGCCGAAGAAACGCTCAAGCGAACCAAGCAGCGCCCGGTGAACCATGTACGGCTGCTTTTCCGTACCATCCCTGTCGGTATACGTTAAGTGGAACCGCTCCGGCAGATTAAAATCGAACTGAATCGTAGAAAGCTGCCATTGACGTCCGAGTGAGTCCTTTACCTTCAGATCTATTTTCGGCCCGTAGAATGCACCGCCTCCTTCGTCAACCTGATACGCAAGTCCCGCACGTACAATAGCCCTGCGGAGCGCTTCTGTCGCAGCATCCCATTTCTCCGCGGCTCCGACACTTTTTCCTTCCGGCCGTGTGGACAGATAGGCGCTGACATCGGTAAAATCGAACGATTTGAGCATGTACAGGCTGAATCTGAGCACTTCCGATATTTCATCGTCCATCTGCTCCGGCGTACAGAAAATATGAGCATCGTCCTGCGTAAAGCCCCGTACCCGCGTAAGTCCGTGCAGCGTTCCTGATTTTTCGTAGCGGTACACTGTCCCCAGTTCAGCCCACCGGAACGGAAGGTCCCGGTACGACCGCCTGCTGTTCTTGTAAATCATAATATGGAACGGGCAGTTCATCGGTTTGATGTAATAATCAGTGTTGTCCATTTCCATCGGATTGTACATCGATTCCTTGTAGAACCCGAGATGGCCGGACGTCTCCCAGAGCCAGCTCTTTCCTACATGTGGCGTAAAAACTATTTCATACCCGTTTTTATAGTGCTCCTCACGCCAGAAATTCTCAATTGCAACGCGCATCCTCCCTCCCTTAGGATGCCAGTAGCAAAGTCCGGGGCCTGCATCCTCATGGAGCGAAAACAAATCCTGTTCCCTGCCGATAAGCCGGTGATCGCGCTTTTTCAGTTCCTCCAGCCGGTCAAGGTACGCGTTCAGCTGCTTCCCGTCGTTGAACGCAGCTGCCGTAATACGCTGAAGCATCGGACGGTTCTCGTCTCCTTTCCAGTACGCGCCGGAAACGGACAGAAGCCTGAATCCCCGTTCATTCAGACGTCCGGTCGATTCAACATACGGCCCGCTGTACACATCCGGAAAATTTCCTGTGCTGCAGACTGTAACGGACATACCCTCTTCCGTCCCGTCTACAAGCTCCGTCTTGTACGGCTCGTTCCGGAACAGCTCAAGGGCTTCTGCACGGGATATTTTGTTCAGCACGAACGGAATATCCTGCCTGATAATGCGCTGCATTTCGGCCTCTATCGACGGAAAATCACCTTCGGTAAGATTCCGTGGCAATTCAAAGTCGAAGCAGAAACCGTCGCCAGTAGAACCACCGGAGGCGGATTTTGCATCCGGATACAGATGCTGTACGGCGGCAGCCATAACATGTGCCAGGGAATGACGCATACGCATCAGCTTTTCCTCTTTTTCCCTGTCTTTTAATGAAAGTTCTTCAGCCATAATTTGTACCTCTTATGGTGAAAAGAAATGTAAAGGACGAAGCTGCACACTGCAACCCCGCGGTACCACCTTTTTTCGCAGGAGAAAGTGTTTACTCACCTGCGCACTTGGCTCCCCCTTGTCGCGGGGTAACGGCACAGTCTACTTTGTATCTGCGGA
>DCFX01000062.1:0-19760 GCA_002314445.1 Treponema sp. UBA1793
ACGGTGATGATGAATATATCATCTTCTATCCTAACTCGTCAAGCCCTTAACCCTTTTTTTTACCAATTTTTTTATTTTTTTTGTTTCAATATGATTCCAGAAAACGGCAGCAACCGGACTGAAACCGGTACATTGCAGATACGGATATCCGACGGAAGCGGATACGGCAGCAAAACTGTATCCGCTTTTACGAATCGTTACAAAGTATATACTTTCTGAATATCAGTCAGTTCCAGCGAACCGCCGGCGGGCCATGTAAATTTCATTACTACCGGATAAACCGTTGCGTCTTTGTCGGAAATCTTTTCGTTGGCAAGCACGGTATATTCCGCTCCGGCAATAATCCGTACCGCATAAGACAGCAGCGTAAACGATGTGCCTATTCTGTTTCCGATTGCTATTTGAAACGCCTGCAGTTCATCTGCTGTAATTTCTATAAACGGACCATATCCGCCATACGGTGCTCCGGGATTACCGACATTGACAATCCGCTCAATATACGGAGTAGTTCCGGAAAAACCGATTTCTATAAATGCAGCAAATTCATGAGAATTTGCAGTTACAGGCCTTCCGTTCACCGCAAAGATAAATCTGCGGGCAGAAGCCTGCGTCGTTACGCATACCGGCGTATAACCGACTCCAATCAATTTTACGGCCTGCTTGAAAAAACCAATATCTTCATCCGTACACGTTCTGAATTCACTCCAACCGCCGACTTTTACCGTTGAAAGAATTTCGTCTTTCCCGTCTTCCGCCGGTTCAATCTCAATTGGCAGAACTTCGTCATAAATAATATCGGCTGGAGCAAACGGCCGGCATTTTGCAAACTGTACGGATGCAGGACCCGCTTTTACTGCAAGGAATACAAAATCTTCCTCTTCCTGTCGTCCCACGGCTGCTCCGGACCTTTCAAAGCTGCTCCCCAGAAACACCAGACCGCCGCTCAGTTCCGCAAGATACCATTCATATCCTGTAGACGGTGTACACACCAGACTGATAACCCTTCGTTCACCAACTTTCATTCCTGCCTCCATATTATGGATAATAAACATACTGTCGGGAACGATAAGCTTACTCCCGGCATAGTATTGAAAAGTGATATGGTACTGTCGTTCGAGGAAAGGATAACAGCACGACCTCTTGTTGTCAGAAACCGGCCACTGATGACTACACCCCGAAGTATATATCTTTTTTTTGCTTTTTCAATTTTGTCCCGATAATTTTTTGTTTTTTATCCAAAATATCAAAAATTCATTTATGTACTGCATGATGCAAAAAATGCAGAGTAAGCAAACGGATAGATTATCTGCTCCATTTCAGCTAGAATAATAGAATAAAGTACGCGAATGCGGCTTACCCTTTTACAGGAGCAAACAGATGGAACCGGATATACAAACTGCAGCAATATCTGTTGCAGAAGAATTCAGAAACAGAGTCATTCTCAAGGCTGCAAAAATTATAAAGGTAGAAAAACATCCCGGCGGAACGATGCTGTACATTCTTACGCTCGATGCCGGAGATTCGGAACCAAGGCAGATTGTCAGTTCTATTGTTCCTTTCTATAAAGAAGAAGAACTGCTCGGAAAAACAATCGTACTTGTCTACAATTTAAAACCTGCCAATTTCCGCGGAGTGCGCAGCAACGGCATGCTGCTTGCGGCGTCTGATTCTGCTTCCGCCGGGCATGAAACATGCGAAGTGCTTTTCGCCCCGCAGTTTACCCCCGGTACGATTCTGGAACCGGAGGGCCTGACTCCGCCGGAGGAACAGTTGTGCTACGTAAAACCGGAAAAATTCTTTTCCATGCCGCTGTATACAAAAGACGGCTTCGTCGAAATAGACGGAAAGAAAATAGGTGCTGAAGGCACATGGCTGACTTCTCACGTCTATGTAAACGGTTCTGTGGGATAAACAAAATCTGCATCTCCTGACGTACCGTTAATACTGATTTTTTAGAGGAGCAAAAGATGCCCGGTGAAATTCTGATTGAAAATCTGGAGAAAGTTCATACCACAGATATGGGAGCCGGGCGGATAATGAAGAACCTCGGATTAAAAAACGAGGAGCCTGTCGAGTGGTGCAGAAACAAAATAAAAGGCAGGGACAGCCGCATAACCAGAAAAGGCAAAAACTGGTATGTCGAAACCGGCAGCTGCATCATAACGGTAAACGCATACAGTTATACGATAATTACAGCCCATCGTAAAAAGCCGGACGAAACCTGCAGACCGGGAACAAAATAAATATAAACAGTCAAATATGACAAATTAATTGATATATTTTGTGCTAATTTATCAAATTTGACCATTTGTTGACAAATACACCCACACGCAGTATGCTGTCTGTATGGAAATTCAGGACACACTTACTGACGAATCGGTTTTAGCCGAACTGGGAGGGCGTATTAAGCAGATACGCATTGACCGCGGTATAACACAGACGCAGCTTGCGGAAAAAGCAAACGTTTCACTCAGCACCATCGTCCGGCTTGAGTCGGGCAGTTCCGTACAGATGGACAGTTTTATCAGAATCATGCGTTCTCTGAGACTTCTGGGCAAATTCAACGGGCTTGTACAGGAGCAGGAACTCCATCCCGTAAAACTGCTTCGTACGGAAACAAAAAGAAAAAAGCGTGTTTCTCCAAAACGGCAGGAAAAGCCGCCGGCTGACTCTGCATGGAAATGGGGAGATGAAAAATGACGACGACAGCGGAAGTCCGCCTGTGGGGGACGACAATCGGTGCAGTTACTTTTTCGGACGGCGATCCGTATGCATCCTTTGAATATGAACCGGGTTTCCTGCAGAGCGAAATTCAGGTATCACCTCTTATGATGCCGCTTTCTTCCGAAGTATTCCGCTTTCCGGAACTTGCCGTACAGAGTTTCCACGGCCTGCCCGGACTTCTTTCCGATTCCCTTCCCGATAAATTCGGAAACGCACTTATAGATGTATGGCTTGCAGGTCAGGGTCGAACGCCGGAGTCGTTCAATGCGGTCGAACGTTTATGTTATACGGGTACGCGCGGAATGGGAGCACTTGAATTCCGTCCGGTGCTCAGCGGCAGCCCGGATTACAACGAGCGGCTTCACGTTGACGCCCTTGCCGCCCTCGCATCAAAAGTAATCCAAAGCCGGGGAAAGCTTGCAGCGTCGCTCTCCCCGGAAAACGAAACGCAGGAAGCAAAGGCGCTTGCGCAGATAATCCAGGTGGGCACGTCTGCGGGCGGCGCGCGTGCAAAGGCTGTCATAGCGTGGAATCCGCAGACTAATGAAATCCGCTCAGGACAGCTTCAGACGGAAAAGGGATTTGAATACTGGCTCATCAAGTTTGACGGAGTGCGCGGAAACGCCGACAAAGAACTGGCAGATCCGTCTGGTTACGGTCAGATTGAATATGCCTATTATCGTATGGCACAGCAGGCGGGTATTGAAATGAGCGAATGCCGTCTGCTTGAAGAAAACGGGCGCCGTCATTTTATGACGAAGCGGTTCGACCGCACTTCCGGCGGCGGTAAAATCCACATGCAGACGCTCGGCGCACTTGCTCATTACGATTTTAACCAGGCAGGCGCCCACAGTTACGAGCAGGTATTCGGCATTATGAACAGGCTCGGTCTTGACGGCAGGGCGGGTATTCAGTTTTTCAGGCGCATGGCGTTCAACATACTTGCCGCAAACAACGACGATCACGTAAAAAACATTTCGTTCCTCATGGACAGGAGCGGCCGGTGGTCGCTCGCGCCCGCATACGACATCACGTTCAGCTGGAATCCGGGCGGCTTATGGACAGGCATGCACCAGATGTCCATGAACAGCAAACGGGAACGTTTTACTGAGGAGGATTTTTTTGAATGCGGAAAGGCCGCTTTCCTGAAACGTGCACAGGTACAGGATATCCTTGCGGAAGTTCAGGAAGCGGTTTCGCAGTGGCCGTCGTTTGCGGGACAGGCGCATGTGAGTGCAGAACGGATACAGGCGGTAAAGGCGGTTCTTGACGGACTTACGGTACAGTAAGGTTTAAAACAAAGCAGCGTTTAACTGATACCCGAACTCAGGAGCAATTCTTTTTATGAGTGCCCACTGCCTTTTCATATAGTTTTCCGGCTCTTCCATTTCATGGATATATGCAGAAGCTATGCTTTCAACAGATTTTCCGGCAGACGCACTTATTACGGAAGACAGGATATATGCGCTTTCAAATGCCATATACATTCCTTCTCCAAATGGATTCAGCATTCCTGCGCTTTCTCCGCAGAAAAACATGTTTCCCTTCCGCAATACAATTTCATGATTTCCGGTTATTAAGGGGAGGCTCCAGTACTCTTCTTCAATCTGCTGCTTTACAAGCAAGCCGTATTCCTTTTCCATATGTGATTCAAATTTGTACATGCATCTGTTTAACTCAGCTTTTGAATAACCGCTTACTCCATACGTTATTTTTCCATCCTTACTGTTAAACCAAGCGTCATAATATGAATATTCCGGTGATGTAAATGCATAAAATTTGCTCTTATCGGCATTAATGGAACCTTCCACCGTTCTCTGATACGTTACAACCTTTTTCTGGCGTTTAACACCGGAGAGATTTCTTGTTATTCCGTTTATTCCGTCACACGCAATGACTGCCTGTGCCTGAACTATTTCAACGGCGCCCTCTTTTTCATATTCCACAGTGACAGCAAGCGGGTCGTATTTTTTAATTTTTACGCCGCATACCAGCTCGACGTTTTCCTTATTCCGCTGTTCTATGAGCCAGTAGTCAAACGTTTCCCTGCAAACATTTTTTCCGTCATCACCGAACTCATAACTGCCGGAACCTGTTAGTATAGTTATTCCATGCGTTTCCCGCGGCCATGCAATAACGCTGTCTGGTATGTTTCCGAAAACCTCTTTTACACGCTCTGCTGCTTTGTGAATCAACACGCCCGAACACGACTTTTTCCTGGGCAGATTCATTTTTTCCAGAACAAGCACGTTATAACGTCCGCCGAGCATTCTCGCAGCTGTGCTGCCTGCCGGACCCGCGCCAATTATTATAAAATCATATTTTTTCATGTATGCCTCATTTCTGCTGCGTTATATTTGCGCCCTTTAAAATTCGATGATATACTTTTTCAACGCTATCAGCAAACGGTTCAACGTAATTCATTCCGTCACGACATAAGGAGAGATACAATGTTTGAAAACGCAGAATATTATGTACAGCTGCAGGCAAAAAGGCATGAATTACTGATGCCGGATCAAAAGGATGATTTTAAAATAGACCGTTCTTTTTTATCAGGATTATCAGAAAATGATTTTCATACCGCATACACAGAATTATTCAATTTAATCACCAACCCCGACGCAAGCGTCGGGGTATGGAGTTCTCTAAAGGTATTGCAGTCGGGATTTAATACCCTCCATACGCCCCAAGGGGCGGGGTATTAAACCCTCCGCACGAATAAAAGAATTCTATAAAGATGCAGAAGAAACACCGGAAGAAATGGGATTGCCACTTTACAGCCTGAAGGAATACAGGACATTAGGTAAAGAAGCAAGGGAAAGCGAGTTTTCACTTCTCTGGTTTTCTACTGTCCTTTTTGCATTGGGTACGGCTGAAGATATAATTGAAAAAAAGTTTACATAAAAACATCACCAGTTTTACCGTTCACTATGAAAAAAATCCGGATATATTCATTGTGCTAAAAGGCGCAGCCCGTAAAGTTTATTCAATTGAAAAAAACAGTACGCCCCCTCTGTATTTTGATTTCCACCGGATTACACAGTTTCCGCATTTTTACCGGAGCTGTTTCAGGAAGAAACAACTACACTACCGGACTATACTGATGATTATTTTTCAGCTGTAATTGAACGGGAAGAGGAACGGCTGTTTTTCAGGAGTATTATTAATTTTTTCAGGGAACAGGGGCTGGAAATCAGTTACAGCGGTGATTTATTAAAAAGCAGGTTACACGATAAAAACGGGAAAGATACTTTAAATCATATAGAATATACGGATTATCGGTATGGAAAAGAAAATGAAAGCAGATTACTCCTAAGGTTAAAGCTGAACAATATAAACTGTTACATCGATTATATTGAAAGCCTTCCGGCTGAAGTAAAGGAAAGTTTTCAAAATGTAAGCTGTAATCACTGTACGGAAACATGCAACCGTAGAATCTGCTATGAACTCGATGGAGAACGTAAAGAAAGCTGCAGTTGTTTCAGCTTCTTATTCAGGAATACCACCAATACTTACTTACCATATTATAAAGAATTATTCCTAAGGGAAAGACTGGCAGGAGACAGCGCAGGAACCCGCCGCAGGTAAAGCGGCAGGTACGAACAGTCTCACGGAAAAACCAGGAGCCGGCAGAATAAGCCGGCTCCTGGTTTTACTCACAGAAAAATTTTCTGTATTTATACGTTAAAGAGAGAACTTAAGGGCTGTAAGATCGCGGCTGGAACTGCTTGTTCCGATGTAACCCACATAGTCGATGTCTCTTTCAACTTTCCAGCCAGACTCGGAATAGTAGCCGAGCTTTTCAACCGGACAGCTGATTTCCACTTCAACTTCTTCCCCTGCTTTTACGAAAACGCGGCGGAAGCCGAGCAGTTTCTTTACCGGCCGTGCAACGCGCGAGTTTTCGGTGCCGATGTAGAACTGCACGACTTCGTCGCCGTCGACCGTTCCCGTGTTCGCCACTTTGCATGAAGCAATTATCTCGTTTTCCTTGAGCATAATTCCCTGCGACTTGATTTTGAATGTCGTGTACGACATACCGAATCCGTACGAGACTGACGGTTCTATATGTTCCTTATCGAGCTTTGTATACCCGTGGAAATAGTCATATGTTACTTCGTGCGCAAGCCAGTCAACCTGCGGTAAATCCTTCTCATCCTTTACGACGACGAACGGCAGCTTTCCGCCGGGATTCACATCGCCGAACAGAATCTCTGCAACTGCTGTTCCGCCTTCCATACCGGGGTAATACGCCATAAGTATTGAAGATACGCTGTCTTTCCATTCGTCAATCATAATCATGTTTCCGCCGATAAGGACTACCGCTGTATTTTTGTTAGCGGCTCCGACAGTCTTAATCAGGCATACGTCGTCCGCATGCAGCCCCAGTCCGTTTTTCCTGTCCCCGCCCTGCGGTTTCGTAAAGCCTTCCACACCGTCTGTCGGTGCAATATATTCACCTTCGTCCGAGTGTTCGTATCCGGCGACAATGATGACGGCATCGGATTCTGCGGCAATCTGTGCGGCCTTTTCAGAATTTTCACCGGCGTAGTAAACCACTTCGGACGTATCCATAAGTTTTGAAATACCTGCAAGCGGCGTTACTACATACGGCGGATACACCCGGCTTGAACCGTGGTCGCCGATATTCTCGTTATTTCCCAGCTTACCGATGACGGCGATTTTTTTACTTGCGGTTTTGCTGAACGGAAGTACGTTCCCGTTGTTCTGAATAAGCGTAATCGACTCTTCCGCAACCTTTTTTGCAAGGTTGATATGCTCAACGCATCCTATTATGTTTCTGGGATATTCCTGCGGGTCTTTTGCAGCAGAGAATGCAAGCAGGGTCCGCACGATGCGTACCGCCGCTTCGTTTATTTTTGACTCGTTTACTTTTCCCGCTTTGACGGCATTAACAAGATTTTCTCCGTAGAAATGCGTATCACACATTTCTACGTCAAGCCCCGCATTAGCAGCGTTGACTGTGTCCCTCGTTCCCCATACGAAATCGCTTACGACAAATCCGTCGAAATCCCATTCCTTTTTGAGTACATCCGAAAGCAGATATTTCTGCTGGCCGCAGTATGTCCCCTTGTATTTGTTGTACGAACTCATGACGCAGGCGGCACCGGAATCTATGCACGCCTTGAAGTGGTCAAGATATACTTCACGTTCCGTCCTGATGTCGGCGTTGACGCTCACGTCGAACCTGCCGTTTTCCATGCTGTTGAACGCGAAATGTTTGATGCACGCCATGACGTTCTGACTCTGAACGCCTTTCACAAGTGCGGAGCCCATCGCTCCTATATGGAAGTTGTCTTCGCCGTACGTTTCCTGGCTTCTGCCCCATCCCGGATTATACGGCAGATTGATGCACACGCCGCCGTAAAAGTTGC
The DNA here is from genome assembly GCA_002314445.1 of Treponema sp. UBA1793. GTDB lineage: Bacteria > Spirochaetota > Spirochaetia > Treponematales > Treponemataceae > Treponema_D. Next base: position 8,121 of record DCFX01000062.1, read on the forward strand.
CGCCGTATGCGCGGATTTCTTTTGCAACAGCTTCGCCGACCTTTTCTTCAAGGTCAGTGTCGAACGTAGCGCCGCGTGCCATTGTTACCGGAAAGCAGGTGCTCTTTTCGCAGACAACGCCGCGCGGGCCGTCGCAGAAATACATGTCGGGTACGTTAAGCCGTTTGTTTCCGCATGCAGGATACGGATAACTGTTGTAATGCAGATCTGCAGACGGATGTTCAAATACAACAATGGAAGCGGCCAGGTCCGTTCTTCCGCTCATTAAATATACTTTTTCTTCAAGGCTCATCTGTTTGACAAGCTCTTCCGCCTTTTTTGTAAAGGACAACCGGAATTCTTTTGTACACATCATGTTTTACTCCTTCTTTATTTATTTAATTCGATTTTATGAAGTCTGCGTCCCGCAAGAATACTCATGAACACAACAATAAGCAGAATACTTCCCTGAATCAGTTCCGATATTTCCGCACTTACCATGCAGAGCGTAAGGCCGTTCTGCAGGAAAACGAGCATGAACGAGCCTGTTATTATTTTGTAGAACTTACTGCCCGCACCGCCGGTAACAGGAATACCACCGACAAACATGGCCGTCATTATCTGCAGTTCAAAGAAATTGCCGATTGTCGGAGACACGCCGCCGATTTTTACTACCGCAAGGATGCCGGTAACTCCGGCCATCAGTCCCGAAAGCGCAAACGCAAAGATTTTGTATTTCTTTACTGCAATGCCGGAAAAGCGGCTTACTTCCTGATTCTCGCCGATACAGCGGGAGAAAAATCCTATTTTCGTATAACTGAACACATACCACATCAGGATAAGCAGCACGACGGCCGCCGGCAGCATGATATACAGGCTGTCGAGCGCAATGACATCCGGATCAAGGAACACGGCCTGCCCGTTCGTTATATACGACACGACAGCACGCAGCGCAATGAGCATGGCAAGCGTTACCATGAGTGAGGGTACCTTAAAATACGCAACAATGACGCCGTTGAACGCGCCGAACAGAATGCCCGTCAGCAGTGAAACCAGTATGAATCCCGGTATTCCCAGTTTAAGGCTGGCAAGACCGCCGAGCGTTCCGCACAGTGCAAGCAGAGAACCCATGGACATGTCGGTACTTCCCTGCGACGCGACAAAGACCATGCCGCTTGCACCGAGGCAGAGCGGTATAACCATATTCACAATGCTCAGCAGATTGTTTTTTGTCCATAATCTGTCGCCGCTCGTAATGGTAAAGACAAGAACGATAACGATGAGCCCTATGAACGGAAAAAGGTTCTGAAAATATTCCCATTTGTTTTTTTTCATCAGATCATTACCTCTATTATTGTTTCTTCGGAAAAGCCGCTGCTTCTCGGAATCTGTTTTACGATTTCCCCTTCTTTCATGACCAGCACCGTATCGCTCATACCGATTATTTCTGGCAGTTCATCGGAAACAAGGATGATGGAAACACCGTTTTCTTTTGCCACTGTCATGGTCCGGTAAATATACGCCTTTACCCCGATATCAACGCCGCGCGTCGGACAGTCAAGAATCAGAACGTCTTTATTCTGTATTGTCCATCTGGCAAGATTCACTTTCTGTCTGTTGCCGCCGGACAGTCCGCTTACTGTCTGGTCAGGACCGCTCGTCTTTATCTGAAACCGGCTGATAGCATCTTCCGAAAGTTTTTCCGCTTTTGCGGGATTCAGAAAACCGAATGCCTGTTTCGTCATTTCGACAGCCGCAAGGGCAATATTGTGTTTAATGGAATCGTGAACCATAAGCGCCTGATGATCCCTGTCTTTCGGCACATATCCGACTCCCAAATCCATTGCCTGCTTCGGCGTTTTCAAAGCGGCATTTTTTCCCGGCAGCGTTATTGTCCCGCCTTTTACTTTGCGTACCGTAAACAGAGATTCCGCAAGTTCATGGATACCGGAATCGGATAATCCGCATATACCCACGATTTCTCCCTTATGAAGGTCAAACGATACGTTCCTGAATTTATCGCTGCAAAGATTCCTGACTTCGAGCACCGTATCTTCCCCAATGGGAGACAGTTCGCTTTCGCGGTAGTAGACATTGTTTATATCACGGCCTACCATAAGCCGCTTGATTTCTCCTGTCGTTGTCTGTTCACTTTCCCGTTCTGCAACGATGCGCCCGTCCCGCATAACGGTAATGAAGTCGGTAATTGCAACCATCTCTTCTATATCGTGCGTAACAATGAGTACAGCCTTCCCTTCCCGCTTCAGCTGAATGATTATATCTATAAGCTTTTTTCTGTTGTTCAGCGAAAGCGCCTGCGTAATTTCGTCAAGGATGAGCAGTTCCGGATTTATTGAAAGCGCCCGTACCAGTTCGACAATTTTCTTGTTTTCAACGGAAAGCGATTCGGTACTCTGACGTGCCGATATGCCGGGGAAGCCCCACTTCTTGAGCTGGTGCTGGGCTTCGGCAAAAAGTTTTTTCGTGTCGAGTATGCCGTTCTTTCGTTTAAACGGGTCCATGGCACCGAGAAAGAGGTTCATACCGACGGGAAGACCGTCTATTAATCCGAGTTCCTGAACGACAGTCCCTATTTTGCAGTTACGCGCCCCGAGCGGAGATTCCGGTTCATACGGCTTTCCGCAGAGATACATCATGCCGAAATCTTTTCTGCTGATACCTGCAATCATGGAAATGAGCGTCGATTTTCCGGAACCGTTCTCGCCTATCAATCCTCTGATCTGACCGGCAGGTATTTCGATGGACACATCGTCGTTTGCATGGGTCACTCCAAAATACTTCCTCATTGACTCTGCTTTAAAAATGATATTCCCTGATTGTTCCATTACTTTACGTCTCCTTTTTCAGTCCGCGCCGAAAGGATTCCGCAGATAATGACCGAAGCTCCCATGATAACTTTCTGCCATGTACCGGTCGGAACGCCCATAATGGTAAGCACGTTGAATATTGATGTTATAATAAACGAGCTTAAAGCTGCGGCTATAGTCAGATTGAATGTCTTTGAAAACGCCAGTGCAAGAAGATAGGCCGCAAGAGGAATAAAAATAAGCGTAATGCTGTTCAGCCCGGTCGACGGAACGACGCGTCCGGCATAACTTTCGTTTACAGCGGCTGCAAACCCGATAAAAATGCCGCCGATAATTCCCGACAGAATGATTGTTCTGGACGTATTAATGCCCATCATGCCGGCAACTTCCTTGTTGCTTCCAACTGCCCGGATTCCGATACCTGCAGTTGACTTGTTATAAATGAGAAAAGCGGTAACGACTCCTGCGGCAAGCAGAAGTATGTTCACCGGGGGCTGTCCCAGTGCCCTGCACGAATCGGAAAGAGAAACGGCCTGCAGACCTGCGGCGATCTGGTGCGAATTGTATATGGCGCCAACCGCTTCATACACCATTGCCATACCGAGTCCGAAAATCCATGCCGGAATTCTGGTTACCTGAATCAGTTTCATGTTGAACAATTCAAGTATGACTGCAACTATAACGCTTCCTGCTATAAGACCTGCATAGCCGAGTCCCGCTTTTACCGCGAGAATACCGCCGATGTTGCAGGCAAGCACCAGTATGGCGCCGATTGACAAATCAATAATGCCGGTTGCAAATATAAAACAAAAGCCAAGGACTATGAAAGCATTCACGACAGAATTGGAAAGCACAGCCAGCAGATTCGTACCGGTAAGAAACCTGTTTTTAGTGACAATTCCCATAATCAGATATACCAGTACAAGTGCAGCTATGGTTTTTATCCGGCGTCCGTGCCCGTTTTTCATATCCAGTACAGATATCTTTTCCTGTATACTGTTTTTTATACCCATATAATCTCCTATAAAAGCCAGGCAGAGTTTGCGCCGAAACGACGCATATCGGAGAATGCCATACGGCAGTGCCGGTATACCATTCTCCTCACGGTTTATTTCCCGACACCTGCCTGGGCTTTATCGAGGGCGGCCTGCGGCACACGGCCGGCAGCAACCTTTTCTTTCAGACAGTTGTCAATATTGTAGTTGTCAAGCATTTCCTGATAGTGGGCAATGGTAACTCCCGGTTTTGCCAGGGACTGCAGTTGTGCGTCGCTGTACGGTGAGTTCTCTATCCATTCCTGATTGTACAAATCTACATAGCTGTTCGGTAATGTCATAACGGGAACTATCAGTATGGGGGCCGTTCCGTCCGGTTTCTTGAGGTTATACCCCTTGAGCTGGCAGACAAGCATCGCCGTCGTATAGTCGATGTTGACCCAGTGAGCACCGTTTGCAGCCTGAACCGTTCCGCTTTTCAGTCCCGTCAGGATATCAGGATCAAGGTCGGTAACAAGCAGTTTTGCATGAACTTCGGGATGTTTTTTGAGTGCTTCAATCGTCGCCGTCCCAAGATCACCGTTCGTTGCATACACACAGTCAATATCGGGATGTGCAGTAAGCAGATCGTTTGCGCGGGCCATGCCGTCGGCTATAGTTACCGTGCCGTATCCTTCTGCAAGTACTTTTCCGCCCGCAGCTTCAAATGCCTTTTTAAATCCGTTTGTGCGTGCTGAGTGCGTCGTATCTGTTGTTTCACCTGTAACGACAATTGCTTTCTTCATTCCCACCTTAACGGCGTAATCCGCAATGTTTTTTCCGGTTGCAAGATCGGATGTGGCTGCAATTCCGGCAAAATGCGGATTTTTTGCAAACATGGCAAGCGATTTCGCTGAAGGCATATGGTCATAGAATGCGTAACCTACACCGGCTGCTTCACATTTGCGTGCAACAACGGGAAAGAGCGTATCGGAAATTCCCAGAAACACAATGCCGTCAACACCGGCAGAAATCATGTTATTCACATTGGTAATACAGTTTTCAATCTTTCCTTCATCGTTTACAACCATCGGTTCAACACCGAGGGCTTTGCATGTTGTGACAAAGTTCTTCTCAAGAATATCAAGTGAATAAATACCCTTCAGGTAATTATTGCACCCTATAACTATCTTTCCATCATTTTTTGCTTTACTTTTCGATGCAGATTTTTTGGAACCGCCCCAGGCAAACACCAGTGCAGATGCGCTGAGCATAAGAATCAGCACAAATCCTAATTTTCGTTTCATACGCTATCCTCCTAAGATATTATGTAAAGCAATTATATAATATAATTATATAAAATTGCTTTACATAATTATATTAGGACCACATTATGGATTTGTCAATTAAAATTTTAGAAAAAAAGAGGAAATTTGAGGTAAAGGGGGAATTTTACACGCTGCCGATGAATTCTTTTAAAAAATGAAGCGTTGAACCTATAGCAGAGCTTTCTACAGGCTTGTTATCAAAATACAGATGCATACCGGAACCGCTTATATCCTGCGCATCCGCAAAAAAATCAGTCGCAAACGGCGTAAGCAGCGGTATATTCTCTCCACCCAGTGCGATATTGCAGTTATACACCTGATAAAAATTGGTGATGGCAAGGCTGAACCACTTTTCGTATTCAATAAATGCGTTTTTATATACTTCCTTCCCCTTTGCCATTTCGGTCAGAAAGTCTTCCAGGTCCATATTAAAGTCACTGCTGATATTCGTAAGCGACAAATACTGTTCAATACATCCCTTCTGGCCGCAGTAACACGGCTTTCCCCCGGGAACAAGACAGACGTGCGCAAGATCTATACCTCTGCCGTTATTTCCCTCATATGGCTCGCCGTTTATAAAAAGTGCCGATTTTATGTGCTGCCCAATCGATAAAAAAAGAAGATTACCCGAATTGGAATACTGTTCCTGTATGTACCTTCCGCTTGCCACCGCATCATTTTCAAGCCACACCGGAAAAAGCGCCTTTTTGAATGATTTTTCGATGTGCTCGTTTTCAATCTCCAGCTCACGGGAAGATATGATAGTCATATTCTCCTGATCGACGACACCCGGAATTGCAATTCCAATACCAAGAACATTCGTAAACTCTATTCCGGAAAGCTGTATAAAACGGTAAACGAACATAAGTATCTGCGTAAAGTATTCGCTTGTATTGCCGAATACTATATTTCTGACCTGCTTTGCAACAATATTCGTCTTCAAATCTACAGCGACAATATGTATCTGGGAAGCCTGAATTGAAACACCGATTGTAAACTTTGCCTTGGGATTTACCGTAATCAGCTGGGGCTTTCTGCCAACACCGACGACAGACTCGTCGGCACCTACCTGCATAAGCAGTCCCTCACTGATAAGCGAATTCATATTGTTAAGGACAGTAGGAAGACTTAACTGAAGATCCGTTACCAGATCCAGTTTTGTTATTGGTGTTTTTGCATTGAATACATATTGAAAAATCGTATTCCTGCTGTTTGCTTTATACGAAATAGGTTTGATAATTATCTCCTGATGTATACTTTTTTTCCGGCGTTTACGATTGTATTTTAAAATAATATTTGTTTCCATACCTGTCAAGAAACACTTTTTTTAATACGTATGGCTGTTTCCCTGCGAAGATACGTATTAAACATAGACCATTTCACCATATTTGGCAAGTTTTGAGAATGGGAAACTCCAATGTTCCCTTTTACATACTGTTTGTATCTTTCATAAAAGAAATACTGCGGCAATGGCGAAAGACACGCAATCATCGCCATTGCCGCAGTATTGGAAGGAATTCTATAGTTTTATTTTTTTAACATAGAAGCAAAAACTTTTACAATGCTGTCTGTCCCTGAAGATCCGCCCGTGGAACCGGATAGAGTACTGAAAAAATTGACAACATCGCTGAGTTTTGTTGTGTCAAGATAAATATACGTTTCTTCGCCCGCATCATTGCAGAATGCCATGCGGAATTTTACACTAACCGGGAGAGAATCATAAAATTCATTCATTTCAGACTCTGTCGGTGTTGCCGTCTGTATCTTAGCAATAAAAGCGCTGATAATCGGACGAAGTGTTTTGTAATCTGTAGAACATGATAAAGTATAAGCAGTTATAAGTTTTCCACCCTTAGAGTCAGAGTCGCAAAAAGAGACACCTGCGGTTCCGGCAACTTTTAATGATATAGATGCAGAAAGTTCATCTGTCGTCGGAATTATATCAGTATCTGTTCCTATTCTGGTTCCATATGCAGCAAAATCAAATGAGTTGAGCGTACTGGTGCTGTTTACCGCAACCGATCCTTTAACGGCCTTCATACATGTTGTTATAGTGTTTGTCGGATTCTCATTGTTATAAGATGTAATATATTGTCCCAGATCCAGGGCTATATTCGTACCAAGATGAATTTCTTCCGCACCGCTGAAAACCATAGCAGCAGTCTCGCCGGCACTTATATCAGCTTTACATGTCGGGATTGAGAAAGTTAAACCGTCAATTCCAAGCTGAATGTCATTCCAGCTTTTGTCAAGTGAATACGATGTCGAATAATTATTTCCCATATGCGACAAAAATTCAACTCACTTTCCAGAGTTGTTGTCAGGATCCCACAAATCAGTTTTGATGGTTGCTATATCGGTCAGGAAACTACTTAAAGCAACACTGCGGCTGACTTTGTTGTCTGAAGAACCGCCGACAGCAGAGCTGAATGCAGTTCCAATTTCAGAAAGAAGTTTGCTCATTGCGTCGTCTTTAAGTATAACGGCCATTTCACTGTCTGCAGTAGTCTTATCGGTTACATATGTCGTCGCTCCGCTCGCCGTAATATCCGAAGCTGAAATTGTTTCCGGAGTAACAGTATTATCCGCAGGTGTTGAATCGCTACCCGGATTTGAGCATCCGGTTACCAGCATAACAGCTGCAGCACATAATGCTCCAGCATACAAAATCTTGTTTCTTTTCATAATATACCTCTCTTACCGTTATCATTCTGACGGTTTTACAAAGGTATAAGTTTAATCTTAAAAAATAAAAAATCAAGTACTTCCTGAAATATTTTAATTACATATAGCATACATTACAGTCATGTTCAATATTTTTACATAAAAAAATCCCGGAATACCAGATGATATTCCGGGAAAAAAGAGTTTTATTTTATACTATCTGCCGACGGTTACTCTACGCTGTACATATCGCGCTTTGTATATGCGGTATGCAGGTATTTCTCTGCCTTTTCGCTGCCGGGCTCTTCAAGGAAGTCTTTATAGATTGCTTTAATCTCAGGGTTATTGTGACTCTGGCGGATTTCGCTGTCTTTGTCGTCCTTGTAAAGCGCTGCTGCGCGTTTTTTGCGGATGTCGTCTGTCGCACCGTACGGCTGTCCGCCGCCGCCGACACAACCGCCGCGGCATGCCATAACTTCAATGAAGTGGAACGATGGTTCTTTTCCTTCTTTCAGTTCCTGGCGCACCTGCTGAATAACCTGATCTACATTTCCAAGCTGGTGAACTACGGCTATACGTACTTTCGTTCCCTTGATGTCAACTTCTGCAGTCTTAACATTGTCAAGTCCGCGCGCAGGCATATAATCGACAGGACCGAGCTCTTTCTTCGTAAGCGAATGGTATGCCGTGCGGAGGGCGGCTTCCATAACACCTCCGGTCGCACCGAAGATTGTTCCGGCACCTGTATATTCACCCATGAAGTTGTCCGCTTTTCCTTCCGGAAGATTGTTGAAGTCTATTCCGGCCTCACGGATAAGCTGTGCGAGTTCGCGTGTCGTAATGACCATATCGTAATCCTGCACGCCGCTTGCTTTCATGTGTTTGTCGCGGGATGCTTCATACAGTTTGGCGGTACACGGCATGACGGACACGTTGTAAATTTTGTCTTTCTTTACGCCGATTTTTTCCGCAAAGTATGTCTTAATCATGACACCCTGCATCTGCTGCGGAGACTTTGCAGTAGAAAGATGCGGAAGCATATCCTGATAGCGTTTTTCCGCATAATCCACCCAGCCGGGGCAGCAGCTTGTAAACATCGGGATTTTGCTGCCCGGTGTTGTAAGACGCTTAACGAGTTCGTTTGCCTCTTCCATGATTGTAAGATCAGCGGCAAAGTTAGTATCGAGTACGTATTTGAAGCCGAGCGCATGGAGTGCCGCGTATATTTTGCCCGTAACAAGTGAACCCGGTTTCATTCCGAATTCTTCACCGATTGCTGCACGGACAGACGGTGCGATTGATACAACAGATGTAAGTTCCTTGTCTGCGACTTTGTCGAACACTTCTTCAATCGGGGTGGTAAACGTAATCGCACCAACCGGGCAGTGTACTGCGCACTGACCGCAGTGAACACACGGGCTGTGGGCAAGATCCACGTCACCGACCGGACCGATGATTGTTTTGTCGCCGCGTCCGTTATATTCAAGAGCCCAGACGTTCTGAACATTCTGGCAGACTTCTACACAGCGTCCGCAGTTAATGCACTTGTCGCGGTACAAAACGACTTCTTTATAAGAAGCATCAGGTTCCTGTCCTTTAAGAATCGTGTCAAAACGGACTGAACGCAGCCCGAACTCTGAAGCAAGTTCCTGAAGCTCGCACTGATGATTGCGTGAGCATTTAAGACAGTCGTTCGGATGATTCGACAGAATCAGTTCAAGAACGGTGCGGCGTGCACTGCGGAGTTCTGCATCGTCGGTGACGATATTCATATCCGGTGTAACGGCCGTGCAGCATGAACGTGCCATACGGGCACGCCCTGTTCTCGGATCGACGTTTTTAATAACACAGAGACCGCATGAAGCCCAGGGCTTCAAATCCGGGCTGTAGCACAGTGACGGAATTTTTATTCCTATCGATTCGGCAGCAGTTTTTACTGACGTTCCTTCAGGAACGGTTACCTGCTGCCCATTTATAGTTAATGTTACCTTAGCCATAATTAAAACTCCTTGACATAGGACCTTGGAAGGTCCGTCGTATACTTCTTCCACTCATTGTGCAGTTTGCCTGCAAACTGCAGAAGCAGAAAGTACATGGATGTACTTTCTGCGGCTATTTCTTCTCAATCGCGTGGAATTTGCAGGTGCGTTCGCAGGCACCGCACTTCAGGCACTTAGTCTGATCAATGACATGGCGTGTCTTGATTTCACCGGAAATACAATTAGCCGGGCACTGACGGGCACAGGCGCCGCATCCGATACATTTTTCTGTAATAAAGAATGTAAGAAGATGTTTACATTTTCCTGCCGGACATTTTTTGTCCTGAATGTGTGCGATGTATTCCTCGTGAAACTTCTTAATGGTCGAAAGCGTCGGATTGGGAGCTGACTGGCCGAGTGCGCACAGCGAGCAGGCCTTCATTGCACTTCCTATATCCTCAAGTTTCTGAAGATCCTGCATAGTTCCGTTTCCGCGTGAAATTTTGTCAAGAATGGTGTACATCTGGCGCGTACCGATACGGCACGGAGAGCATTTACCGCAGCTTTCATCGACGCAGAATTCCATATAGAACTTTGCAATATCGACAACGCAGTCGTCTTCGTCCATAACAATCATACCGCCCGAACCCATCATTGAACCCATGCGTATAAGTGCGCCGTAATCAATCGGAGTGTCAAGTTCTGCATCGGAAATAATACCGCCGGAAGGACCGCCGGTCTGAACGCCTTTGAACTTTTTACCGTTCTTTATGCCGCCGCCGATTTCAAAAATGATTTCACGGAGTGTCGTTCCCATAGGAACTTCGACAAGTCCTGAGTTTGCAATTTTTCCGGTAAGGGCGAATACTTTCGTTCCCTTGGAATCTGCATCACCGATTTTGTTATACCATGAAGCGCCTTTCGTAATAATAACAGGGATGTTCGCCCATGTTTCGACGTTGTTGATAATCGTCGGTTTTCCCCAGAGACCGGCCTGTGCGGGGAACGGCGGTTTCGGAGTGGGCATACCGCGCTTTCCTTCAATTGAACGAAGCAGAGCTGTTTCCTCACCGCAGACGAATGCGCCTGCACCAAGACGGATTTCAAGGTCAAAATCGAACCCTGAACCGAGAATATTCTTTCCAAGAAGACCTTTTTCTGTCGCCTGTTTAATTGCAACTTCAAGGCGGTGTACTGCAAGCGGATACTCCGCGCGGATATAGATAAATCCGTGATGGGAACCTATTGCTTTACCGCAGATTGTCATAGCTTCAAGAACAGAATGCGGATCACCTTCTATTGTGGAGCGGTCCATATATGCTCCCGGATCGCCTTCGTCCGCATTGCAGACAACGTATTTTTCATCGCCTTTTGCCTTAAGACCTGCGTCCCATTTAAGGCCTGTCGGGAATCCTGCACCGCCGCGTCCGCGCAGTCCGGAATCCTTTACTTCCTGAACAATCTGCTCAGGTGTCATTTCAAACAGGGCTTTTTCGAGTGCAAGGTATCCGTCACGGGCAATATATTCTTCTATGCTTTCCGGATTAATGACGCCGCAGTTGCGCAGAACTATACGGAGCTGTTTCTTATAGAAAGGAATATCGGAAACATCTTCTGTAGATTTTTTATTCTTGTCGTAAAGCAGACGGGGAACTTCGCGTCCCTTTACAATCTGCTCTGCTATAATATCGTGAGCATCCTCGGGCACAACATTTACGTAGAAGGAATCTTCCGGCAACACTTTTACAATCGGGCCTTTTTCACAGAAACCGAAACATCCTGTCTGAACAATCTGTACTTCGTTTTCTACACCCAGAGCCTTTGCCTCGGCTTTCAGATTGTCATAAATCTTTTTTGATGAACTTGATTCGCAGGCTGTACCGCCGCA
>DCFX01000062.1:19888-31593 GCA_002314445.1 Treponema sp. UBA1793
CATCGGCTTTAACATCACCGTAAATGACGCGCGGCATGTCGGGAGCGATGACTTCTACAGTCGGTTCGTGTGCACATAATCCCATGCAGCCTGTCTGGCGGAGCATGACGCGGTCTGCAAGGCCTTTTTCATCAATAAGCTTCAGGAACGTATTGAACGTTTCCTTTGCTCCCGAAGCTATACCGCAGGTTCNNTTGATTCGCAGGCTGTACCGCCGCAAACAAGTATATAATGAGAATATGCCATCGTTGTCTCCTATTTCTTTGCCATGATGTCGGCGGCAGGTTTGTCGATGATAAGGTTATCAAGCAGTTTCTTTCCGATAATGTGCTGCTCAACAATTTCTTTTGCCACATCGGCTTTAACATCACCGTAAATAACGCGCGGCATGTCGGGAGCGATTACTTCTACAGTCGGTTCGTGTGCGCATAATCCCATGCAGCCGGTCTGGCGGAGCATAACGCGGTCTGCAAGACCCTTTTCATCAATAAGCTTAAGGAACGTATTGAACGTTTCCTTGGCTCCCGAAGCTATACCGCAGGTTCCCATACCGACGATAACCTGTATCGTTTTACCTGCAGTTTCACGTTTTTCAACTTCTGTTTTCATCTGGTTGCGCAGTTTGCGCAGTTCTTCCAATGTCATAGTGTTCTCCTAGAACATCGATGTTAAGGTAAGCCTTTATGTACGGCCTATTCTTTCATGCTTCCTGGGATTCGATAAACTTCTTAAGCAGTATCTGCGATGCGGCAGATTCAAGCTCTCCACCCAGAACATCTTTCAGTTCATTGCGGTTCAACCTGTAATCAAGTCCTGCCGCTTTGTCCGTCCGATGGATATCCATGTCGTAATCTCCGGGAAGAGTCATCAGCTCCAGAAATAAATCAGGCAGATTTCCAACCGGCGGAGTATCTATGTTCGCCAGATTGAATTTCATTGCCACTGTAGTTCCCTTTCCGGGTTCCGATGCAATATCCCAGGAACCGTCTGTCTCTTCGGCCGTTTGAATAAGAAACGGAATCCCCAGCCCGACTTTCCTGTTCGGATGTTTCTTTCCGTCAGTATAAAACGGATCTTCAGCCTTCATGAGCGTTTCACGGCTCATCCCGCTGCCGTTATCCGATACTGTAACGTCAAACTCATCCGGAAACTGTATGCATTCCAATGTCACATGACTGGCGCCGGCTTCAACGCTGTTCTGCGTAATATCGGCAATCATATCGCACAAAGTGTAATGCACTGCTGATATATCCGGCTATGCGTTCGCGCGGTACTTGTCCAGAATACCCTTCACCTGATTCTTGGTGAGCTTTCCGTAGACATCGCCGTTGATGGACATAACAGGGGCAAGACCGCAGCATCCTATGCAGCGGACGGGCTCGACAGAAAAGAGACCGTCTTCCGTTGAAACCATTTCTGTTGTAAGTTTAAGCAGCGAACGGGCTTCGTCAATGATATCCTGACCGCCTTTAAGATAGCAGGCTGTACCAAGGCAAACGCTGATCTGGTTCTTTCCGGGCTTTTGCGTCTTGAAGAAGTGATAGAATGAAACAACACCGAACACGCGTGCAACAGGCACGCCGGTGAGTTCAGAAACTTCCATGGCTGCATCCTTTGAAATGTAGCCCTGTTCTTCCTGCACACGATGCAGGATCATGATGAGATTACCGGGTTTATCCTTCCAGACCTTAATAAAATCGTACAGGTCCTTCGAGAATCCGGCTTTTCCAGCTTTTGCCATTGTAATTCTCCTGAAAAACAATATATTTTATATTCTCGATTCCTTATCGAAATCAATGGATTCGAGTTTGCTTTGTATTATAGAACAAGAAATTAATTTTGCAAAGGGATATCCCCTGCATCACTTATAAGATTTACCACTGCACTGAATATACAAGAGGGTTTTGAGCAGAAAGAATATCTGTCAGCGGTACGGCGATGCTCTTTTTTGCACCGGTACCGGCAGGCGGATACAAAGATATGGTGACCTGTGCTGCTGCCACTTCGTCGGCAAGCGGGCGTCCGTACACAGATGCAACGAGTTCAATGTAGTCATTTGCCGTCATGCTTTCTCCGCTGAATACGGGCGCCATAAATAAATCAATATACGACTGAATCGTCTCAGGGAGTGATGCGTAAAGTGCCGTCAGATCTGAAGACGAAAGGGTCAGCGTCATTTTATTGGAATTATTGTCATACGTAACGAGCCCTGCCGATGAAATTGTGTCTTTTGAACCGGATGGAATTGATGCCGATACCGCAAGAGCTGTGCCGGACGGAGTTTTCACTTCAGCATTCTGTATACCCGAACCGCGGAGCTGCGCGGCAATCGTATCTGCATCGAACAGGGGTGCTGCCGGATCGTCGGAAAACGACCGCATCGTATTTATGAAAGCGCTGCCGAAAGAAGCGGTGTATTGGACGGCCGTACTTTTGTCTCTGCCGGCATGAACTTCAACAGATGCCGTGCATCCCGCAAAAATCAGTACTGCCGGAAGTAAAAAAAACTTCAGCATATATTTTCGTATACTCATTATTCCACCTTGATTTTCCTGCTAGTTAGTAAAAACGGACAGGGGAAAAGTTACACGTATTCCCGTTGAAAATACGAGACCGGCTGTGACAGATTCGACAAAGGGAAGGGCTGAACCGTCTGTGTCGTTAAATACAGTATAGCAGATATCCTGAATGATTCGTACCTTCACTTTTCCGGTTGAAAACGACGGAAGGCTGAACGATACGCCTGCAACGCCGGGGAAAAACGAAGGGCTGATTCCGGTGTCGGTAGCAGGAAGCGCACACGAACCAATCGTAATGACGGGGCCTGCATACACGCGCATAAAATCGGTAAATGAAAGCGTAAACACAAGCGGTATCTGCATTGAATGAACGCCGTAATTCCAGCGGAGCATGACGCCCGCTCCGGGATGAAGCGGCCAGTTTGTTACGGTCACGTCGGCCTGTGTATTCAGCCCGCGGTAGTTCGGTACAAACTGGTTCGTCGTAAAAAGCGCCCAGTCTGCCGACAGCGAAAAATTGCATTCAAGGCTGTCAAGGAACGATACGGTATTCTGTACTCCGTCTGCCGGTGACTTCCCTCCTGAAAAAGATGTATCTGCGGCAGGTGCTGCGGTCTCGCCGGAATCATCGCTTTCGCTGCTGCGTTCTCCGGATTCAAGGAATTTTCCGGCACCTGCATAATGCGATTTCCAGTATGCTTCGTCCAGAGAGGAAGCTATAACACCGTTGTTCGGACCATCGCTCGCGGCATGAATAAACTGCCGCTTCCCAATATACAGGCCGACGTGGGAAATGGATCCTGCTGCGGTCGTCCTGAAAAAAACGAGATCCCCCGGTTCAAGCTTGTTGTCCGGAATCACTTTTACGTAGCTGTAAATGGCTTTTGCCGTACGCGGCAGCTGCACCTGGATAGACTCGCGCGCAATAAAATAGATAAAACCGGAACAATCAAACGAATCCGGCCCGATTGCGCCGTCTGCATACGGGCTGCCTATATATTTCTTTGCATCAGAAACAATTGTCTCACGCTGTACCTGCGCCTGCGCTGCAGACAAACCGTCTGCAAAGGACGGTATGCAGAAAAAAAACGATGCTGTACACGCTGCACAGAAGAAACATTGTCTTAATTTGTTCATATCTTAATTATAGGCGATTTTTGCAACTTTTTTTACTCATATATGTCGAATATATGATAAAATATTTCTACTGAGGTTACAATATGGAAGATAACGATATACATCCCTGGACTTTTCTTGACGAATACAGGGGCAGAGTTTTCAATACAACATGGCCGACCTTTCCGCAGGTTCTCAGCATTTCCGCGGAAAGATATCCCGACAGCCCCTGTTTTACAGACTTCGACGGCCCTGATGGTGCAAAAAGGACTCTTTCATACGCACAGGTACTGGCAAACGTCAAAAAACTTGCAAAATGGATGACGGCAAACGGCATAAAGAAAGGCGACAAAATTGCCGTTACAGGTAAAAATTCACCGGAATGGGGAACGGTCTATCTCGCAACGCTTTTTGCTTCAGGTATTATTGTTCCGATTGACTATGCCCTGCACGATAATGAGACGGACAATCTTATAAAGACGGCGCAGCCGAAAATGGTATTTGCCGACGAAGATAAATACGATGTTTTCAAAGCGAATCCGGGAACGATGAAAATTCTTTCTCTCAGCCCCAGGCATGCTGATACATACATATACAACCTTGAAACAGAGGGGGAGGTGCCGGAAAATCAGCCGGCAGAACCGGACGACACGGCGGCAATCCTGTTTACCTCAGGAACAACAGGCATACCGAAGGGTGTCATGCTCTCACACGAAAATTTTATAAGCGACTGCTATATTGCGCAGTCAAATTTCCGGCACGGAAACGGCGACGTATTCTATGCGCTGCTCCCGATTCATCACGCATATACGATGCAGGCAGCATTCATCAATCCGCTGTCGACGGGAGCGGAAATAGTTTTCGGAAAAAGCATGGCGGTTTCGCGCCTTATGAAGGAACTGCGCGAAGGAAAAATCACTGTCATGCTCGGAGTTCCGCTTCTGTACAATAAGCTGCTCGCCGGTATAACAAAAGGCATACGGGAAAAGGGGCCTCTCGTTGCAGGACTCATGAAATTTCTCATGAGCCTTTCATACCTTATAAAAAAGATAACCGGAAAAAATCCGGGAAAGGTTCTTTTCAAAACCGTGCTTCAGCAGGCAAACATCTACACGCTGCGTGTCGCAATCTGCGGAGGCGGACCTCTTTCATCAAGCGTATTCAGGGCGTACAATGCGGCGGGCATTAATTTCATTCAGGGATACGGGCTTACGGAAACAAGCCCGATTCTTGCACTGAATCCGATTGAACATTTTAAAATCGAAAGCGTCGGAAAAGATTTCTATCCGTATGAAGAAATCATGATTCTCAATCCGGATAAAGACGGCGTGGGAGAAATTACGGTAAAGGGCCCCATGGTCATGAAGGGATATTATAATATGCCGGAAGAAACCGCAAAAATGTTTACCGGGACCGGATTTCTGAGAACAGGCGATATAGGCAGACTGGACAGCGAGCACTACCTGATACTCCGCGGCCGTGCGAAAAACATTATCGTTACATCAGGCGGTAAAAACGTGTATCCGGAAGAAATTGAAGACGCATTCCAGCTCTATGACGATATCCAGCAGATTACCGTACAGTCATATATTGAAGACCAGAACACACGCTCGGAAGGCATAGAAGCGCTTATTTATCCGAGCGACGAAGTATTCAATACGCTCGGCGTAAAACGTGAAGAGATGTTCGCATCCGACGACGTTAAGGAAATCATACAGGGAGATGTTGACGCTGTAAACCGTACGCTCCAGCCGTATGCAAGAATCGGCAAAGTGACGATTCTTGAACAGCCGCTGGCGATGACGACAACGCTTAAAGTAAAACGGAATTATAAGAAGTAGCTGTAGGTTACCTCAAAAAACCGAAGTTTTTAGAGGTAACCTATACACTTGTAAAAGGAGGAGCGCATTATATACCATAGGTACGGTATATAATGCGTTTTTTTTTTGACAAACCGCAGAGTATGTTATACTGTTAGGTATTTGAAGCCACGGGGTATACAGGATCATGAAGAAATATAACGGAAAATCAATTTATAAAGGTGTCGCTATAGGCAGTATAAAATATTACAGAAAACCTGAACTTGATACTGCCAGACATGAAATTACAGACGTAGAAGCAGAAGTAAAAAAATATGAGAGTGCACGCGATACGGCAGTCAGGCAGCTGAACGACGTATACGAAAAAGCTCTCGGTGAGGTCGGAAAGGATACTGCCGACATTTTTGAAGTCCAGGCCATGATGCTTTCCGACGACGATTACAACGATTCAATTTACAAGATGATACGCGAGAATCACGACAATGCGGAGCACGCTGTTCAGGAAACGGGCGATATATTCGCCAAAACGTTTTCCGATATGGACGACGAGTATATGAAGGCCCGTTCGTTCGACATAAAGGATATTTCACGGCGCATACTCTGTATACTCTGCGGGCAGGAGCCGGCAAGTCTTGCAAGCCCTGCGCCGTTCATTCTTGCCGCAGACGACCTTACTCCTGCGGAAACGGTACAGCTCGACAAAACCAAGATACTTGCCTTCGTCACAAAATACGGTTCGTCCAATTCCCATACAGCCATTCTTGCACGCACAATGAACATTCCGGCAGTTACCGGCGTAATCATCAATCCTGACTGGGATGAAAAACGGGCGGTGGTGGACGGTTTTACCGGAGAAGTAATCATAGAGCCTGACGAAGAAACACTTGCACTCCTTACGAAAAAGCAGGCAGAGGAAGCTGAGCGCCGGGCAAAACTCATGAAGCTCAAAGGCAGGGAAGACGTAACAAAAGGCGGACGGCATATCAATCTGTATGCAAATATCGGCAACGTAAACGATGTGGAAGCAGTGCTTGAAAACGACGCTGCGGGTATCGGCCTTTTCAGGAGCGAATTCCTGTATCTGGGACGGGATACGTATCCCACGGAAGAAGAACAGTTTGTTGCCTATAAGAACGTCGCGCGGAAAATGAAAGATAAAAAAGTAATCATCCGTACGCTCGACATCGGGGCAGATAAAAAGGCCGACTATTTTAAGCTTGATCCGGAGGAAAATCCTGCGATGGGATTCCGGGCAATCCGCATCTGTCTTGAGCGGCCGGATTTGTTCAAAACACAGCTGCGCGCCATCTACCGGGCAAGCGCGTTCGGCACTATAGCAATCATGTATCCGATGATTATTTCCGTACAGGAAGTACGGCGAATCAAGGAAATTTCTGCGGAAGTGCGTTCCGGACTCAGCAAAGAAAACATTTCGTACGGCAACGTCGAAGAAGGTATTATGATAGAGACTCCTGCTGCCGTTATAATGAGCGAAGAGCTCGCAGCAGAAGTCGACTTTTTCAGCATCGGTACGAATGACCTTACGCAGTATACACTGGCCGTCGACAGGCAGAATTCAAAACTCGACAAATTCTATGACCCGCACCATCCGGCCGTACTGAAAATGATTAAAATGACGATTGAAAACGGGCATAAGCACGACTGCTGGGTAGGCATCTGCGGGGAACTCGGCGCAGACACGACGCTTACGGAGACATTCGTAAACATGGGAATAGACGAGCTTTCCGTGTCGCCGTCGAGCGTCCTTACGGTACGTGAAAAAATACGCGAAACCGCATAATATATGCGGTTTTACCCAAAAAAAGGTGTCCCGAAACTTCCATGTATCGGGACACCTTTTTTTATGCCTTATACTTTACTGCTTTGCCCGAAATTGACTTAGTTTGACGTTTTTTGAATTATTTTGCTTGACTTTGGCTAAAACCGGATTTACACTAAGTTCGAAAGAGGAATGAACTCAATGCTTACAGAAGAACGGCTCGGCAGAATAATCTCCATAGTTGATGCAAAAAAAACAGTAACAGTTCAGGAACTTATGACGGAACTGGGTACTTCAGAGTCCACTATACGCAGAGACCTTGCAACTCTTGATTCCGACGGCAGGCTTACGAAAGTATTCGGCGGAGCAATAGCTAAAGGCGTCACTTTCAGCACGAAAGACGATACAATTACCGCCCGAGAAAACTGTAATCATTCAGAAAAAACGGAAATTGCAAAATATGCTGCGTCTCTCATTCTGCCGGAAGATTTTGTCTATCTTGATGCGGGAACTACAACAAACCTTATCATTGATTTTATTACCGAAAAAAAAGCAGTTTTCGTCACGAACAGCTTTTCCCACGCCAAACGTCTTTCTGAAGCGGGCTTTCACACCTATATCATCGGGGGCGAAATAAAACAGCCCACGGAAGCCGTCGTCGGCGAAGAAGCTGTTGAATCCCTTTCAAAATATAATTTTACGAAAGGTTTCTGGGGAACTAACGGCGTAAGCCTTTCGACCGGTTTCAGTACGCCCGACGTAAACGAAGCGCTTATTAAAAAAGTTTCGCTGTCGCGTACACGTGAAAAATTTATTGTCTGCGATGCAAGCAAGTTTTCGCAGATTTCATGCGTCACATTTGCCGATTTCTGTCAGGCAACAGTCATTACGTCAGTCATAAACGATTGTGTATATAACAAATGTAAAAATATTATAGAGGTCACAAGACAATGATTTACACAGTAACAATGAATCCTTCACTCGATTATATCGTAGATGTACAGGACTTCAAAACGGGTATCGTAAACAGAACGACAGCGGAAAGAATAAACGCAGGCGGAAAAGGTATTAACGTTTCAATCGTCCTGCATAATCTGGGAATTGAATCTGTCGCTCTCGGATTTACGGCAGGATTTACGGGAACAAAAATATGGAGCATGCTCGCGGAGATGGGAATCACTTCTGATTTCATCAACGTAAAAAACGGTATGTCGCGTATCAACGTAAAGCTCAGATCGGCAGAAGAGACGGAAATAAACGGACAGGGCCCAGAAATTCAGCCGGCGGACCTTGAAGAACTTACTGAAAAAATCAACATACTCGGCGCTGACGATATCCTTGTGCTTGCCGGAAGCATACCCGCTTCCCTTCCGGAAACATTATATATGGATATTATGAAGCGGATAGTTAATAAAAAAACAAAAATAGTCGTCGATGCAACAAAAGACCTGCTGAAAAATGTACTGCAGTATCATCCGTTTATGGTAAAACCGAACAACCATGAACTCGGCGAAATTTTCGGTATAGAGCTGCATACAAAAGAAGAAGTCATTCCCTATGCAGAAAAAATCCATGAAATGGGAGCTCTCAACGTGCTTGTCTCTATGGCAGGTGCCGGTGCGGTTTTAATAGACGAAAACGGGACAATATATAAAAGCGAAGCTCCGGAAGGAAAAAAAATAAATTCGGTCGGTGCGGGAGATTCGATGGTTGCAGGATTCCTTGCAGGATATTTGAAACGCAATTCTTACGGAGAGGCATTTAAAATGGGATTATGTGCCGGTTCCGCAAGTGCTTTTTCCGAGCAGCTCGCAACACGCAGCCAGATAGAAAAGCTGCTCAGTGAACAGCATTTCAATTTCTAGTATGTGATTAAAAAAACGTACAATGCATGCTTGTCGTTTTTTAGTATAATCAGGAGGATCATATGAGAATTAAGGATTTACTTGATCCGCGGAGCATTAAGCTCAACGGGGCTGCAAAAAGCAAAGATGATGCCATTACTCAAATAGTTGACTTGATGGCGGCAAGCGGCAAAATCGACGACAAAAAGGCATACGAACAGGGTGTGTATGCGCGTGAAAAAGAAACGACCACGGCAGTCGGAGACGGAGTTGCCATTCCGCACTGCAGGAGCACGTCTGTAAAAGCTCCCGGACTTGCCGCAATGACACTGCCCGACGGCGTTGATTACGATGCACCCGACGGAGAAAAAGTAAAACTGCTTTTCCTTATAGCTGCGCCAAACACGAAAGACAACATCCACGTCGACGTGCTCAGTAAACTTTCTACGCTGCTTCTTGATGAAAACTTTACAAAGAATCTGCTTGCTGCAAAAAGTGTTGAAGAATTTATTGCCGTTGTCGACAAGGCAGAGACAGAAAAAGATGCTGCGGAAAAGCTGAATACGACAGTTGCAAATGCAAAAGCAAAACTTCTTGCCGTAACTGCCTGTCCCACGGGTATTGCCCATACATATATGGCTGCAGAGACTCTGGAAAAAACGGCAGTAAAAATGGGCTGCTCCATAAAAGTCGAAACCAGGGGCGCAAGCGGTGCTAAAAACATGCTTACAGAAAGGGAAATAGCAGAGGCAGACTGCATTATTATTGCAGCCGACACAAAAGTCCCGCTCGGCCGTTTTGACGGGAAAAAAGTCATTCAGTGCAAAGTTGCCGACGGTATTAACAAGGCAGACAAGCTGATTCAGGAAGCAATGAGCGGTGATGTCGCAGTGTATCATGCGGAAAGCAGTGCCGAAACAGAAAAGGGAACGTACGGAAAAGAGAGTGCGGCACATATCATCTATAAACATCTTATGAACGGCGTCTCGTACATGCTTCCGTTTGTCGTCGGCGGCGGTATTTTAATTGCTATTGCATTCCTCATTGACGGGTTGAGCATAGACCTGAATTCTCTGCCATTTGACCAGCGCTCATCGTTCGGATCAATTACTCCCGTTGCGCGGATATTCAAAACAATCGGCGGCGGTGCATTCAGCTTTATGCTCCCCATTCTGGCTGGTTTTATTGCAATGAGTATTGCCGACCGTCCGGGTCTTGCTGTCGGTTTTGTAGGCGGTTTTATAGCGGCTCAGGGAAAGAGCGGATTCATCGGTGCAATGATAGCGGGTTTTGCTGCAGGCTATCTTGTTCTGCTGCTTAAAAAACTGTTTTCAAAGATGCCTAAAACACTCGATGGAATTAAACCGATTCTGATTTTCCCGCTTATCGGAATATTTGTTATCGGTCTTTTTATGACGTTCATCGTTGAACCGCCGATTGGCGCGCTGAATACGCTGCTGAACAATGCGCTTGCACATATGTCCGGAACGGGCGGCATTATTCTGGGTGTTATCCTCGGCGGCATGATGTCTGTCGATATGGGCGGCCCGGTAAACAAGGCTGCATACGTATTCGGAACAGCATCTATAGCAGCCGGAAACTACAATATTATGGCTGCTGTTATGGTTGGAGGTATGGTACCGCCGATTGCAATCGCTATTTCCACATTGATGTTCAAGAACAAGTATACCGCTGAAGAGAGGAAAGCCGGTCCTGCAAACTTTGTCATGGGATTCTCGTTCATTACGGAAGGCGCCATTCCGTTTGCTGCTTCCGATCCGCTCCACGTTCTGCCGTGCTGTATTATCGGATCTGCACTTGCAGGCGGTATTTCTATGGCTGCAAACTGCACTTTAATGGCTCCTCACGGCGGTATATTCGTATTCCCGGTTGTCGGTCATCCGCTCATGTATATTATTGCACTGCTTGCAGGCTCTTTCGCCGGCGCGGTGCTTCTCGGAATAACAAAAAAGAGAGTTGTCGAATAATATAAATTAAGGGGCCTCGTATATGAAGACATTCAATTACACAATTACTGACATGCTTGGCATTCATGCCCGTCCGGCAGGAGAACTCGTAGCGCTCGCAAAAACTTTTGCAAGTAACATATCGATATCAGGAAACAACAAATCCGCTGATTGCAAAAGAATGCTTGCTGTCATGAGTCTTGGGATTAAACAGGGACATACCGTAACGGTAACAACGGAAGGGGAAGATGAAGAAAAGGCATCAGAATCTATTGAAAATTTCCTTACAAAGGCCCTTTAGAATCCACAAATATTCAATCATTTAAAAAATCTGTTTTGCCGTCCCGTGAGTTTTGCTCAGGGGACGGTTCCCTTTCTTTGACTTGTAAAGACAATACATCTGTATTGACAATATCCTCTCGTTATTATAGTAAATATGTAACACTTCACTAATTCTTTATACTTCGGGGTTTCTTTATGGTCATAGCTGAAAAGCTGAATGTGCGAAAATACATCCGTCAACACAGAGCTGCATATACTGTAGGTCTGATTGCAATGCTGCTGAGCGTTTCGCTTGACATGCTTTCACCTCTTATTACGCAGCATATTATCGACGATGTCGTTATAGGACAGCATGTCGAACTGCTCTGGAAAATGCT
>DCFX01000052.1:0-26200 GCA_002314445.1 Treponema sp. UBA1793
ACATGGCATACGTTTTTCAGATGCTCGCATCGGCAGTTAATATCTATGCATTTTTATGCTTTATCAGAATCATCCTTACATGGATTCCGGGAGCGTCATATTCCGGTTTCGGGCGGTTTCTTTCAAATATCTGCGATCCATTCCTGAATATTTTCCGCGGTGTCCGCTGGATGCAGGTCGGCAGCCTTGATTTTTCACCGGCAGTCTCTATCGGCCTGCTCTATGCGCTTTCCTCAATTCTCAGCAACATAGCTGTTACCGGACGTATTTATTTCGGCGGTATACTTGCAATCTTCATAGGCATGTTATGGTCAATTTTTGCCTCTCTTATGGGCTTCCTGCTTATCCTGCTTATCATCAGATTTATCGCGATGCTTACGCAGAAACGTTCGAACTACTACGGGTCGTTCTGGTCCCAGCTTGATTACGCACTTGAACCATTCGTGCATCGTTTTACGAAATTCCTTTCAAACGGTAAATTCCAGAGTTACAGAAACGCTGTTCTTATTACGATTGTAATGCTGATCATGCTGCTCGTAGGCGGGCAGGTTCTTATGAATTTCTTCATCCACCTCGTGCAGAAAATACCGTTCTAGAAGGGCACCGTGAAACTCGCTGACATAAAAAACCCGGTCAGCACACTTCCCGGTGTCGGACCGTCAGCAGCAAAACTTTTTGCAAAACTCAACGTCTTTACGGTGGCCGATCTGCTCACCTTTTATCCGAAAGATTACGAAGACCGCACACAGCGTGTTCCACTCTCACAATTCCGCCAGTCAAAAGTACACTGCGCGGCAGTTGTTACGGCGCACGAATGGTTCGGCTACGGGCGGATGAAGACGCTGAAACTCGTCATATCCGACGGAACTATGGATGCGCAGCTTATCGCGTTCAACCGGTCGTTTCTTGAAAAACAGCTGCCTGTCGGCACTGTTATTTCCGTCACCGGAACGTTTGAAATAAAATACGGTGCACTCC
Organism: Treponema sp. UBA1793; assembly: GCA_002314445.1. Classification (GTDB taxonomy): domain Bacteria; phylum Spirochaetota; class Spirochaetia; order Treponematales; family Treponemataceae; genus Treponema_D. Next base: position 979 of record DCFX01000052.1, read on the forward strand.
AAAGCACATCGTTCGAAATAACCAGGCTGGAAGAAAACGGAAACATTGCGGACTTTCAGAATACCGCGCTGCCCGATTCGGGCGTCCTGCCGGTGTATCCGCTTACCGAAGGGCTCAATCAGAAAAATGTACGAAAAACGATTGCGGCTGCACTGCGCGAATACGGACTGGGCATAGAGAATGAACTCCCTGCCGGTATCGCAGCCTCCCGCAGACTGCTTTCAAAACGGGATGCGCTGCGTTTTGTCCACGAGCCTGAAACAATCGCACAGGCCATGGAAGCCCGCCGGACACTCATATTTGAGGAGCTGTTCAACTTCCAGTGCATCATTGCAAAACGCGCATGGGAGCATAAGGGTGCGGTTCCCGCTGCGGCACTTACGGCCGACCCCTGCAGCGGCAGTACTACGGAACTCACACAGGAAACGTTTGCTGCATCGCTTTCCCCTCTGCAGAAGGAGCTGCTTAAACGCCTTCCGTTTCCGCTTACGGCCGACCAGCAGAAAGTCATCATTGAAATGGATAACGATATTGACCGCGGATACCGCGAGAGGGCTGCACTGCTGAACGACACGGAAAGCGGAAAAAGGGATACTGAACGGAAACCTGTGTTTACGATGGCCCGGCTGCTGCAGGGAGACGTGGGTTCGGGAAAAACGCTTGTTGCTTTTTTTGCATGCCTCAGGGTCATAAGCTGGAAAGGCCAGTGCGCCATCATGGCACCGACGGAACTGCTTGCACGGCAGCATGCGGAAACAGCAGCCCGCCTGCTTGAACCGCTCGGAATACGCGTTGCCTTTCTTACCGGCAACGTAAAGGCCGCGGGCCGTTCGCAGCTTCTCAAACAACTGAAAGACGGAAACATAGATATTGTAATCGGAACGCATGCGCTTTTTTCGCAGCAGGTACAGTACAACGATTTGCAGCTTGCTGTCATAGACGAACAGCACCGGTTCGGCGTGCTGCAGCGCCAGTCAATCGTTGAAAAAGGCAGGCAGCTTGCCGGAACGTCGTCTTACACCCTCCATCTGCTTATGATGAGCGCGACGCCTATTCCGCAGACGCTTGCCCTTACAGTGTTCGGCGATCTCGACGTCTCTGTTCTGCATACCATGCCAAAGGGAAGAAAACCGGTGACAACGTACCTTGTGGCAGAAGGGCACGAATCGAACGCATACGAGGCAGTACGCAGAGAACTGGCAGCCGGCCGCCAGGCGTATTTTGTCTATCCGGCAATAGAGGCGGACGACCGCACATATGATGAAAATGAAGAGCCGGTACCCGGTTCTGACGCTGAACATACACCGGCTCAAAAAACCGCCCCAAAATCTGCGGAAGAAATGTTTGCATACCTTTCGCAGCAGGTATACCCGGAGTTCAAGTGTGCGCTTGTCCATTCACGTGTGGGAGAAGAGGAACAGGTAGCAGCTTTGAATGCTTTCCGTGACGGCAGCATACAAATACTCGCCGCAACTACTGTTATAGAAGTCGGCGTCGACGTTCCGAATGCGACGTGCATCGTAGTTGAACAGGCCGAACGTTTCGGACTTGCCCAGCTCCACCAGCTGCGCGGCCGCGTGGGACGCAGCGATGTACAGTCATACTGTTTTCTCATTTACAGCAAAAATATAAAGGAAGCGGGCATTCAGCGCATGAAGGTTATGCGCGAGAGCACGGACGGCTTCCTGATTGCGGAACAGGATTTAAAACTGCGCGGTCCGGGTGAAGTAACAGGTACACTCCAGGCAGGCACTCTGCAGCTGGGAATCGCGGATATAGAGCGGGACAGGGATATTCTGGTACAGGCTCGTACCGATGCATTTTCTTACATGAAATCAATTTTATAACAAAAAATGATTCACCTTACCAAAAGGTTGCAATACGTAAACCTCTTAAGAATGCCGTCTCTTATACCGGAAAAGTATATAACAGCTATCAGCTTGCTATTTGCAGGATATTGTCATACAATGCAGTCATGGCACGAACATCAAATATTTTTGCCCGGGTTGAACCGGAAGTAAAAGAACAAGCTGAAGAAATCCTCGGTAAATTAGGCATACCTATGTCTAATGCAATAGATGTGTTTCTCAGACAGGTAATCTATCAGCAGGGCATTCCCTTTGATATGAAGTTACCTGCGTCTTTACCGTTGAATATAAACTCGTTATCCGAAGAACAGTTTAACAAAGAAATAAATGCCGGTATTGCAGATATTGAAGCAGGGCGTGTAATTTCTGCGGAGGATGTCCGCAAAGAAATGAGCCGAAAATACTCTATATGACGAAGTGGAATGTCCAATATACAAAAAAATCAGAAGAAGATTTAATATCAATATATAAATATATTGCGAATATTTTGCAGGAACCTGTTATAGCAGGAAAACAGGTAAGTCGTATTATGGATGCAATTGAACAGCTTGATGAATTTCCATTGCGATACCATATGTATGAGAAAGAACCGTGGAAGTCAAAGGGGCTTCGCGTACTGTCTATAAATAAGTACCTTGCTTTTTATATTCCTGATGAAACGAAGAACACAGTAACGATTGTCAGAATAATGTATGGCGGCAGGGATATTGATACTGAGATCAACAAGTAAAACGTATTACTATCGTATAACAAGTGCGCATACTCAGCCATTTCATTACGGCTCGCGGGCATAAAAAAACCGCACCATATAGGGTGCGGTCGTTCAGCTGTTATGCAGGTTTATGCAACATATGATTCAAGCTGTCTCATTCTTGTCGGGTGCTGCATTCTGACTATGGCATGTTTTTCTATCTGGCGGATGCGTTCCTTTGTAAGGTTGCATTTGTCACCGACTTCCTTAAGTGACATCGGTTTTGTACCGCCAAGGCCATAGCGCAGGCGGAGAACTTTTGCTTCATTCGGTTTCAGCGTGTTGAGCACACTGTCTATATCTTTCCGCATCTCGCTTGTCATTACGGCTTCATCAGGATCCGCATAGCGCTCATCTTCAATAAAATCACCTACAGCCGCATGGTCATTTTCTGCACTGTGAACCTGTGCATCAAGCGAAACCATATCGCGGGAAATGTTGATCATCTCGCGCACATGCTCTCTCGGCATATTGAGCATCTTTGCGACTTCCACAAACTCTTCTTCCTCTGTTTTATCACCGGTTACCGCCTTGCGTGCGTGTTCAATCTGTACAAGTTCGTTGGCTCTGTTGAGCGGCAGGCGGATTGCACGGCTCTTTTCGCAAATAGCTTTGAGGATGGACTGACGTATCCACCATACTGCATACGAAATAAAGTGATATCCTTTATCAACATCAAACCTGTCGATGGCAGTCAAAAGGCCTATGTTTCCTTCGCTGATAAGGTCTGAAAGGTCAAGTCCGTGATTCTGATATTTTTTTGCAACGTTTACAACGAAACGCAGATTCGCCTTTACAATTTTATTTTTTGCGGCTGCATCGCCGTTCTTTGCTTTCAGAGCAAGATCTGTCTCTTCTTCACGAGTAAGAAGCGGGATTTTATTGATGTCTTTAAGATACATAGCTAAAATGTTTTCATCATTTGTCATAGTTTAACACCCCTTATGCTTTTTATATAGCAATTATCGTGCCATCTACTGTAAAAAAAAGAAAAAATATGCTGTTATTTTATATTTTGTTATAATATAAACAGATATAAAGAACTGACGGATTCTCCGCTCTCTCTTCCTGATCCATTTTTTCTGACAGCAAGTCCCGGCACTGATAAATTGGGGACTTTTTTACGCAGCAATATAAAATTTACATCAAAATGGGCGTTTTTGACCCATTTTTTATCCTGTTTTTTATTGACGATTAACAGCAAAAATCCGTATATTATATAAAAGAAGTCGTTTGATTTCATATTTTAATTATTAAATCATAATGTATAGGAGCTGACATAATGACTATCAAACCGTTGGCAGACAGAGTTCTTGTAAAGAACGAAAAGGCCGAAACAAAAACAGCTTCAGGAATCATTATTCCGGAAGCAGCACAGGAAAAGACACAGACAGCAACAGTTATTGCGGTCGGTCCGGGAACGGAAGAGGATAAGATTACGGTAAAAGCCGGTGATCATATCATGTATGACAAATATGCCGGAACACAGGTCAAGATCAACAATGAAGATCATCTTATTCTCAAGATGAGCGACATTATTGCTGTTATTGAAAAATAACGGGATTCCTGCGTTGAAACTACCGGTGCCGCACAGCACCGGTTTTTTTATTTTGCGGCCGATAACTGGTCGCAGAGCAGTTTTGCCCGTGCATGTGAAGGATCAAGGGATAGTGCATAATCTGCCGCCCTGAGCGCGTCGCTCTTTTTCTGCTGTGCCGAATAGATTACAGCCATACGGTACATGATTTCCGCTTTCTGCTTTACATCAACGGTACGGGATGCCGAGGCCGCATATAAATCAAGCGCCTGTGCATTTGCACCCAGACTGCTGTATATCATTGCAAGGTTCATGCAGGATGGTATTGAGACATATGCGGATATCTTCTTCTGTTCGTCACCGTCGGCGGAGAAACCTCCGCTTTCGTACACGCAGTATTCATACAGACGGACGGCCGTATCTGCATACCGCTGGTACGCGGCAAACCAGGCGGCGTATTCTGCCTCTGCAAGCGTAAACTCCCTCACATGAGCTGCAGTCTGTTCCCAAAAATCCCGGCCTGCGTCGAACTTATATTTTGATGCTATGTATTTACTGTAAAGTGTCCATGCATCTTCAGCCTGCCCGTACGACAACAGTTTGCTGACTGCAAATTCAAGAAGCAGCACAGGATATGTATCAGTCCCTGTTTCACTGCTTTCAAGCTCGTTCCACACGTCTGCAATTTTTTCGTTCACCGTAAGCGTTTTGTCTGTTCTGTATTTTAAATCCAGCCGTGCTATGTACAGCAGCGGGTCGTTTTTTCTCTCCAGGCTTTTGTCCATTCTGTATGCAGCATCACTTACAGGTATTTTTGCACGGTTATCGTATTTCTCCATCCGCAGGGTGGCAAGACCCTTATCGCGCAGTACCGTTTCCTGCGGTGTTTCGGCAAGCGGCAGACTTGTCCGGTATGCAAAGTCGGCATACGAAATAAGGCCGGGAACAAAATCCGGCCAGGTGTCGACTGTGTATGACAAAAGACGGCTGCACTCCGTATCATTACCGTTCGCAGCTGCATACAGCGCACTGTCAACATAGACTGCGGGCAGCATTGTTCTAAACGATTCAGTGCCGGAACCGGCAGCCGTTTTATCTGCTGAAAGACTGTCAAGAAGCGAACGGCGCACGTTTTCTGCTTCTTCCGTTTCGGAAAGCGAAACATACGCATCAGAAAGCAGCAGGCCTATTTCAACAGGAGATACACTGCGGCGTGATTTTATGGTTGATTCAGGATACAGCGACTGCGCTTTCCGGGCAAGCGCGGCAGCATTTCCGTACAATTTGTTATCGAATGCGACAAGACCCCAGAAGTATGCATCCTCAGGTTCTGTAAAGTCATCAGGTTGAAGTGCAGCAGCTTTGTCGTATTCTCCGTTCCGCATGCAGACAACAGCACAGCTCCGCAGCCAGTACGAATCGTGAGACCCCGCATACGCATCGTAGTACACAGGATAAAATTTCTTATCCGCATACGATGCTGCATCGTTTCCTGCCGATGAAAAAACCGAATCGAGATACGCCTCCGAATAAATAGAACCGTACTCCGTTCCCCGCAGACATGCGGCAGCCTGTACAGCTTCGTCAACCCGTCCATTCCGCAGTAGAAAGTTCGAATAAACGGCAGACATTTCGGGATTCCGGGGATTTTTCCTGAGCCCTTGTTTAAGAACCCTTTCCGCAAGTTCTGCTTCCCCAAGCTGATTATACCGGCGGAATATGCCTATGCGTGACCATGAATTATATGTTTTTTTTTCGATTTTTTTGAGCTCGTCTACGGCGTCTTTATCCTGTCCCTGCTCTATAAGGACATCAATTTCGTCCAGCTTCCCGGTAAAAGAATTGCGGGAAGCACTCATGCTGCATGAGACTGCGGCAATAATAAGGACGACGATGAAAAACTCTGGAAGCAGGAACCGGTATAAGACCCGAACCCTGTTCATATCAACCCTCTTCTGGAACTTGAGCTACCTTACTTATCTTATCGAGCACGGCGTTAATAAACTTAAACGAGTCATCGGCACCGAAATCTTTTGCTATATTTATTGCTTCGTCAATAACGATAGAGGAATTTGTCTCCTTCTGATACAGAAGCGAATAAACACTCATGCGCAGAATGGCAAGCGAAACCTTGTTCACACGGTCAAAATCCCAGTGTGCCGAAAGATACTGCTTGATCAAATCGTCTATCTGCGTTATGTGTTCCATTGTACCGGTTATGAGAAGGCGTGCAAATGTGTACGCTTCGTTGTCGTAATCCGCATCAGGATTTTCATCTTTATTCACCCATGAAAATGTCAGCAGGTCGTCGATAGAAACGCCGCCGACATCGTGAGAATAAAGCGCCTGAAATGCGAGAATTCTTCCTTTTCTGCGTGACACTTATTACTTTCCTTCCCAATTAAGCAGCTTATCAAGATCGGCACCTGTTTTTTTGCGGTCGACATTTTCCGGCGTATCAAGAGATTTTGAAATCTCGGTCGCTGCAGTCTGCAGGTATTCCATCTGTTTCTGCTGCGAAAGGTTCTGTTTGATATAATCGTACACGGTTACCGTTGTTCCCGGCTGTACGACGTCGCTCAATGCAAGCATCTTTGCGGCATACTTATCGGTAACTGCATAAAACTGGCAGTTTGTCGGATTATCCTGAATATCAGAAATATAGCCGGCATCTTTTGTAAAAAGATCGATTAAGTCCTTGTATGCGACTCCAAGCTGAGATGCGCTGTTTTCCGTCTTGTTGATAAGCATTTCGCCCGCCTGGAAGCCGGAACCGTCCATTTTTGATTTTACGGTAATCTGATCGCGTGTCATTTTCTTATCTTTATAACTGTTGAGCAGTTCTGTAGCTTTTGATTTTGCATCTTCAGGCTTTCCGTTCTTCGGAACAAATACCAGGAAAATCTTTATCATGTCGCTCCAGACAAAGGAAGCTTTATGCAGTTCATAAAAAGCGCGGATTTCATCGTCGGTAGGCGCAATTCCTTTGAGTTCGCTCTGGCGCTGGGAAATGATATACTGCTGTGCGGTAAGCTGGGCTTTGAGATACTCTTTGTAATCTGCGACCGTCATACCGGCCTGCTGTTTCATATAATCGTCAAGCGACATTTTTGTCTGCTGCTGGACGAGCGTATCCAATTCCTGCTCGGTGACGTTTTTGCCCACCTGCTGCGACATTGTCTGGAGAAAATACTGGTCTACGGAACTGTCGGGCACGGAAATTCCGGCTTTCTGGGCAGCCTGCATGACAAGTTTCTCATCAATAAGTGCATCGAGTATCTGTTTCTTTTCTTCGACAGTAAAAACTTTACCTGTCTGTTTTTTATAAGCTTCAACGCGGGTCTTCAGCTGCTTAACTGTAATAGATTCATTTTTATTCAGTTTTATGACAGCAAGAACCTGCAGGTCTGATTGTGCAAAAACAGCAGCCGCAGCTACCATCGATACTATAAAAACAAGGGCAAAACGCTTCATTTTTCTTTCCTTTAAAAAGTCTGTTTCAATTATAACAAATATTCCGTCGTTGTGTTACAGCAGAATACAGGTTCACTTTAACGAATCAAGCGGGAGACCGCCTTCTATTTCCGCACGGATACGGCGCACACCGGCAGAGGAAGACTGTTCCTTGGTAATTTTGAAATGTCCGATCTGGGCAGTATGCTGTACGTGGGGGCCGGCACAAACTTCACGGCTGAAATCGCCGATAGAGTATACCTTCACCCGCTCGCCATACTTGTCGCTGAACAACGCACGGGCACCGCCTTTCTTTGCATCAGCAAGGCTCATTTCTTCCATTGTAACAGGCATATCTTTCCGAATCTGTTCGTTCACTATATCTTCCACTTTCTGGATTTCTTCTTTTGTCATAGGACGGGAGAAAGAAAAGTCGAAACGGAGGCGTTCCGGCGTAATATTGGAACCGCGCTGCGCTACTTCATCGCCGAGTACATTAACAAGCGCCTGCTGGAGCAGGTGGGTTGCCGTATGATATTTTGTGGAAATTTCGCTGTGGTCACCGAGTCCGCTCTTGAAAGCGCCTGCACTCAGCGTACGGGACTCTTCCTGATGCTTCTTTTCTTCCGCCTTAAATCCCTCGACGTCGACAGTCATGCCGTTTTCACGGCCAAGTTCTTCCGTAAGTTCAATCGGAAAGCCGAACGTATCATACAAACGGAACGCAACGCGCCCCGGAATGACTTTCTGCGGATTTTTCTGGAGATTGGGCAGCAGCTTGGCAAATTCCGCTTCACCTTTTTTGAGCGTCTCAAGAAATTTATTCTCTTCGCCGGTAAGCTCATTAAAGATGAACTCTTTCTTTCCGGCAAATTCAGGATACGCATTGATATATTCGTCTACGATGACGTCTGCCGGTTTTGCAAGGAAAGCCCCGTCAATACCGATTTTGCGTCCGTGGCGCACTGCCCGCCTTATAATGCGGCGGAGTGTGTAGCCGGCTCCCACATTGCTCGGAGTAACGCCCTGCTGGTCTCCGAGGATAAAAGCCGCCGTACGCACGTGGTCTGCAATAATGCGGATTGATATGTCCGTATTTTCATCATCTCCGTACTTTTTGCCGGAAAGTTTTTCAATGCAGTCGATAATCGGCTTAAAAACGTCGATATCATATACGGATTTCATGCCGTTAAGCATGGCAACGGTGCGTTCGGCACCCATGCCGGTATCAACGCATTTGCGTTCCAGCGGGATGTACCTGCCTTCCGTATCCTTATTATACTGCATGAAAACGTTATTCCAGATTTCAACATATTTACCGCAGCGGCAGCCGGGACGACAGTCCGGGCCGCACTTAGGTTTGCCGGTGTCATAGAAAATTTCCGTATCGGGACCGCACGGACCTGTTGCACCTGCAGGCCCCCACCAGTTATCTTCGCGGGGTAAATAGAAAATGCGTTCTTTGGGAATACCGTGGCTTTCCCAGATTGATGCAGCCTCATCATCGCGGGGAATGCCTTCCTCGCCTGCAAAAACCGTAACGGAAATTTTTTCAGGCGGAATATTTAAATATTCTCTGCCTGTCAGAAATTCGTAGCTGAAGCCGATAGATTCTTTCTTAAAATAGTCGCCCAGAGACCAGTTGCCGAGCATTTCAAAAAATGTAAGATGGGACGGATCTCCGACCGAATCAATATCGCCGGTACGCACGCACTTCTGATAATCGGTAAGGCGTGTGCCGGAAGGATGTTTTTCACCTGAAAGATACGGAACAAGCGGCTGCATACCTGCAGTCGTGAACAAAACAGTCGGATCATTATTCGGAATAAGTGATTTGCCGCTGATTTCCATGTGGCCATTGCTCTTAAAAAAGCTTATGTATTTTGAGCGAAGTTCGTTAACAGTCATAATAATTCATACTATAGAACGCAAGTCTTTATGTCAAGAACGGGACTTGTCACGCGTCAGCGTCAGCGCCCGGCCTTCAAGCGGAAAGCACGTATCGGGAGAAAGGCGTACAGGAGTCAGATGCAGTGTATCGTAATTAATACGGGTTTCCGCTTTATGTTTTTTTGTTTCAGGTATCGTCACTGAATCAAAAACCATCTGGTACGAGTCAGCCAGAATCTGTTGTGGCGATGAAGAACGGAACTGGATTACAAAGTTTCCTGCGACCATGCCGGTAGCGAATATTCCTTCATCCTTCGCGGAATCATCCGTAAGCGAATATGCATTCCGGGCAAACGTAAAATGCATGCCGCTATCTGTCGTCCAGGAGGGGCCTTTCTCAAGTTCTGCAGCGTAGTCTTCATCGGTTGCCTGCTTCGTTCCGGCATCGAATGAGCTTTGTGTCGTCATCTTCCGGTAGCTTCCGTCCCACAAGTTGTTTTCCTTTATGATCATACGCACATCGTCGATGATATGCACCCTGACCTCGTCGACACCTGTAAGGGAAATGTCGCACCGCCGCTGCATGTTCGTAATTGATTCGTTCGTCGCTGTCAGATAGATGCCGCTCCGGCGGAGATTGCTGTCCTCCCATGAATATACCTCTTCCGTATCCTGATAGAGGAATATGATTTCCTTTCCGGCGTAATCAAAAAACAGATAGCGTATACCGTCTTCAGTATTTGATGTTTTATACCAAAGCCCGTTAAGAAAATCTGCAAACGTCTCAACGGTACCGTCCTGAATACGGGCAAGCTCTTTTGCCGCGATTCTGCTTCCCGTAACCCTGACCTGCTTTGTCTGCACATATTTCTGTTCTTTTTCATTCCATTCATACTCAGTCTGAATCTGGCTCAGGTTCGCATTTCCGGAACCAGTCTCATCTTTTGCGGAACTGTAAACCCACACGGGAAAGCTCACGCCTTTTGACTGGGAAAGTTCGTATGATTCGGAACGGTCATCCTGCTGAATAAAGATAGTGCCGTCGGATTCAAAATTACCTATCTGCACAAGTTCAAATTTGTTCAATTTGCGGCGGAGCATATAAATACACATGACACTGTCGCCGTTGTCCTTTACACCCTGATAGACAAGTTCCGTTTTATGCTCGCCGGTCATATCGATTCCGGTATATGAAAATGTCCGTACCCGGGAAATTTCGGTCGTAATTTCCGCTGTGCGGACATATGAATTGCTTTCGGCATCATACATACCGATAATGAGTACGAGGTACTGCATACTCTCCCTGCGGACGGCAATTACCTGATCTTCAAGCGTATCGCCGTTGAGATCAAAAGTCTGGGCACTGATAAGTGTCTCGGTGGGAAGAAGTGGTATGAACGACGTCATCGAAGAATTGTCCTGTGTCTGCATATCAGTCTGTGTCTTTTTTTCCCTGTCTGCTTCCGATGTCGGGATGATAACCCGGGCGCGGGGGACGGAACGCTCATCGTTCCAGTATACAATCCTCACGATTATAAGAGCGGCAAGAACGACACCTATAATGATAAAAACTGCCGGAATAATTTTATTAGTGTGCTTCGATTTCATATGCAGAAACTATACTACAATGGTGAAAATAAAAAAAGATGGCTGAAAAAAATACAATACGCAGAAACAGGGTTACCGTATGAGAAAGGACAACGACCATCTATTGTGTGCAGAATGGCGCCATGTATTAAAAATACATTCCCCGGTTTTAAAAGTAAAATGCCGGACACGATGTCCGGCCCAAGTGTTGCACCATTCTGCTTCGCAGAATGGTGCCATGTACTAAAAATACATTCCCCGGTTTTAAAAGTAAAATGCCGGACACGATGTCCGGCCCAAGTGTTGCACCATTCTGCTTCGCAGAATGGTGCCATGTATTAAAAATACATGGATGTATTTTTAATACATTCCGCCCATATCTCCGCCGGCAGGTGCCGCAGCAGGAGCCTTCGGTTCAGGAATATCCGTAATCGCACATTCTGTTGTGATGAGCGTACCGGCAATTGAAACAGCATTTGTCAGAGCTGAGCAGGCGACTTTAGCAGGATCGATAATACCTGCTTCCATCATGTTCTTCCACTCGTTCTTTGCTGCATCAAAACCGATGCCTTTCTTCTCTGTTTTAGCCCTTTCGGCAATAACCGCACCGTCAACGCCGGCATTGTCTGCAATCTGGCGGATCGGCTCTTCGCATGCGCGGCGGACAATCTTAAAGCCGACTTTCTCGTCTTCTGTAAGGTCGGACGGGATGGATTCAAGAATCTTGGAAGCTTCAAGCAGTGCAAGGCCGCCGCCGGAAACAACGCCGCCTTCAAGCGCTGCGCGTGTTGCAGCGATTGTATCCTCAACGCGGAATTTCTTCTCTTTCATCTCTGTTTCGGTTGTTGCACCGACGTTGATGACTGCCACACCGCCGGAAAGTTTTGCAAGGCGCTTCTGGAGCTGTTCTTTGTCGTAGCTTGATGTTGTTTTTTCTATCTGTGTCTTGATCTCTTCAACGCGTTCCGTAATATCTTTCTTGCTTCCGGCACCGCCGACGATTGTCGTGTTGTCTTTATCAATCTTAACTGTCCGTGCCTTTCCAAGCATGCTGACGTCTGCGCTTTCGAGTTTGAGGCCGACTTCTTCAGAAATGACCTGTCCGCCTGTCAGAATAGCGATATCCTGCAGCATATCCTTTCTGCGGTCGCCGAATCCCGGTGCCTTGACTGCGCAGCATTTGATAGTTCCGCGGATTGTGTTGAGAACGAGTGTCGTGAGCGCTTCGCCGTCGACATCCTCTGCGATAATGATAAGAGCTTTTCCTTCGTTTGCGACTTTTTCAAGAATCGGAAGGAGGTCTTTCATTGCTGAAATCTTTTTGTCATAAATCAGGACATATGCATCGTCATAATCAGCTTCCATGCGCTCGCGGTCTGTAACGAAGTATGATGAAATGTAACCGCGGTCAAACTGCATACCTTCTACAGTGTCGACTGTTGTGTCCATATTCTTTGACTCTTCAACAGTAATAACGCCGTCCTTTCCCACTTTTGAAATGGCATCGGCAAGCATTTTACCGATTTCAGGATCGTTATTTGCAGAAATTGTTGCAATGTGGGTAATATCGTCGGCACCTTTTACAGGCTTAGCGTTTTTCTTTACTTCCTCGACGACGAGTTTAACAGCTTTGTCCATGCCGCGTTTTATTTCGATTGGTGTCATTCCGGCTGCTACAGACTTTACACCCTCACGTACCATTGCGTATGCAAGAACTGTAGCTGTCGTTGTACCGTCGCCAGCATCATCATTTGTCTTTGATGCTACTTCGCGGACGAACTGCGCACCCATATTTTCATACGGATCTTTGAGTTCGATTTCTTTGGCAACTGAAACACCGTCTTTTGTAATAGTCGGTGAACCATACTTTTTGTCGAGCATAACCATGCGTCCGCACGGTCCAAGTGTTACTTTTACAGCCTTTGAAATCTGTTCCACACCGGAAAGCAGCTTCTTGCGGGCTTCTTCATTAAATACTAACTGTTTAGCCATACTAATGCAACTCCTTATATATCTCACCCTATTGTAGAAAAGAATACAATAAAGCATCTTTAGGTTTGTAATAAAAGATATAAAAAAAATCATGCAGTGGCAACTTTTTTTTGCAAAAACCGCATAAAATCGTATATTCAAAACGAATTTTAAGGTATGAGCAAACAGTTCCTCTTTTTTTCCGCTTTGGCAACAACTCTTGCTGTTTTCCTGTCATGTTCCGTTTTGGTGAATCCGGCGGAATCAGTTACATTCACCCTGCCCGAATGGCCTCCTGAAAGCGATGCGGACTGGCCACCCCTCTCCGGCTGGGAGATACGGTACCGTTCCGGAAAAAGTTCAGGCTCTTTCACGCTGGCTCCTGCGGGCGGCACCGCACAATCATTCATTCTTGAGCTTGCAGGCAGTTCGCCGTGTACAGTCACGGCACAACCCGTCACACGCCATGGCGGGACAGATTCCTGTTTTTTTCATGCCGCAGGCTGTATTTACCCGGAAGACAACAGCATTACGTGGGAAACGGGCTTTCCTGCGGCTGTATGTATGCAGCTGTACACGGCAGCGGAAAGCAGTGCAGAAGAAACGGCAGACTACCTTGCAGACTTCAACTGGCAGAAGCTGATCAACACGCTGGGAGAAAAAGCCGCTGCAGGAAGTATCTGCTACGACCCGTGGAAACTCGATAAAGACGCAGTCTGCAGTGCCATAGCTTCGCGAAAATTCAGCGCCGCCCTGCTTTCAATGAAAAACTGCATCACGGTGGAAACATCCCGGCTTGCTGCTGCGGCTTCAAAACGGACGGAAACGGGAGAAACCGCCGTTCCTCTTTTTCTTCCGCAGTATATACCGTCGTACGGCAGGCAGAAAGACTCCGGGCTGGCGGTTGTGAAGACAGGAGCTGTAAACAGCTATCTTTATAGTATAGAAGAAATTGCAGTTATCACCTGTTCTTCGGACAGGGATATGACTCTTGAAATATCAGCTGTCCCGTTATACACTGGAAAGCAATGAAACACCGATATTTTGCAGCCTTTCTGCCGGTTCTTATACTTTTTTCATGCAGCAGGACAAAACCGCTGAATGAAGAATCATCTGCTGTTCTGCCTGCGGTGAACGACCACACGTGGTACAGTTTTTCAAACGGTTCGTTTACAGAAACAAGCGCACCGCAGGATGCGCCTCTGCAGCCGGAAAGGCCATGGACAGAGGCTGTGCGTATTTCATCAGCTTCATGCGCAGCCGGCGACGGCAGTCAGACTCCTGCAGCATATGCACTTGTGAACAGAACAGGCATACTTGTTTTCAACGGAGACAAAATGCAGCTTTACAAAGATGCGGAACTGTTCGGCAGCAGGAGTGCGGACAATCTTGTGTTTCAGAAAGATACGCCTCTCTTTTCGCTGTACAAGAGTTCTTTTTTTAACACGACGATGAAAGGCAGTACTCAAAATGACAGCCTTCATCCTTTCCTCGTACAGTTTGATTTGTCGTCCCATATTGCATATCCTGTCATCAGCTGTGCGAACATAGGACTGGGAGCCGAATCGGAAATAACAGACTATGTATGGGACGGCAGCACGTTCATCTGCTCTGTAAAAACGGAAACAGCAGAAAAAGTGAATTTTACGTATATCTCTGTTCAGCCGGAAATACCGCTTCTTTCACTGTCTCCGTCAAACGCATCCGGCAGACTGCTTATATCGCAGACAGACAGGGAATCATTCCGCTCGCAGAAGACGCCGAAACCGTTTACATCCGCTCCCGACAGGCTCAGGAAACTGCTTTCCGTCCTGCCGGATGATACTGCGTTTTATGTTACCTGCCGCACTGCCGGAGGACACACTCCTCGGCAGTACTTCAGGCAGAAACAGGGAGATGATTCGACACCGCTCAACGCACAGGCGCTTATAGCAGATACATATGCATGCGCTCTGTTCAGCGACGGCACAATGTATATAAACGGCGCACTCTTCGACAGGCATATCCTGAACGGCGGAAAGACATGTGCCTTACGGCTGCCCAGGCTTCCGACGGGCTATGAATATTCTGAATTTACAATTTCCGGCACGACTATGTATACAGCGTGGGAAGAAACGTCTTTCTATAAAGTAGGCAGAAGCGGATTTATTTCGGTGAATCTCGATAAAATCCTGTATACTAATACCGGAGGAATCTGATGAAACGTAAAGTGCTGTGCACGGTCTTCATCCTCTTTGCGCGGATTGTTTCAATTTATAGTGAAACAGGCCTCAACGCGCAGGGCGGAACAAATCCTGCGGCAGCAGACGCAGACATAACAGAATCTTCTGCATCATCCGGCAGTTTTATCCATCAAATTGATTTTTTTCTTACATTTGAACCGATGTTCATTTTGAACACAGAAGCAGGCACAAAAAGCGCTCCGTCTCCCGTCGTTTACCCCCTTACGGTCGGCGTTTCGTGGCCTGATTATTATTTCGTTTCATTCCAGCCCCGGCTGTCTCTTTTTTATAATTACTATCTGTGGGACAGCGATGAAGAAATGGCGCTGCCTGCGGAAGTGGAAAACAGAACGGCGACTGTGTTTTCCTTTCTGTTCACATTCCCCGCCGTATTTTCGTTCCATTTAACAGACAGGGGAACGCTGGAGGCAGAAGCCGGCGTTTCAATGCTTGTGCGGTTCGGCATACTCTCAAGCGGGGTTTCCAGTTCAGACAGCGGAACGAGCGGTACGGCAGCGGACGATACGTCACTCATCAATAAATGGTTCTGGACAAACGGACGCATGATGTACCTTTCAGGGGGAGCCGCATGGCTTTACAGTTTTACTGATACAATCAAGGCTGGTCCGGATGTGCGGTTTTATCTGCCGCTCGGCTCTCTTGCCGAAGGCCGGGGGCTGGATGCTATGATGCTTTCGGCCGGTATAAAGCTGGTACTGTAAAAATCTCCTTTATAGTAGATTTTAAAGCAAAAAACAACGATAATAAAAGTATGAGTGACGGACAAACTTTTTTAAAAGAACTTGAAAGCGCACTGACAGCAAAAACGGAATGGTTAAATACTTCTTCATTGCCGGAGATGCTCGATAACTACAGACTTCTCCATACATGTGTAAAGAATCTGTATGACCTTCTTGTCGAGCGTTCTCTTATAAAATCAGATCCTTACAAGCTTGATAAAAAAATTTCCGACATTACGGTTCCCGATGATTCTCCGTTTATAGAAAACGAACGGGCAACTGTAATGGGGGCACGTCTTTCCGATTATGAAAGCATGCTGGATTTCATATGCACTTATTTCAAATTTTCTGTAGATCATATCGATATTTCACAAATACGCAGGCTCGTCGATTTCAACAATTGCATCGACTGGAACCATTTTTCGGCAAATAATTCAAGAACAAATACGCGGAATCTTGCGGAACTCATAAACGAAGCACGCAACCATGCGGCACAGATGACACTCAGCCTTATTAACGATTCAATCAACAAAAGCGCACAGGCTGTCAGCTCAATAAATGCTACGCTCAAGGAGCTTACTGATTTCCAGCGCGAGATATACAAGGGGCAGATGCGCAAAGACCTGTTCGAGCATCCCTCTTTTAATAAAGAGCAGGCATTCAAATCTGCAAATGATGAAGTCGCTGAAATAAAGCGGTTGTACCCGGTAGTGATGGGGAAAAAACCGTTCTATAATGATCTTGTCCAGGAAATTATAAAAGAAGACCAGGCGCCGAACAAAGTGCAGCTCCAGCAGGCTCTGCTTCAAAAACTTCAGGTACAGGAGCAGCGTTCCCAAAAATCAAAGAAAAAAGTCGACACGAAAGGGATGCTTCTGGAAACGGTACTTGCACTGTCGGTACTGGGTCCTCAGCTTAATACGGTCGTGGCTAAAATCAGTGTAAATCACGATATACTTTCGACAGAACACAATTCGTTTTTTGATAAACTTAAGGAAACCCTGCGGAAAGCGTTTAATATTCCGAAGCCCAAGGAAGAATACGATCTTACCATTGTAAACCCCAAAACGGATACTCGGAGCATACAAACAATTGAGTACAATACGTTCCTCACGAACCTTGAACATAAAGAACGTTTTTTCCTGTCTTTTTCGGGTAAGCAGACAACAGAATACAAAAAGATAGAGGCTTCAACGGAAGAATCGATTCTGAATTTCATAAACAGGCAGATAAGCGATGCTCAGGAAATTCTGGTGATTCTTAACGCACTTGACGATTATTTTAAGACAAATGCAAGTGCTCAGGATAAAGATAAAATCAAAGGTATGAAAATTGAACTGGTAACGATGAAAAATACGCTCGTAAAGGCAAATCAGAAACGTGCGGAATATACGTCCTATATTGAAGAAGATGCACAGATGAAAAAACTGGGGATAAAAGATGTTGATTAATACACGCAGAAGAATAATTACAGCGGCGGCTGCCGCGGCATTATGCATAATTCCGGTCTTTGCAGATCCGTCTGAACCGGAACTCCCTGATGAAGAACAGCCGCTGGAGCAGGCGCAGGACAACAGTAATCAGAAAAATGAAGAACTGAATGTCAACCCCGACCTCCAGCAGAATTTTACGATTATTGATTCGGTACATGCCTATGATCTTGATCCGCATACGGCTTCATATAATTCGGAAGCTGAAATCCTCACCGGACTTTACGAGGGGCTTTTTTCCTATGACCCTTCGTCACTGGAACCGCTGTATGCGATTGCGACAAGTTACCGTATTTCGCGCGATAAACTGCGGTGGACATTTACACTGCGCAGCGGTGCGGAATTCAGTGACGGTACGCCGATAACTGCGGGGGACGTCTGCGAATCATGGCTTGATCTCCTGGCCGAGCCGGAAGCTTCCTATGCTTCACTGCTCGACGTAATAAAGGGAGCGCGTGAGTACCGTACCGGTCAGGGAAAAAGGGAAGATGTCGATATCAGGGCGGAAAACGATACGACGATTTCCATCCGCCTTGTTTCACCGGCAAGCTATCTGCCGCGCATTCTGTGTCACAGCGCATTTGCGGTCTGCAAAAAGGATCTCAGCATATTCAGCGGTCCGTTCTGCATTGCCAGCCGTACTGACGGCAAACTGGTACTGCAGAAAAACGATAATTACTGGGATGCGGCAAATACTCATCTCAAACAGATAACTATTCTGCAGTCGGATCAAACTGACGACAATGCGTTTAATTTCAATACAGGCGATGCCGACTGGATAAGCGGCAGCGCTGATGTACAGAAACTGCTTAACAGAAACGTGATTCAGCTGAATGCGGAATTTGCAACTGAGTATCTTTTCTTCAAATACAGAAAAGACAATATATGGAATAATCCTGATTTCCGCACGGCACTGCTTGAAGCGGTACCGTGGGACAAACTGAGGGAAAAGGCTTTTGTAAAAGCGACGACGTTTGTCTATCCTCTCAGCGGCTATCCGCAGATAGAGGGATATAATTACACCGATCAGAACGAAGCGCTCTCTCTTATGAAGGAAGCACGGGAAAAGGCAGGTATTCCTGAAGACAAAAAACTCACGCTCGTTTTTGCCATTCCCGATACGGATTATATGAAGGAGAAGGCGAAACTTCTCATTGACGCATGGACGCCGCTGGGAATTGATGTGCAGGTTCAAAAAACGCCTGTCGACCGCTATCTTTCAAGTATTCCTTCATGGGATGCGGATTTGTTCAGCTATACATGGATCGGAGATTTTGCAGACCCGCTTGCGTTTTTGGAACTGTTCCAGGGTAGTTCGACGCTCAATGTAAGCGGCTGGAAAAACGACGACTATGATAAATTCCTCAGTGATGCCGCTCTGTATACTGACGATACAAGAATGAAGCTGCTCGGACAGGCCGAACAGCTTCTTCTGGATAACGCGATGGTCATTCCCATTTCACATCCGGTCAGCCTTAACATTATAAATCCTGATGCTGCAGGCGGCTGGACGGCGAATGCATTCGACATACATCCGCTCAAATATTTGTACAAAAAGCAGGAAAAACACAATATTCCGAATCTGGTGATGCGGTAATCCTCATCTTTCGTGGGCTTTGCTCACGAAACACGAGATTCCTTCGGTTACATATTTTTTGCGCAGCCCGGCGACGATTTTTTCTATTTTCTCTTCATCTTCGTCGCCGCAGTACACAATCATCATTGCATTGAGCTGCGGCCAGATTTCATCGCCCAGTTTCGGAGTGCTGAACCCCTGCCCCTTTACGGCAGGCAGTTCCGTAAAGTTCTTTATCATATTCTGACGAAAAGCTTCTATAAAGTCCTCTTCAAGCGCCTGTGAAAATATAAGCTCTACACGGTTCATTTGTTCCCTCCGGAAGCGTTCGCCGCTTCTATACTCTTCTGCTCAGACACTTTCCGTGCCTCGTCCTTTTTATTAAACAACGAGTATACAATAGGCATAAGGAACAGCGTCATAATCGTTCCGAACGTCAAACCGCCGAAGACAGTAAGGCCGATAGGCTGCATGGCTTCCGTTCCTTCTCCGGGGAAAAATGCCATCGGCACGAGCGAAATGATAGTCGTGAGTGTACTCATGAGAATGGGGCGCAGTCGGTTTCCGGCAGCTTCAACGCACGCATCTTCAAGCGACATACCGCGCTTACGCAGCAGGTTCGTCTGGTCGACAAGCACAATGCCGTTATTAACGATAATTCCGACAAGCATAAGAACGCCGACGACGGTAACGACATTAAACCGCATACGGGTTATCAGATAAATAAGCACAACGCCTATAATTGACAACGGAATCGTAAAGAGAATTATGAACGGGCTTTTGAGCGATTCAAACTGACTGGCCATAACGGCGAATACAAGGATGATTGCCATGAGTATGATAAGCGCAAAGTTCTTGACGGCTTCCATCATGTCGGCATAATCACCTGCGAAGGTAATACTCAAATCCTCTTCCATAGGAATGTTTACGTCGATAAGATGCTTCAGGCCGCTCTGAACTTTATCAAGCGAGAGTCCGGTGAGCGGTTTGCATGTCACGTGTGCAATACGGGACTGATCTTCGCGGAATATTGTTACCGGCGAAGATGATTCAACGGTATGCGCAAAGTTGGACAATGGTATCCTTACTCCCTGTACGTTCTTTACGTAAATCTGATCGAGGTCGGATACTTTTCTCCTGTCTTCTTCCGACAGCTTGACTATTACGTCTATGTCGTTTCCTGCATCCTGATACCGGCTTGCGGTTTTTCCGTTGATTGCGTTGCTGATTTCGCTGCCTATTGTCGCCACATTCAGGCCGAGTTCATACATGCGGGCGCGGTCAAGAACTATCTCAATCTGGGGAAGGCCTTCCTGTATGTCGGATGTAGGTTCCGATACAAATGCACTGCCCTGTTCCTTGAGAAGTTTTACGACATTTTTTGAAGTGTTCCGCACAAGGTCAAGGTCATTGCTGCGGATATCTATACTTAAACCGCTGTTGCCTATCGAAAAGAAACCGCTGCTGAAGCTCACGTCCGTTCCCGGGAATTTAGTAAAATATTTGCGCAGTTTTTCCTTTGCTGTAGCGTCGGTATCCCAGCCCCGTTTTCGTTCTTTTGCCGGATACAGGCGCAGTGTGAGCGTACCTTTGTTCGTATCCGAAGACGAAGCAAGCATCGTACTGCCACCGGCAGACACAATTGAATACTTGATTCCCTTCACAACCTGCCGCGCAATCGTTTCCATTTCCTGTACAGTCGCTTCAGTCACGTCGATTTTAGTTCCCTTCGGAAGTTCAAAATCAATCGCTACGGAATCGTTTGCCGACTCCGGCATAAAGATGAAGCCTATAAAGCGTACAGATGCAATTGAAAGGATAAAGAGGCCTGCAAGCGTGAATACGACGACTTTCTTATGATGCAGTAATTTCCGTACTGTATTTGCATATCCCCGTTCCATCTTGTAAAAAAGCAGGCCTATTCCATGGCTGATTTTACCCCAGCGGGAATTTGTCTGTTTTTCCGTTACGTTCTCAATTTTGAGCACACTTGAGGTAAGAACGGGAACCAGAATGATTGCGGTAAGCAGAGAACAAAGAAGCGAAAAAACGATTGTAAATGCAATGTCGTTGAACAGCTGCCCCATCATGCCGAGCTTGCTGTTGAACATAATCATCGGAAGGAATATACAGACTGTCGTAAGCGTACTGGCCACTACGGCATTAACCATTTCCTTCGTACCAAGTACGGCGGCGACTTTCGGTTTTGTATCGCGTTCCCTGTATGTGTATATGTTTTCAAGTACGACGATCGAGTTGTCCACAAGCATACCGGAACCGAGAAGCAGTCCGCTCAATGAAATGATATTAAGCGTCATGCCGCGGAAATACATCAGCGCGAGCGTTATGAATACAGAGACCGGAATGGAAAGCCCGATGATAATCGTACTTTTGAAGCTGCGGAGGAACAGGAACAGTACAAGAATAGCAAGGAGCGCTCCTTCAATAACTGATTTAACGACTTCGTGGATAGAGCTCTCAATTATGTCGGTTGTATTGAATACTTCGACAAGCTTTACATCGGACGGAAGTGATTTTTCTATTGTCTTCATCTGATTGCGGACGCTGTGCGCTGCTTTTACGGAGTTCTTTCCGCTCTGTTTCTGCAGCATGAGCATAACTGTCGGTTTTCCGTCCAGAATCGATATGGTTGTCTGATCCTTATAGCCGTCGTATACGTCTGCAACGTCCCGGAGCAGAACCGTGTGCAGCTGGGGCATATTCACGCCGTCTGATGTTGTGGCCGCGTATGAAATAACGGTATTGCGTATGTCGTCAAGGCTTTTATATTTTCCCGACGTCTTGATCGTATAGTTTTTGTCGCCGGCAGTGATTGAACCGCCTGCCGCCTGGATGTTCTGAGCACCTATCATCTGCGCAACCTGCGTAATCGTAAGCGAATACGCTTCAAGACGGTCGCGTGGTATATCGATATTTATAGAACGTTCCTTGCCTCCCGTTACTGTTGCGGAAGCAATGCCGTCTATCTGTTCAAGGCGTGGCTTTACGACGTCCTCTGCATACCGCCGCAGTTCCTCCGGTGACCGGCTGCCCTGCATTGCAATTTCCATAATCGGCATCATGGATGGATCCATGCGCATCGTGATTGGGGTTTCTGCTTCGTCCGGCAGATATGTCCGCACAAGATCTATCTTATCCCTTATATCGTTTGCAGCCACATCCATGTTAGTACCGTAATTCATTTCAAGTATGATAAGGCTCATACCTGTTGAAGACTGGGACTGCATTTTTTTAAGGCCGTTCAGTCCCGACAGGGAACTTTCCAGCGTACGCGTAAGGTTCTGTTCAACTTCCTCCGGTCCTGCATTCGTATATGTCGTATACACGATCATATACGGAATTTCCATATTCGGGTACATATCGACCGACAGATTGAACGTACAGTAGATTCCCAGTGCAACCGCAATAACGAAGATAATAAGAGACGTTACGGGTTTATTAACTGCTCTTTCGCTGATAGACATATGTTACCTCGCCGACATGATGTTCACTTTGGAACCGTCGTTCAACAGAGACTGTCCGCGTACGACGATTTCATCGCCGGCATTCAGTCCGCCGCTTATTTCAATTTTATCGTCGACATGAATACCCTGCGTTACTTCATGCAGATGAACGACACCCGGCGTTCCGACCTGTCCGCCTGCAGCAGAGTCCTGCGTAGTGCGCTCAACAGCGAACACGTACGTTTTGTCGTCACGCTGTACGAGTGCATCGAACGGAATGACGATTACATTGTTAAGTTCTTCCGTTATCAGTTTTACGCGCGCATACATACCGGCCTTTACCCGCGGATCGGGAGGTTCAAGCTGAAGTTTTACCTTGAGTGTGCGTGTTGACGTATCAAGCACCGGGCTTATTTCAAATACCCGCGCCGAAAATTTTTGTCCCGGATATGCGTCGAGCGTCACAACTGCGGACTGATTCGTCTTGATACGGGAAACAAACCGCTCTGCGACGTTTATCTGTATCTCGAGATGCTCCGTACTGCTGATCTGCCCAAGCGGGGCTGCAGGACTTGCCGTACCGCCGATGGAAAGGGGAAAGGATGTCACCGTTCCTGCAACAGGCGACTTTACGGGATTCTCACTGTATGTCATGCCGGGGCGGCTCGGATCGATATAGGCGAGAATCTGATCTTTTTTAACGAAGTCGCCGACTGTGACAAGTTTTCTCGAGAGCTTTCCCGCTGTATCCGGCAGGATGTTGACGACGGACGACGCAACTACATCTCCGCCGAATTCCAGATAATCATCAAGACGTTCCGCAGAAGTCTTATATGTGTTGACGGCGAAACTGGCTTCCGCTTCGTCGCTTCCCGCATTCTTTTTTTTGCATCCCCCCAGCATCACTGCAAGGATTACTGCAGCTGCAGCTGCTTTTTTCACATTCTGCATATTCATTTTCCTTCTCCTAATGTCGTATTCAGCATATATTCCAGATCAAGCATGTACGACATGTAATTATACTGCTCGTTAAGCAGTCCTATTTTTGCAAGATTCAGCTGATTCTCCGTATCGCGGAGATCCAGCAGTTCCGTTGTGCCGTTGCGGTATGCAACCGATGTCATATCGTACGAGCGCTGCGCAAGTGCAATATTGCGGCTGCTTGAAAGAATCGCCTGATGAGACTGCTCCAGCGAATCTACTGTTTTTCTAATCTGCATCTCGTTGTTCTGTTCCGCTGTCTCAAGCGAAATTTCAAGCTTTCTGATATTGTCCTGTATATCGCGCGCCTGCTGCCTGTTTGCGGAAAACCACAGCATATCGGACAGCGTCCAGGCTACCGTAAGGTGGAGGCTGCCGTTGTCGTACCAGTTGTCGCTGTTGCTCCAGTCATAAGTAATGTCGCTGATAACCGGCTGGGTTGTCCACCCAAGAGAAAGTGCCGGAGTGTACGACTTGAAGTTGAGGGCACCGAGCTGCATTTTGAGCATGTCGATATTCTTCTGCAGCGTCATAACGTCGGGGTTGCCGTTCCCATAGCGTTCGTATAATTCATCTGCATTCAGCTGGATAAAGTTCGGATCTATTTTTCCCTGCAGCTGGATTTTCGTTCCGACCGGCATACCGAGCAGAAAGGCGAACGTGTCAAGCTGCTGAGACACAGTCTGCTTCATTTTGTCGATATTCGGCCGCTGGTTCTCATAACTTACCTGCGCCTGCAGCATGGAGATTTCAGGAACGATGCCGTTCTTAAAGTTGATTTCCGACTGAGCCGCACGCTGCCGTGCGTTTTCCAGAGAAGTTTCCTGTACTTTGAGATTCTCCTGCTGGAGCAAAAGACCGTAAAAAAGTTTGCGTATGTTGAGTTCATTCTGTTTCTTCGTCTGGTCCCACGTCAGTTTTCCCGCCTCGTACGCAGCACGGGATGCGCGGATACTGTCTATGTACGCGAGGCTCAGATTGAGCGATACGCCGAGGCTGCCTACGGCGGACCAGCGGTCGCCTTCAGAGCTGTAGTCTGTCGGTATGGGTGAAGATGGAAGATACGATGCAAATGAATCACCAGTACGAGTAGCGACTCCTTTTATCTCGTCGAACAGCGGATTGAGCATTTCGGCGTACATCGTCGAATACTGATTCGCGCGCGACATCGTTCCGCTTGCACTTACCGTGGGAACGAGTACGTTCCATGAATACTGTGCTGCACGTTTTTTCATTTCAAGGTCGATTTGTGCGCTTTTCAATGTCCGGCTGTTGTCGTCCGCATATTTGACAGCCTCTTCCACCGTAAGCTTCATGACGTTCGGTTCCTGCGTATATCCGGAAGCAGCTGCAAACAGAAGCAGTACTGCAGCTACTGCAATGTTATATCTTTTCATCGTTATAAACTCCTTGTTGTATATATCTATAATAAGTTCCTATTGTATTCATACAGTCATCGATTGACAGACCGTTTATGCGCGACTGGCAGAATATAGTGGTAACCAGTATATGCAGCCAGCCGTAAAACTGCTGCCTGCTCAGCGGAAAGCCGGTCACTGTCTCTTTCGGTTTCGCCAGTTCGGCAACATCGATTTTCATCTTATCCAGCATAGAATCAAACATAAATGAACCTCTCATCCTCAGCCAGGCAGTTATTGACACAATAGAAGGCCGCAGCAGATAATAATTAAG
>DCFX01000052.1:26517-110696 GCA_002314445.1 Treponema sp. UBA1793
TTTCCGGATTACTACGCCTGCAAGATACAGCAGTTCTTTTTCAACAAGCGTAACAATCAATTCGTCCTTGTTCTTGAAATATGTATACAGACTGCTCTTTGCAAGTCCAAGTTCGTCTGCAATGCTTTCTATCGTCGTCCCCGGAAATCCTTTTTTGTCTATAACGGCAGAAAGTGCATCGAAAAACGGATTTACTTCCGGCATATTTTCCGGATTGATAATGCACTGCAAATTAAGTTCACTTTTCCTTTTTTCGCTGAGCCAGTGTGCACTGCTGCTTATCCCATGTTCAAACACAGCATCCAGGGTTGCTGCAAATCCGCTCTCCGGACAGATATTTGAAGTGCATGACCTTCGTTTCCTGCCGCTCAGAAAAAAAACAGTTGTTGCAATTTCATAAAGGAGTCTGTAATATTTCTCAATATCTCTGATGACAATATGTGTTTTGTCTTTCGATACCCCGCTGCATATTCCGTACGATTGTAAATCAACTCCCCGTTTTTCAAGTTCAAGAAAGACAACGGCTTCAAAACAGGAATCGGATACATACTGATACAAAGTATAGAACAGATACTCTTCATGCTCCTGTATCAGTCTGACAATCTGTCCAAGGAGGGACGAATACGGTACAGCAGATTCAGGAACAATGGCACGCATATCGTCAAAGTAACGCGAGCGCATTGAATCAAAGAGTTCGTCCTTGCTTTTGAAATGACGGAAAATTGCAGCTTTCGTAATACCCGCCCGCCCGGCAATACCGCTCAGCGGTATATTCGTAAACCGCGGTTCATTATAAAATGAAAATGCAGCTTCGAGAATACGTTCTTTTGTGTTTTTTTCCTGAATTACAGACATAGTTATTACAGCCGAACGATCGGTAACAAATCCGAACAATCGGTTACAAGAGTATAGTAAAAACCGCGTGTCTGTGTCAATATTTTCTTTATACTTTATAAGTCAACTTGCAGTAATATCCTACATTACATATAATAGATATATATTTTAATCTATCTTATCGAAGGACGAATTTGTATGGTCATTCTTACACTCAACTGCGGATCTTCATCTGCAAAATACCAGGTTTATGACTGGGATAATAAAGCTGTACTCTGCACAGGCGTTGTAGAGCGCGTTACACAGCCGGGCTCAATTATTACGCATAAGGTCGGCGGTGAAAAGTATACTCTCGAAAGTCCGTGCCCTACGCACAAAGAAGCAATTGAACTGATTATGAAAGAAATCACCGATCCGAAAGTTGGTGTCATAAAAGACATGAACGCAGTCGGGGCGGTAGGGCACAGAGTACTGCACGGCGGTGAAAAATTTACAAAATCAGTCATTATTACGCCTGAAATTCTTGAAACATTCCGCGAAGTTCAGGATCTGGGGCCGCTCCACAACCCTGCAAACATTATGGGTATTGAAGCTGCTCAGAAAGTGCTTCCCAACGTCCCTCATTGTGCCGTCATGGATACTGCATGGCATCAGACTATGCCGGAATTCGCATATATGTATGCAATCCCGCGCGAGTGGTATGAAAAATATCATGCACGCCGCTACGGTTTCCACGGTACGTCATTCATGTACACGTCAAAGCGTGCTGCCGTCCTGCTTCATCAGAAACCGGCAGATACGAACCTGATTATCTGCCATCTCGGAAACGGTGCGTCTGTCTGTGCCGTAAAGAACGGTGTGTGTTTCGACACTTCCATGGGTATTACTCCGCTCGAAGGTCTTGTCATGGGAACCCGCTGCGGTGACCTTGATCCGGCTCTTCCTTTTTACATTATGCGCAAAACCGGCATGAGTGCGGATGACATGGACAAAGCGCTCAACAAAAAGTGCGGACTTCTGGGTATTACAAACGGTAAATATACAGACGGACGCGATATTGAAGATGCTGCTGCAAACGGTGATAAACTTGCACAGCTTTCTATCGACATGTTCTCCTACCGCCTCAAGAAATATATCGGTGCATACAAAGCGGCTCTTGGCCGTGTGGATGCCATAGTCTTTACTGCCGGAATCGGCGAACGGTCTCCGATTGTCCGCGGCCAGTGTCTTGACGGCCTTGAAGACATGGGAATCAAAATTGACAGGCAGAAAAACGAGTGGTCCTTCACCGGCAATGCGGAAACATGCATCAGCGCCGATGACAGCGGGACAAAGGTATTCGTTATTCCGACAGACGAAGAACTTGTCATGACGGAAGATGCATATGCACTTATGAAGGGAACGTACGATGTCCATACGAAGTTTTCTTACAGCTTCCAGGATCCTGCGTACGTGAATAAAGCGAGGGAAGAAGGCCTTAAAAATGACCTTGTAAAGCGCCCGCATATTGCAGACGTTTTGGTACGTCCGTAGCGCAGTTTTACACAAAAGCCCCGCATTAAGTGCGGGGCTTTTTTTTTAGGGGGTCAGTTCGTGGAAAAAAAACGTCAGTGGTTTGAAGACGATTCATTCTGGTTGAATTTCGGTCCGATCATGTTCGACAGCCAGCGGTGGGCGGAAGCCCCTGCCGTCGCAGAAGATGTATGCAGAATTGCAGGGCTGTCAAAAGGTGCATCCATTCTCGACGCAGGATGCGGGCCTGGCCGCATATCAATAGAACTTGCCCTGCGCGGATTAAACGTAACCGGCATAGATATAATACAGGCAGAACTTGATGCCGGAAAGGAATCGGCCGAAGACGAAGGCGTGCATATTAACTACATAAAAGCCGATCTCCGTTCGTTTACTGTTGAAAAAAAATTCGACGCTGCCGTCAATCTGTATACGTCGTTCGGCTACTGCAATACCATCGAAGAAGATGCACAGATACTCAGCCATATTGCGGATGCCGTCAGGGATGACGGATGGTTTATCCAGGAATGCACAAGCAGGGAGACGGCCGTTCTGTATTTTACTCCGGGTGAGTGGTTTGAACGTGCAGGTAAAACGGTGCTCACCCAGTTCTCTGTTGACGGCGCATGGGAGGGACTGCGTTCCCGATGGATACTCATAGACAACAAGGACGGCAGCCGCATTGAACACGAATTCGTACAGCGGCTCTACTCTGCAGTTGAATTAAAACAGATGATACTCGCGGCAGGGTTCAAAAGTGCTGAAATATACGGAGATTTTGATTTTTCACCATATAACGAAAAAGCACGCACAATGGTCATTGCAGCAAGAAAATGATGCAGGTATTTCCTGAAATACATATAAAATTCTGTTAGCAGCAGCAGAATTAATCGTTATCCGTATCCGGTAAAAAGGCCTTTTGATATACTGTTTTTTACCATGAACATCTACCGGAAGTATATTCCGAAATACTGGCTGCCTTTTACGGCGGCCGTTATCTGTGTTGCAGGGGAAGCCGGATGCGATCTGCTCGGACCGGCTTTTATGTCGCATATCATCAACAACGGAATAGAAAAACAGTCGCTTGCCGCCGTATACCGGTGGGGGCTGTATATGCTTGCCGCAACGGCAGCCGGCGCACTGTTCGCCGTTACCCGCAACATCATTTCCAGCACGGTGTCTCAGCATTTCGGTGCCGATCTGCGGTACGATCTTTTCAATAAAGTACTCCGCTTTTCGACGCAAAGTGCGGACAAAATTGAATCAGGTTCCCTGATTACGCGCATGACGAATGATATTTCGCAGGTGGTGAACTTTATCAACGGGATGATGCGTATTTTCTTCAAGGCACCTCTCACGTGCATAGGCAGTATGGTGCTCGCTTCCCTGCTTAACTTCAGGCTTAGCCTTATCATTTACGCGGTAATTGCAGCCGTCGCATTACTCCTGTTCATCAGCATGAAACTTTCGTACCCGCGGTACGAACTGCTGCAGAAAGCCATGGACAAGGTGAATACGCGCGTCGAAGAATACCTTATGGGAATCAGGCTTGTAAAGGCTTTCGGTACGTACTCCAGCGAAACGGAAAAATTTGAAAAGGACAATACCGGTCTGTACCGGAAAAACGTCAGCGCGCAAATCATCATCACGTTTTTTTCGCCGCTGCTTACGCTCTCTTCCGGATGCGGCACGGTGCTCATTCTTTATACGGGAAGCCGTATGTTTACGGCTGGTTCTGTAAATCCGGGCGAGATTTCCGCATTCATCGTGTATATGGCGCAAATACTGAGTTCTCTTCTCATGATTACGAATATTTTCAATAATTTCGTACGTACAAAGGCGTCAAACGAACGCATTGCGGAAGTAATCACGATGCAGGATGATTTTCCGGCGGCCGAAGCACTTTCCGTCACGCAGGCTGTCCATGCGGCGCTTTCCGTTTCGTTCTCCAATGTCTCGTTCGCATATCCGGGCGGCAGCGGAACGCCCGCACTCCGGGATATTTCTTTTTCGGTAAAGAGCGGCAGCAGCCTTGCGGTCATCGGCCCGACGGGAAGCGGCAAATCGACGCTTGCATGGTTATTAATCAGGCTGTACGACGCGGATACAGGCTCTGTCATGCTCGGAGGAAAGAATATACGCTCTCTCAGTGTAAACGACGTACGGCGGAATATTGCGCTTGTCCCGCAGAAAGCGCAGTTGTTTTCCGGGACTGTACGCGACAACATTACGTGGGGAAAGAGGGAAGCGGAAGAGGACGAAATACTCAGAGCGGTACATACTGCCGGTGCTGATTTTATCCTCACTACGGAGGACGGGCTGGAAGCGGAGCTTGGAAGCGGCGGCGTGAATCTTTCCGGCGGTCAGAAGCAGCGCCTTTCCATAGCGCGTGCACTTATAAAAAATGCACCCGTACTTGTGCTGGATGATGCAACAAGCGCGCTTGATGCAATCACTGAAGCCGGAGTCCGCCGCGCCATTCTGTCGGAAAACAAAAATGCGACTGTCATATTCATTACGCAGCGGTGTTCTACGGCGATGGCTGCGGATGCAATACTTGTGCTGGAAGACGGCATGATGCGCGGATACGGAACACACGACGAGCTGCTCAGAACGTGCAGTGTATACAGGGACATCTTCAGTTCGCAACTGGGAGGGCTTACCGATGGCGACAGGTGACAGAAGTCCGATAGAAATGCCGCGTATGGGCGGCTCCAGAGCCGGTGGTGCAACGAGATTTTCCCCGCACCAGAAACCTAAAAACGGGCGCAGAACGTTCCGCAGGCTTATCGCCGTTTTTCTCCGTTATAAGGGTGCGGTTGTAAGCTCCCTTGTGCTCACGGCGCTCGCCTCTGCCGCTTCAGTTGCGGTACCCGTTCTCACCGGGAAAGTGTTCAACACGTTCACTATGACTTCACGTGCAGTCGACTCGAAAACGCTTCTTGTCCTGCTTGCCGCAACCGCAGCCCTCTACGCAGGAAGCTGGGCAGCAAACACGATAAGCGGCGTTGTCATTCTCAAAATATCGCAGCGGCTCGTATCCGTATTGCGTTCCGAATTCTTCCGTAAAATGCAGCGGCTGCCGCTGTCCTTTTACGATACGACCCCGCGGGGCGACACCATGAGCAGGATTACGAACGACGTCGATACAATCAGCTCGACAATCGCTCAGTCTGCGGCGCAGCTTGTGTCAGGCATCCTTACGCTGTCCGGGTCGCTTTTCGTCATGCTGTCTCTTAACATTCCGCTTACTTTTTCAGTCCTCGTATGCGTACCGCTAGTCGTTCTGCTTACCCGTACAATAGCACAGAAAAGCAGGGCTTATTTTTACGCGCAGCAGAAAAATCTCGGCATACTGAACGGACAGATAGAGGAAAACATACACGGCCTGAAAATGGTCAAGGCATTTACAAAGGAAGATGAAACGCTCCTGCATTTTTCAAAAGTAAACAGAGAGCTGTGTGAAAGCAGCACAAAAGCGCAGATATGGGCAGGATTCATGATGCCGCTTATGAACGTTATCAACAATCTTACGTTTACGACTGCGGCGGTTGCAGGCGGCATCCTCTGTACGTCACATGGGCTGCTCATAGGGACTGCCGTGACGTTCCTTGGCTATGCAAAACAGTTCGTCATGCCGCTCAATTCGATTGCCGGTCTGTTCAACACAATACAGTCCGCACTTGCGGGCGCGGAACGAGTTTTTGAAGTGATGGACGAAAATGAAGAAACGCCCGACGTACCCGGCGCCGTTTCGTTTACAAATCCGCAGGGAAACGTTGCATTCAGAGATACCTGTTTTTCATATGATAAAAAAACAGCCGTTCTGAAGCATATCAGTTTTTCGGTACCGGCAGGACACACCATCGCACTCGTCGGTGAGACAGGTTCCGGAAAAACAACAATTGTCAATCTGCTTAACCGTTTTTATGATGCCGACAGCGGCACGATTACCATAGACGGGACTGATATCCGTACAATCCGCCGCAGTGACCTGCGGAACTGTTTTTCCGTGGTTTTGCAGGAAACAAGCCTGTTCAGCGGTACTATCATGGACAACATCCGCTATTCGCGTCCGTCTGCATCCGACAGCGAAGTAAAGGATGCTGCGCGGACGGCGCACGCGGCAGAATTCATAGAGCGGCTGCCGGAGAAGTACGGCACGCATGTTTCCGGAAGCGCCGATACGCTGAGCGAAGGACAGCGCCAGCTGCTCGCCATTGCGCGTGCAGTCCTGTGCCAAAGCCCCATTCTCATTCTGGACGAGGCGACAAGTTCAGTCGACACGAAAACCGAGAAGGATATACAGCACGCGCTCGTACAGCTGCGGAAAGGCCGGACGTGCTTTCTTATTGCACACCGGCTTTCAACAATCAGGGACGCGGACACTATCCTCGTTATCGACAACGGCGAAATACTTGAAAGCGGTACGCATTCCGGACTTATGCAGCAGCACGGACACTATTACGATATGGTGTGCAGCCAGACGGAATGTAAAACTGCCGGTCAGCATATCCAGCCGCAGGCAGAAGGATAGTACATCAGGCTGCGTGACCTTCAGGGAACAGCATCCGCTGTCTGCGTACGGTTATCGGCTCACTTCCTGTTTCTTTGCAATGTCATTAGTGTCGATCGTCTTTCCGAAGACAAAAAATCTGTCGTACAGAAATTCGAGCACAAAATTACAGACCATGTTGAGGATTGTCACAAGATAGGCATTCCAGAGCAGCGTACCGGCCAGATAATTTCCGGCGATTGTTGACAGCGGCGTAAATACGCAGTAAAAACCGGCAATTTTGACCATGGCAACAGGTACATTGTTTGCAGACTGGAACGTATACCGTCTGTTTAACGTAAAGTTCCAGAGTACGGACAGTATAAGTGCGATAAGATAGCACGCCCAGTAATTCCATTTTACCAGTTCATTGAGCAGGCTGAATGCGCCCATCTCTATGACACCGGCAGAAATGGAAAACAGAAGAAATTTTACAGTACGGAGAATTTCACGATAACGGTTCGCACCCATGGCGGCCTCCTGGAACTAATTTAGAAACAAGCGCAGTAATCTGCGTTTAAAAGACGTATACGGACGGTACCGGACAGGCATATCAAACCATGTCGCTTTTTTCACGATACTCCGGTAATGGGTAAATGCATCAAAACTCTTCTTTCCGTGATAACTTCCCATTCCGGACGCACCTACGCCGCCAAACGGCATGTACGACGTTGCAATATGTATAATCGTATCGTTTATGCAGCCGCCGCCGAATGAACAGGCAGAAAGCACGCGTTTTTCCTGCTTTGCATCAGACGTGAACAGATACAGTGCAAGAGGCCGCGGCTGCCCGACGATATATTCAATGCACATTTCAATATCGGTGTAGGTAATCATCGGGAGAATCGGCCCGAAAATTTCTTCCTGCATAATCGGCGAATCAAGTGACACGTTGTCGAGCAGCGTCGGTTCGATAAAACGACGGGACGGATCAGTTCTGCCGCCGGCAACAATAGTTCCGCTTTCAAGCAGCGCTTTGACACGGTTAAAGTGTTTGTCATTGACGATGACATTCATCGTAGACATATCGCCGTCCGGGAAAAATTCTTTGAGCGCTTTTTTGTATTCGGCAACAAAATCTGCCTTTACATGTTCATGGACAAACAGGTAGTCAGGTTCCACGCACGTCTGGCCCGCATTCAGAACTTTACCGAATGCGATACGCCGGGCTGCAATCCTGATGTCGGCTGTTTCGTCTACAATAACGGGACTCTTTCCGCCCAATTCCAGCGTCAAAGGAGTAAGATGCCGCGAAGCCTTTTCCATAACAAGATGTCCGACTGACGGACTGCCGGTAAAGAATATGTAATCGAATTTCTGTTCAAGAAGCTCTGCATTCTGTTCGCGTCCGCCTTCAACAACTGCGATATATTCGGGCGGAAAAATCGCTCCGAGTATGTGTGCAAGGGCAGAACTTGTCGCAGGCGTATATGCCGAAGGTTTTACAACAGCCGTACAGCCGGCTGAAATTGCGCCGATAAGCGGATCAAGGCAGAGGAGCACCGGATAATTCCACGGAGACATGATAAGCGAGACACCGAATGGTTCGGGTGATACAAACGAACGCGACGGGAACTGTACGAGGGGGGTCCTGACGGTTCGCTCTTTCATCCAGCCTGCAGCGTGTCTGATGTGGTATTTCAATTCATCAAGCACAAGTCCCGTTTCCGTCATGTACACTTCATCTGCACATTTGTTCAAATCCTGTTTCATCGCCGTGTTAATAAGCTCTTCATTTGCTTTAACCGCGGCCTGTAATTTCCGCAGCATGGAAATGCGGAAGTCTTTATCCCTCGTCGCTCCCGACTGAAAGTACGTCCGCTGATTTTCAATAAGTCCGGAAATATCCATACACATCCTCCTGTCAGCTGTTCAAAGCTGCAAAATTCGCTTTATTTGACTTATACAGTTTCTTAAACACCGTATAAATTTTGTCGTAGACAGCCTTTTTCTGCAGGTCAGGAACAAATGTCTGCACTGCAGGAATAAGCGTTTCAACTTCATCAAGGCTGCCGATTATACCAAGTCCCACGCAGATAACGGCTGCCGCACCGACAGCTCCGACATTCTGCGGGTTTGCGACTACTTCAATAGTACGGCCTGTAATATCGGCAAGTATCTGGCTCGTCACTGCCGATAAAGCGCCGCCGCCTGCAAAGCGGATTGTACCCGAAGTCCTGACGTTCCGCTCCTCGCTCTCAAGCATCCACCGTAAATGATAACACACACCCTCGAGGACGGCACGAATCAATTCGGTCTTTCCCGTCTCAAGCTTTATATTAAAAAAGATACCTGCTGAATCAGGGTCTTCAAACGGACAGCGGTTGCCGTGCAGCCACGGTGTAAAAATAACGCCGCCCGCTCCCGGTGCCGCCCGTTCCACCGTCTGTGTCAGATAATCGTACAGGCTCGTATTGACTGCTTCGGCGCCTTCCGCTACATGCACCTTTTTAAGGTAAATACCTATTTCATCAAGCGCAAGATGATCTTTTACCCACTCGAAGCACTTGCCAGCCGTTTCCATTTCCGCAAAATAGTTGAACCGTCCGTGGCGAGCCCCGACAATTGCGGCAATTTCGGTTACGGGATCGACTGTCTGGCAGTCGGTAACTGTCGACACCCAGCCTGACGTTCCCGAATATATGTGCGTCGCTCCCGGTGCAGCGCATCCCGCTCCTATGCCGATGAGTGACGCATCGCCGCCGCCGCCGAACACCGGCGTTCCCTGTACAAGGCCGAGTTCGGACGCGGCACGTTCCGTAAGCACACCGGCTTTATCGGTCGACTTTATTATTTCAGGAAGATGTTCCATTCTGATGCCGAACATCCGGCACAGTGTTTTACTCCACCCTTCTTTTCCTCTGCGCGTGTCATACAGCATGGTGGAAAAAGCGGAATCCTCGGTCATAATGCATCTGCCGGTGCAGCGCAGAATGAGATATTCCTTAACATCGAGCCAGCGGTGCACTCTGCTGAATAACTCCGGTTCGTGATTTTCCACCCATTTGTATTTCCAAAGCGGGTCTTTTACGCTCGTAGAAGCCGCGCAGTTTATGCTGATACTTTTCAGCAGCCTGAACACATTGACACCTGCAACCTGAATGCCGAATTTCATTCCCTTTTTGATTTCCGCTTTTGCACGCTGATCCATGTAACTCATAGGGCGGCGGACCGGGATACCGTCTTTATCGACGAGCACAAGTCCCTGCATCTGGGAACAGAACGAAATGCCTGCTATCTGTGAAGGCTGTATGCCGGTCTTTGTAAACAGTTCCTTCGTCGTTGCACAAAGAGCGCTCCACCATTCTTCGGTATCCTGCTCCGCACCTCCGTTTTCCAGGATGTACAGGCCGTATCCTCTGCCGGCGCTTGCGAGCAGCGTAATATTTTTTTCAACGCTGAACAGACAGGTCTTTACCGCAGTCGTACCGATATCATAGGCTATTACATATGCCATATTATTTCTCCCTGTGTTTTACGTCGGAGCCTTTAAACGTGAACGCCGACTCAAGGAACTTTGTCAATTGGGATGCAACAAATTCATCGTCGTCCACGAGGCCGGCTCCACAGTACACTTTAAACCGCTCCCTGTAATAATCGCAGCTGTAGGAAAACTGCAGCATCATAAGCACATTGTCAAAAAAGAACGCAAACAGCCGCGGATCAATATCGTCACGGATGTCACCGTTCTTTGCAGCATCGGCGATAAACCTTGTATACACAGTTGCCGACAGGCTTTCTATTTTTTCTGCCAGCAGCGGTGCATACTTTCTGTTACCGCCCGATGTAATCTCATTATACATTCTGATGTAGTTGGTATGTTCGCGCGATGTCTTTTGAACAGCCCGGACTATTTTTTCCGCACGCACCAGAATTTTATCGGAACTCGTTATCTGCTCCTGAAGAACAGAATTAAGAACATCAAGACTCCGCTTCAGGCAGGCAAGAAAAAACGTTTCCTTATCCGTATAATATTTATACAGGACGCCTACGCTTATCCCCGCCTTTTTTGCAATCACATTGATGTTCGCGCGGTCAACACCTTTCTCTGCAAATTCCGCTATCCCGGTCTCAAGGATTTCCGCTTTCTTTTCTTCAGTGAGCTTTTCAAACATAAAAATCAATTCTCCTATAGTGTCTTTTTCTGCCTGGAATATTTCTTTATATATACCATGCGCTGCAGAAAGGCATCAACAGGATTAAGCGCGCCGCTGCATGAAATGCACGAGGCATACAGTTCAGCTTTGCAGCTCTTCTGGAGAATAAGATGTACTGCTTCGGCGTCCCCTGTATCCTTTCCGGTGCACAGCGCGCCGTCTTTCTCCAGCAGTACGGCATTTCTTCCTTTCAGTTTCTTCACAATTTCAGCAGGATTCTGCATACCGTTCCGGGCACATTTCACGTTTACGCCTGCAATCTGGGCAAAATCATCAATCCGGGGCTGCAGCGTCCGGCCTTCTGCACTCACAGCCTTTATGTGAGGCGAAAAAGCATGGATGATGCAGGTAATGTCGCTGCAGTTCCGGTACACCGCCGCATGAACGGCAGCTTCAGGGGAAAGGTCGGACGGACGAGTATCAAGACTGTACTCCCTGTCCGCACCTTCACCAGTGAGCCGGAATGTATCTCCCGTCCGGCAGCTTTCGACGATGCCCTCACCATTGACTGTATCCGGCATAAAATTACTGCCGCAGTCCGTTTCAATTTTTTTTGAACAGACATCTTCAAGCGCTGCCGATACGGCAAAGGCTTCTTCAAACGTCTTTCCCATGCACAGCGCGCCGTGATGAATCATGAAAACCGCACTGCTTTCCGGATTTGCCGCGACTGCAGCCGCAACATTTTTCCGCAGTTTTTTCGTCGACGAAATACCGTATGCGGCACAGGGGATGCACGGTCCGAGCAGTTTTTCCGCTTCCGGGCCGTATCCTGTAAGCGCTGTACCGGTAAGTCCGGCAACAGTTGCCGCAGTCTGATGCGTATGAATTACAAAATCGACGTTGGGGCGCAGCCGGTATGCATCGGCATGTACTCCTTTCTCGCTCGACGGTTTTATGGAGCCGCTGTACGAGCAGTCAGCGACATTCACTACGACAATTTCTTCCGGCGTCAGTGTTTCATATGCCCGGCCGCTCGGCGTAACGACAAACTGTGTATTGGAAATGCGCGCACTGATGTTGCCCCACGTACGCGCAATAAGGCCCGATTCCACAAGTTTGAGCCCAGCCTGCACGACAAGCAGTCTTGCTTCTTTTTCCGTATATGCCATGTGTTACTGAACCTCCAGAAGTCCGCACTTTGAAAGAACGCGGTCGAAACGGGAAAGCACATCGTCTATCATTTCTTCCGTATATGCGGCGCTTGTATACAGGCGGCTGCCTGCAAGCGTCACGAGGCCTTCCGCCATGTACGCTGCTCCGATATGTTCCATCTCGCGCTGACGAATACCGGTCTGCTTCAGGATTCCCGGCACCTGCCAGAGTTTACCCCAGTTGATGCTGAAATGCATCGTACCGGCGTTATCGAGATGGCAGATTGACCCCTGATTGAACGCGACGAACGGCAAATCATATTTTTTAATAAGATTCTGCAGTCCCGTTGTAAGGCGGTCGCCCATGCGGCCTGCAACCTCGCACGCGTTCGTGCGCTGAATTTCGCAAAGCGTGTAGTATCCGGCACAGCATGAAACAGGAGTTGCAGCCATAGTTCCGCCGCACATAGCCTTAGGTACTTTCTTTCCGGAAGAGTCAAGTCCCGCGCCCAGGTACGCCATGCAGTCTTTGTGGCCGCCTACGCCGCCCGCTCCCGGATATCCGCCGGCAATAATTTTTCCGAATATGGTAAGATCCGGATCCACGCCGAAGTATCCCTGAGCACCGCCCGGTCCGATCCGGAATCCGGTGACGACTTCATCCAATATAAGCAGCGCGCCGTATTTGTGTGCAAGCCGTTCCGCACCTTTTATGAATTCCTTTGAAACAGGACGGGTACCGCTTTCCGGTCCGACCGGTTCAATATACACTGCCGCCGTTCCGCCGTCTGCCTGATTCCACCATAATTTCTTTTCCAGGTCATTGAGATCGTTCGGGAAAAATTCATCGGTATGGCGGAACACGAAAGACGGAACGCCTTTCGACATCATGCCCTTTGTGCCGGGAACGCGCATACCGTATGCAAGCTGATCCGACCAGCCGTGATATGCGCCGCCCATTTTAAGGATGTTCTTTTTGTGGGTCTTGAGGCGGGCAATACGCGCTGCGCACATACAGGCTTCCGTACCGGAGCCGAGCATGCGGAACATCTGCACGGAGGGAACCATTTCCGAAATCTTTTTTGCAAGTTTATATTCGTATTCGTTGAAAAGTCCGGTTGAAGGGCCGCACGTATTGAGCAGCTCAATCACCTGATCCCGCACCGCAGGCATATTGCTTCCAATAATCGTAGGGCCGCCTGCCTGAAGCAAATCGTAATACCAGTTTCCGTCAATGTCATACAATTTTGCGCCTTCGGCTTTGTCAATAACAATGGGGAATGGATAATTAAATGCAAGGTTGTGCTGCACTCCGCCCGGAATAATATTTCTGGCTTCTTCAATCATCGCTTTTGATTTCGCACATTTTTTGTTGAAATAATTCTCTACATACTCGTCGAGATATTCTTTCCTGATTGAATAGACAGGTTTCTTAATAAGTTCATCC
Source organism: Treponema sp. UBA1793 (assembly GCA_002314445.1). Taxonomy (GTDB): domain Bacteria; phylum Spirochaetota; class Spirochaetia; order Treponematales; family Treponemataceae; genus Treponema_D. The sequence continues at coordinate 40,117 of DCFX01000052.1, forward strand.
AACTGTTTTGTCACTGCTTCTGCATCGAGATACTGGTCGATTGCATATCCGTTATACGCCATAATTCCGCCTCCATACTACTATTCTAGTGTGAGCAACCACTCACGTCAAAAAAGGCTAGCATACTCTTTTCACTGCGTCAAGCAAAAAAATTGAATACTGATCATTTTTCTGCAGGAAAACGGGTACTTCCGTCGAATTTTATCAGGACTGCTCTTTCACCATCTTTTTGGAAATGCCGAGCAGCAGCATATTCACGGAAAAATAAACAAGCGCAATAACCGCATACAGTGCGATTACCTGAATGCTTTTTACATATTTTCCCATGATAATAGTCCCTGAATACATAAGTTCCTTTACCGCAATTATTGAGCAGAACGATGTGTCTTTTATTGCAGTTACAAATTGTCCCATAAGGGGTTTTCGTATTCTGCGCACAGTCTGGGGCAGGACAACATGCATGAGTGTACCGGCAAAACTGAATCCCTGCGAATAGGCTGCTTCCCACTGCCCCTGAGGAATACTGTTCAAACCGCCGCGGATAATTTCCGCAACCATCGCACTTGTAAAAACAGTCATTGCCGTTATTGCACTTATGACCGGCGGAAGCGGCAGGGTAAAGCGGAAGCCTATAATAAAAAGCAGAAGCGGAATGTTCCGTACAGTATCAATGTAGAGGGCTGCAAGTTTTGCAGCAATTCCCCGCTCAGTGTAGCGAGCTATACCAAGTACGCTCCCGAAAATAAAACTGAGCACTATTGTACTTAATGCGATTACAAGCGTAATACCGAGTCCCCGCAGAAGGAATACGATTGTGTCGCCTGTTAAAAAAGAGTTCATACACGCACCGCCTTTTTTTCAAGCCGTTCAGCCCATTTTGAAAGGGGCAGACAAAGGGAAAGATACAGCAGCCCCGTAAAAATGAACGACTGCGGATAATAAAGCGTATCGCTTGCCCATGAGTCTGCGCGGTACATAAGATCGCCTCCCGCGACGAACGCGAGGGCAGAAGAGTTTTTAATCATATTGACACACTGGTTGGCAAGCGGCGGCAGAGCCGTACGCACAGCCTGAGGCAGGACAATAATAAACATTGTCTGGATATAGTCCATGCCCTGACTGTACGCCGCTTCTTTCTGCCCTTTCGGCACTGCGTTGATTGCAGCTTCAATAATGCTCGCGCCGAATGCACCGGTATACAGGGAAAGGCCGAAAACACCGCATGCAAACGGACTGAGTACAATCCCTGCCCTCGGCAGGACGTTGTACATAAATAATATCTGAATGACAAGCGGCGTGTTCTGAAAGAAATTTATATATGCAAGCATAATACCTTTGAGGACACGGTTCCCTGAACAGCGTACAAGACCGACGACAATACTTAGTATAAGCATGGCGGCAAGGCTCACCGCAGAAAGTGCAACTGTTATTCCGAATCCTTCCGCAAACACAAACCAGTTCTGGAACAGTTCTTTCCATCTGTACAGTTCAAACATACTTCCCCCGGATTTCCCGCCGTTTGTCCGGCTCGATTTTATTTCAGGCCGTTTTTCTTCAGCAGAGCATCAAGTTCACCGCTCTTTTTCATATCATCAACAACGCTGTTTACGAGCTCCAGCAAATCCGTATTTCCCTTTTTGATTGCCGCACCGTACGGCTGCTCCTCAAAGCGTTCCGGCAGCAGCATTACGCTGTCTTCCATGTAGCCCAGCAGGATTGCCTGATCAACGCTGAATGCGTCGATACGTCCGCTGTCAAGAGCGGTCTTTATTTCAGGATACGTAGCGTATTCGCTGAATTTTATTTTTATACCGATTTTGTCGGCAGCTTCCTGAAGCGCTTTTTTTGTCGTCGCGCTCTGGGCAACACCGATTGTCTTTCCGTCCAAATCTTTAAATGATGCAACTCCTGACGATTTTTTTACCATGATTCCGACTGCATCGGTAAAATAGATATCGCTGAAGTCGTATACCTTGCGGCGTGCATCAGTCACTGTAAATGTTGCAAGGACAAGATCGACTTCTCCCGTGTCAAGAAGGGGGCCTCTTGTTTTTGCCGTAACACCGGTAAATTTAATCTTATTCTCATCGCCGAAGATTTTCTTCGCGATCGCTCCGGCAAGGTCAATCTCAAAACCTTCGTGCTTGTTCGTCGAAGGATTAAGATATCCAAATTTCGGGACATCTTCCTTAACACCGACTTTCAGCACCCCGGCTTTTTTTATTTTCGACAGTGCATCGCTTTTTGCAAACGCACTTCCCGCCGCAGCCAGCATTATGATGCCGGCGACCAGTACTTTTACTGAACGTTTCATTTTTCCTCCTGACTCATACATACTCAAGCAGAGCGTAATATCTTGCTAAGGAATACGCGCGTACGTTCACTCTGCGGATTTGTGAACACTTCGTGCGGACTTCCGTCTTCCACAATTTTGCCTTCGTCGAGAAAAAGCAGCCTGTCGGCGATATGCGATGCAAACCCCATCTCGTGAGTTACAAATACCATCGTAATGTTTTCACGCGCCACGTCTTCCATAATTTTAAGTACTTCGCTTATCATTTCGGGATCAAGCGCGCTCGTAGGTTCATCGAACAAAAGTACCTTAGGATTCATCGTCAGTGCGCGTGCTATTGCAACACGCTGCTGCTGACCACCGCTCAATTCGGCAGGATATGCATCTTTTTTATTTTCGAGACCGACCTTTTTAAGATTTGCCATAGCCCTTTCCTCTGCCGCAGCCCGTTTCTCGTGCAGGAGAAGTACAGGTGCCAGCGTCAGATTGTCGAGAACGTTTTTATGCGCGTACAAATTGAAATTCTGAAACACCATACCAATGCTCTGGCGGGCTTTATACAGGACCCGAACCGGTTGATTCGTCAATTCTTCTTCGTCAATAAATACCTGACCTTCCTGGGGCTTTTCAAATAAATTCATGCACCGCAGCAGTGTACTTTTACCTGCACCGCTCGGGCCTATGATGACTGTCTTGCTGCCTTCGGCAATACACAGAGTAATTTTATCGAGTACCTTGTTCTCGCCGTAGCTCATCGAAACATCCTGCAGGTAAATCATCTGTTTCACAACAGCCTCCTTACGGTCAAAACAAAAAAAGGCCGCAGATTACATCAAACATGATAGAATCTGCGACCTCGTTGTCTTATCTATACAGAAAGATTAACAAGTATTGCATAATTATGCAATACAGAGGCAGGGCATTTATAAAAAAAGACAGCTCTTGACATTTATATACCTAACGGTATATAAACAAATTATGGCAAACGACAACTCAAAGAATTCGATTCTTCAGAAAGCACTCACGCTGTTCTGCGCGCACGGATACGACGGGACGGGTATTCAGGATATTACTGCCGCTGCAGGAGTTACAAAACCGACGCTGTATTATTTTTTCGGGAACAAGGACGGATTGTTCGAAGCTGTCTGGGAAACGTATTTTCCGATTCTGGAAAACCCTCTTATACCGTGCTGCAGATATGAAAATCACATTGCAGACTATGAAAGCGATGTCTATGGGCAGCTCAGGCGCATTGTCGCTCAGTTTTTTGATTTTATAAAAAACCAGCAGGAATTCTACCGCCTCATGATGGAAGCCGTATATGCACCGCCGGAATCAAAGGCCTTGTCGCTTTCCACCGGTTATTTTAACAGGCTGTACGGGCTGCTGGAACAGTTTTTCACCGGCGCTTCGGAAGCACACGGAAATATGAAAGGAAAAGAACATGAGTTTGCAATCAGTTTTCTTGCTCAGATAAACGCATATGCAGGAATATGGCTTGCGCAGCCGGAAGGTTCACCGCAGCGCCCGATCCTTGACGACAGCTGCGCACATACGCTCGTAAAACAATTCATGCACGGCATATTTTCGTAATGGTTTTGTGTTTTATTAACAGGACGGACAAGTTCCTCCTGATTTTTATAGGAGAAATAAATGTGGTTCGATGATGCTTTTTTTTATCAGATTTACCCGCTAGGATTGTGCGGAGCACCTGCTGACAATTCATGGGACTGGTCCGTCTGGAACGGAGCGGCACACCCTGTGAACAGAATTTCACGCGTGCAGGAGTGGATTCCTCACCTGCAGCAACTCGGTGTAAACGCGGTCTATTTTTCACCGGTATTCCAGAGTGATTCCCACGGATACGATACGCGTGATTATTATACGATAGACAGCAGGCTTGGCAGCAATGAAGATTTTGCTGCTGTATGCAGTGCGTTTCACCGCGCCGGCATCCGGGTTGTGCTGGACGGCGTATTCAATCATACCGGGCGCGGATTCTGGGCATTCCGTGATGTTCAGCAGAAAAGACAACAGTCCGAATACAAAGACTGGTTCGCGATTGACTGGAACGGAAATTCAAACTATAACGACGGATTCCGGTATGAAGGATGGGAGGGGCATTACGATCTTGTAAAGCTGAATATTGAAAATCCGGCTGTACAGGAACATATTTTCGGTGCCATAAGGAAATGGGCTGAACTGTTTGAAATAGACGGTATCAGGCTCGATGTCGCATACTGCCTGCCCGTTTCGTTTATCAGGAAACTCCGCGCTTTCACCGATGAACTCGGACGGGAAAAAGGACGCGACATCGTGCTGATTGGTGAACTTATACGGGATCAGTATGCACAGTTTATAGGCCCTGACAGGCTGCACAGTTGTACCGATTATGAATGCTACAAAGGAATATATTCCAGTCTGAACGAAATGAATTTGTTCGAGATAGCCTATTCGCTTAACAGGCTGTTCGGAGATAACGGAATCTGCAGGAATATACAGCTGTTCAACTTTGTTGACAATCACGACGTAGAAAGAATTGCAAGCATCCTGAAAAATCCTGCCGCCCTGCCCATCGCATACGGACTGCTGTTTGCCATTCCCGGGACACCGTGCGTTTATTACGGCAGCGAATGGGGAATGAACGGAAGAAAAGCGGACGGAGACAGAGCACTGCGGCCTGCACTCGAACAGCCTGCATGGGCCGACATTACGGAACGCATTGCGGGATTTGCACGCGCACGCCGGGAGAACGAACCGATGCGGTCGGGAAAATACAGTCAGCTCTTTCTTACGAACGAACAGCTTATATTTGCACGCAGGGAGGCTGCCGGTGCGGAAGTAATAACCGCACTGAATGCCGGTTTATCTCAATATACAGTATATCCTGAGCAGCAGTCATATGCTCATTTTGACGGATTATACGGCGCTTTCAGGAATCTGATTACCGGAGAAACATACAGGTATGACGGAAGCATAACACTGCCGGCGCAAAGCGTTACGTACCTGACCCGCACATAAAAGTCAGTCCGGCTTACCGGAGGGCTGCGTAAGCATATAGTTCAGGACTTCGAGAAAATTTTTATATCTTACAGGTTTTGAAACATATGCATCGCAGCCGGCATTGATGGCACGCTCTGCATCCCCTGCCATTGCAGAAGCGGTCAGTGCCATTATTTTTATGTCTTTGAGCAGAGGATCAGCTTTAATAATACGGGTTGCTTCCAGTCCGTCCATACCGGGAAGATGTATATCCATTATGATTGCCTCGGGTTTGTCCGAGCGGATAAGTTCCATTCCTTCTTCTGCCGTTTGAACACACCGGATGGAATAGCCCGCGTGTTCAAGGATGCACTGAATAAGTTTCATATTCATATTGTTGTCTTCGACTACGACTATTTTTGACATAGTATGTTCCTCTTCCATCCGGTAATCAGTGTTTGCCCAGGGCGCGTTCTATTTCCTTTATAAAAATGCCGGATTTAAATTCCGATTTTTCAATAATACGGATAACGTCACCCTTTAGTCTTTCTCTGTCATCGTTCGTTACCTGCTTTGCTGTGACGATGATTATGGGAATGGCTGCCGATTTTTCATCTTTACGAAGCGTCTCTACAACATCAAAGCCGTTCACCTCCGGCATCATGAGATCCAGTATTATTAGATCAGGTTCCTTTTCCCTGACCCGTGCAATTCCTTCTCTGCCTCCGTACGCGGCAAGTACTGTATATCCCTCATTGACGAAATACGTCCGCAGTATTTGAACTGATTTCGGATCGTCGTCGATAATAAGAACGGACGTTTTATTATCGGAAGAGGTCATTCCCATGGCTGCAAGCGTTGCCGAAAGCCGTTCCCTGGAAATGGGTTTCTGAATTACCTGTGCAGCCCCAAGGGCGATTCCTTTTTTTCCATCGGCAACCATAGATGCAATTACAACAGGTATCATCGCCAGTTTTTTATTGACTTTAATTTTCTCCAGAAATTCCCATCCGTCCATGCCTGGCAGAAGAATATCGAGGATGATAAGGTCAGGAAATTCTTTTGAAAGAATGTCGAATGCTATTTCCGCAGACGCTGCAGTAACGACCTTATATCCCATATTCTCAAGCTGGAAACGCATCAGTTCGGCGCTGTTGGAATCATCTTCCACAATCAGGACAAGATGCTCCCTGCTTTTTTTCTTTCCGGTGTCTCTGACGGATTCATTTATAACAGATGCTGAAGAATCAGCGGCGGCTGTCACCGTATCAACCTTGTCAGGGTAGCGCCACGGAATTCTGACGATAAACGACGATCCCTTGTTCACTTCACTTTCCAGCATGACAGAACCACCGTGCAGCTCGGTAAGACGCTTTATCATTGCAAGTCCAAGTCCCGTCCCGTCGAATTTCCGCGACAGCGAACTGTCTATCTGAACGAAGGGTTGAAAGAGTCTGGACTGATCCTCTTTTGAAATTCCAATTCCTGTATCTTTTACCAGAAATTCGAGAAATTCCGCAGCATCTTCTCCGACCGTAATTCTATGAGCAGAGACCAAAACAGCCCCTCCTTCAGGAGTAAATTTTACTGCATTGGAAAGGAGGTTGTACAATATCTGCTTAAGTTTCCGTTCATCCGCCATAAGAATACCAAGGTTATTCCCGACATCGGTAGTAAGCGATATATTATGGGCAAGAGCTTTTTCGCGTACAATCTGAATGCTCGCCTCTACGACGGATGCAGGCGATACAGGTTCAAGCTGCAGCTGCATTTTTCCTGCTTCGACTTTAGACAAATCAAGTATATCGTTAATAAGGGACAAAAGATGCGTTCCGCTTTCAAATATATCTTCAATATATTCCTGCTGCTCGTCAGTAAGTTTTCCGATAAGTCCGTCTTTGAGCACCTCGGAAAAACCTATGACTGCGTTCAGCGGCGTACGGAGTTCGTGGGACATGTTGGCAAGAAACTCAGACTTCATACGGCTCGCTTCTTCAAGCTGCTTGTTTTTCTCCTGAATTTCTTCCCAGCTGGAACGCAGCTGCCCGGTAAGTATCTTGAGGTCATCATACTGTTTCAGGTTGTAAAGGGCCACGCCGAGCTGTCCTCCCAGATTTTCAAGGAACTGCCTGTATGTGTCGGAAAGTTTTTCTCCCGTGCCCACGACAAGAACCGCATCCCTTTTCTCCTGATAGATAATCGGTACCATCCACACTTCCTGCGGTTCGTAATCGCCGACTCCGGTTTTAAGACGCAGTATCCCCGTTTTTATTGAAGTAATATTTCCGTTTCTTGCCGCTTCACCTATAATCCCTTCACCGGGAGCGAATGTATCGGGAATATCGCCTGCAATACCGTGGGAACTTGCACAATGAAATACACCTCTCCATTCGTCGTATACATAAATAGCTGAAACGGGAAAAGGGCAGCGCATTGCAAGCAGCGACAGCAGACTGTCAAAAATAGTTTTCCGGTCAAAACTTCCGGTAAAAAGTGAAAGTGAAAGCCGCTTCGTTTCGTTTATCCGGGCGGCGGCTTCAAGATCGTGCTGTGCTTTACGGACTTCGGTAACATCGAAGTTCGTGGCGATTGCCCCCCATACAGTCCCTGTCTCATCTTTCAGCGGCATAGAATTAACAATAATCGTCCGCCGGCTGCCGTCAAATCCCTGAATATCGACTATATCGTTTCGTACCGTTTCGCCCGTGCTGAGCGTCCGGGCAAGCGCCCAGTCTCCAGATTCAAGCGGAGCCCCCGTGTCTGAATGCCACCCCCTGTATTCCACATACTTGTCTGCCGCTACATCAAGCGAACCACCCCAGATATCGGTCGCGGCCTTATTCATGTGAAGGGACATTCCTTTTGCATCTGTCCAAAATACGCCTACCGGCATTATTTCAAAAATATTCTGAAAAGATTTGTCTTTGCGGCGTTCTTCTGCAGTCTCCCTGCGGAAACGTGCAAATATGAAAGCGAATCCTGTTACTACCATTATAATAATCACAAGACCACTCACTTCTGCCTGATTTGCACTTGTATACGCCTTCATCTGCCGGTCAGTAATCAACCGCTCTTCTTCATTCATTATAGTCGTACTCAGTTCAGCTATTGAGGCCCTTACCGATTTTACGGTCTCCCTCAGCGGGCTTTCGCGGACCGCCTCAATGCCGTCATGATCATATGTATTAAGCATCTCGTCGAGAAGGCTGAGCCGCTGTTTTATGAGAATTTTAAAATTTTTGACATTTTCAACCTGTACCGGATTATCGCTTATCATTTCTGCAAGATTGTAGAGCTGAGGCTCGACACTGGACGCAGCTTCCCGGTAATTGTCTCTTAAATAGTCGGCTCCAAGTATTATGTATGCCCGTTCATTTGTTTCGGCTGCATCGATCAGCATAATAATATTCGACTGAGTATTCTGAACTTTACGGGAGTGGTCAGCCAGTGCAGTCAGTTCTTTATAATTTTGAAGTGATTTAAGTTGCAGAAGAACAGCCGTCATGACAAGTACAAGAGCCATAATAAAACTGAAAACAAGCCTGTTTTCAGTAGACATCTTTTTCATAAGCGGTTTTCTCCTCAGGTTACTTCCTCTGACGAACTGTAAATATTGTTAAACATATCCGCATTTTTACAAAAAACTGCAAGTATGTCCGGGTCAAAATGGGAAGGATTTGTTCTTCCGTCACCTTCGGTTATTATCTGCATCACGGTGGCGTGGTCGAGAGAAGGTTTATACGGCCGTCGGCTGCGAAGTGCATCATAAACATCTGCTATCTGCGTAATCCTTGCGGAAAATGGTATTGCATCGCCGGCAAGACTTGCAGGATATCCCGACCCGTCCCAGTGTTCATGGTGCGACATTGCTATATCTGCACCCATAACAAGATATTTGGAATTACCGCACCGGAGGATATCCGCTCCGAGTTTACAATGGGACTGCATAACGGCCCATTCATCAGGAGTAAGCACATCGTGTTTCAGCAGAATTGAATCGGGAATGCCTATCTTGCCTACATCATGCATGAGAGCCGCAAACCGGATCGTTTTGATGAATTCTTCTTCCATCCCCAGCAGTTCTGCAAGGGCACATGCATATCGGCCTATCCGGTTGATATGAAGTCCTGTTCCTTCGTCCTTAAATTCCGAAGCACGGACAAGCGTAATCAGGGTTTCCCGGTATGCATCCTCGAGCCGGGCCGTACGTTCTTTTACTTCGGTTTTGAGCATTTCATTGTGGAAAGAAAGAAAGTCACCATATTCCTTGAGTCTCAGAAGATTTCTGACCCTGACGATAAGGTCCGCACGATCAATTGGTTTTGTAAGAAATTCTTCTGCACCCGCCTGAAGTGCCCGGATTTTCGTCTCCCTGTCTTCAAGAGAAGTAATCATGATTACAGGAATACAGCTTGTATGCTCGTTGTCTTTTAACTGCCTGACTGTCTCAAAACCATCCATGCCGGGCATCATCACGTCAAGAAGTATAAGATCAAGATTCGCATTTGCCGCTATAGCAAGAGCCTCTTGTCCTGATGCAGCACAGACAGGGGTATATCCCTCTGCCGACAGCAGAGTATTAATGAGCTTTCTGTTCATTTCTTCGTCATCGACTATGAGTATAGACGGCCCGCGACTACTGTTTTGAATATTCATATCACACCTAATTTTAACCCTTTTCATGAGTATTACAATATTTTTTTTCGTTTGCTGTCATTTTTTAACTGTTTTCTTCTATATATAATAGCATGTATATTTTTCAGATGCAGGACAAAGCGTTATACTGTCATTATGAACACTACATCAAATAAAATGCTTATAGACAGTATACGCAGTCAAACAGAGGTTCTCCTGAAAAATCTCGACGACCAAATTGATGCAGCGGATCTGAATGTGCAGATCGATGCGCTTCCCAACTGGCGTTATCTTTTTCACACAATCCATTCGCTGGACAAAAATTTCATTAATCCGGATAATTTTACAGAGCCGGATATTTCCGTCTGCGGAGCGGATCCGGCCCTTTCGATTATCGATGAAAAACGTCCGGGATACCGGCAGGCTCCGGAAATCCGCATGACAAGAGAACAGCTCGCCCATTATGCTTCGGCTGTCCGGATAAAAATTGAATCATACTTAGCCTCTCTTGATGATTCAATGCTTGCCGAAAAAGCTGCCGGCTGTCAGTTTACCCGCCTTACGCTTATACTCGGACAATTCCGGCATCTTATGTGGCATATGGGGCTGTCGTCAGGGCTTACCGTTCAGGAAGGAAAACAATGGCCTGAATATACAGGTCTGTTTTGATATGCAAAAATAAAATCAGGTACTCCTGTATTTTCCGCCGGCAGATGTTATATTTTATTATAGATATCAAAAACAGTTATCTATGATAACTACTGATACCGGGAGCTGAAAATGACTAAAATAATTTATCCTATAGTATTCATTGTAGTAATTGCTGTATGTGTATTTGTAGTTTTTACCCGGCGGAACAGGGGATTTGCCCAGACGAAGAAACGCGCCCCTGTACGCATCACTGCAGAACAGGGGAAAATAATGATGGAATCCGGCAATCCGTATATACTGCTCGATGTGCGTTCAAAAGAAGAATATGACACAGGGCATATTCACGGTGCAATGCTTTTGCCCGATGACGAAATAAGTGAAAAGGCCGCGGACGTACTGCATGATACAGAGAGCACTATTATTGTATACTGCCGGAGCGGACGAAGAAGTGCAGGAGCCGCACAAAATCTTTTCAATATGGGCTACCCGAATATATATGATATGGGCGGAATCATAAACTGGCCGTACGGGACAGAAAAATAAGTACCACTTACATCGGATTCTATTTTTCTATATACTCCTTATACATAAAAAACGGACGGCTAAACACGTCCTGCTGAATTCTGGAAACGCACATTTCTTTTATAGCCTCCGCACAAAAGAAACGCTAACGAACAAAGTAGCAAGAAAAGCATTTGTCCGTCGTTTTTTTTATGTCTGGAGGTTTTTTTATGTCTAAAAATGAATATGTACAGTATGAAACACCGAATAACTGTGCACGAAAGAATGTATCTCATCCCTATCTGGCAATGACTGCACTGTATATGGGGACGTTTACCGGAATGCTGAGTGAAACGTCATTAAATATAGCACTTCCTGCACTGCAGAAGACATTTCAAGTGAGCAGCGGTACGGTACAATGGCTCGTAGTCGGCTATATGCTTGTCATTGGGCTTGTGCTTCCGTTTGCAGGAAGCCTTATGAAGTCGTTCTCTGTCCGTTCTCTCACAGCCACAGCGCTGGCTGTTTTTCTGGCAGGTTCTCTGATAAGCGGTCTGGCTCCTGATTTTCCAATTCTGCTTACCGGACGTATGATTCAGGGAATCGGTACAGGCCTTCTTCTGCCGATGACTTTTGCTGTTGCACTTGAAATTTTCCCTTCGCATCAGCTTGGAGCTGCGATGGGAGTTACAGCCCTGGTAATTATGTTTGCTCCCGCGATCGGCCCTACTCTTTCAGGTCTGATTATCAATATGATTTCATGGAGAGGAATTTTCTTTTGCTTTGCAGCTATTCTGGCGGCAGCACTTTTGTTCTCCATCAGATTCACGGTCAGTCCCTATACGCTGACGCACAAAAAAATAGATATAGTGTCATGCATCCTTTCCGTAATCGGTTTCGGCTGTGTTGTGACTGGAGCAGGCCTTGCAAGCGATATGGGTTGGACATCTATTCCTGTTCTTATTCTATCGATTGCCGGTATTGCTGCAATCATACTATATGTCAGACGACAGTTTTTTATAGCTGCCCCTGTTCTGAATTTCAGGGCTATGAAAATAACGCAATTCAGAGTCGGGGCTCTGCTTGTAATGATAAACTTCGGAATTACACTTTCATCAATGTATCTTCTGCCTCAGTTTTTTCAGAACGGCCTGCTGCTGCCTGTTGCATTGACAGGCATAGCCATGCTTCCCGGCGGAATTCTTAATGCTGTCGTTTCGTTCGTCTCAGGAAGAATGTACGACCATCTCGGTGCAAAAAAACCAGTCATTTGCGGTTTTTCTCTTTCTATTATTGGTGCGTTGCTTTTGCTGACTGCCGGAAGCGACAGTTCTGTGGTCTATGTCATAGCGGCACATCTGATTCTTATGACCGGGATTCCCCTCGCAATGTCTCCTGCTCAAACCCGGGGTCTGTATGCCCTCCCTCCTGAACTTTCAGCTGATGGAAGTACAATTCTAAACACAATGCAGCAGGTCATCGGTGCAATTTGTACAGCTATTACTACAAGTCTGCTGAGCGCAGGACAACATTTTGATGTCATCAAAAAAGGTACCGATGCTGTTTCTATTACAGGATTTCATTTCGGTTTTGCTTTTACACTTATTCTTGCTGTTTGCGGATTTATTTTATCTTTTAAAATTAAGGACATACATAAATAAACAGTCAGGTTTCCAAGATTCTGATTCCTTATCAACAACGGCTGTATTTTATGCTAAAAGCCGTTGCTGTAAAAGCAACAGTATCTTGTAATTATATCACTTTACGCAAGATATAAATGGGTTTATACTACGTTCATATAAAAGTACAACAATGCTGAACTTATATAAATATTTTTAATTTTTAAGAGGTTACAAAATGGAAGAACGCAAAAATTACTTCAATTCTATTCCGTGGCGCGAAGCACGTCTTCAGCTTGGACATTGCCGTTCAATGTCAAAGGACGAATTTGCAGACGATGTAAAAGCACTTAAAGGCAAAAAAATCGTCATCGTCGGATGCGGCGCCCAGGGATTGAACCAGGGATTGTGCCTCCGCGCAAGTGGTCTTGATGTAAGCTATGCACTTCGCGAAAGTGCAATTACCGAAAAACGCCAGAGCTGGAAAAATGCCACCGAAAACGGTTTTAAAGTCGGTACCTATCAGGAAATGATTCCTACCGCCGATGTCGTGGGAAATCTTACCCCCGATAAGCAGCATACTTCTGTCATTACCGAAGTACTCAAATACGGACGCAAGGGAATTACCATCTGGTACTCACACGGATTCAATATCGTCGAAGTCGGCATGCAGATTCCGAAAGAAGATACTGTCATTATGTGCGCCCCGAAAGGCCCCGGTACTGAAGTATGGCATGAATTTGAACGCGGATTCGGTGTCCCGGATCTTATTGCAGTTCATCCTGCAAACGATCCGGACAAACGCGGCTGGGCAGAAGTAAAAGCACTTGCTGTCGGCATGGGCGGAAGCAAAGCCGGTGTGCTTGAATCATCTTTCGTCGCTGAAGTAAAATCAGACCTCATGGGCGAGCAGACAATACTCTGCGGTATGCTGCAGGCCGGTACAATCGTGTGCTACAACAAGATGGTTTCAAAGGGAATCGACCCCGGATACACGGTAAAGCTGCTTCAGCACGGCTGGAATCATATTTCAGAAGCGCTCAAATGGGGCGGAATTACGAATATGATGGACAGGCTGTCAAATCCTGCAAAAATAAAGGCAAACGAGCTTTCAAAACAGCTGAAAACGCTTCTTACCCCGCTCTACCGTAAGCATATGGATAACATCATCAGCGGCGACTTCAGTTCAACAATGATGAAGGACTGGGACAATAAGGATCACGATCTGCTTACATGGAGGGAAGAGACTGGAAAACTTCCGTTTGAAACAACAGCTGAAAGTTCCGAAACAATCACTGAACAGGAATATTTTGACAAAGGCATTCTGCTCGTTGCAATGGTCAAGGCTGGATGTGAACTCGCCTTTGAAACAATGGTCGATGCAGGCATCATGCCTGAAAGCGCTTATTATGAATCACTGCACGAGGTACCGCTGATTGCAAATCTTATCGACCGCAAAAAGCTGTACGAAATGAACCGCGTTATTTCCGACACGGCAGAATACGGATGCGCTCTGTTTGCAAACGCTGCTGTTCCGCTTCTTGAAAAAGATTTTATGCCGAAGATTGATACAGATGTCATCGGAAAAGGTCTTACGGTCAAGGATACTGCTGTAAACAACGTGCAGCTTGTTCAGATCAATGCAGAAATCCGCAACCATCCGATAGAAGTAGTAGGCCGTAAACTCCGTGCCTACATGACTGCAATGAAACCAGTAGTAGATTAAAAAAATAAACAGCGTTTAGAAGAATCAAAAGACGGGATCCAGGGGTGTCCCCTGGTCATGCTGGGAAAAGTAAGTGGTTTGGAGAGAGAGAAACACCGCTTTGAAAGTAGAGGGGTTCTCTCTCTCCAAGAAAACGTACGTTTATGACATATTGCCTGTTTTTTGTTCATAATTTGTCAAATGCATTTTGTTGCTGTACAATATCATATATGGCAGTGAGTAAGCCGTCGGTAGATATATACACGCCACAAATATTAATCACATCAAGTGCGTCCGTCATCATTATGCGCCGGATGCTGGGTCAAATCGGCCGGCATATTTATGAAGAAAAATGTATGGACTATATACAAGATTGTGAAAGGACTGCCTATATCGCCGTATCAATTATACGTCAGGGGCATCTGGAACAATTTATGCCGGTAAAGGATGTATTTCTCCTTTCTTTGTTCTCCTGTATTGGTTCATACCGTTTTATGCAGCAGGACGGTGCATTCTCAGAAAAGGATACTGCAAAACGCGATTATACATACAGTTATTATTTTCTCAAATATATGTCGCCATTCGGCAAAGACTTACGATATCTTCAGTTTTATAATTCCTCAGACAATCCGCTGTCCATACGGGAATCAGAGCATGACGAATATGCACGCCTTATTTTTTTTGTGGTAAAAGCGGAAACGTACCTCAAAAGAAAAAATTATGAATATACACTGCATGAAATAGAAGCCCTCGCTCCGGCCGGCGGCAAGCCTGATTATATAAAATTATTTTTTGTTGCAGACAGACGCTGGAATATTGTTAAAAATCTGAGAGACGGTTCATTTCTAAGAACAATTGATGAGTGGTGCAACCTTCTTTCATTTAATGCTGAAGATACGTTCAAGCTTATTAAAATGCTTATATACATTATGGATTTCAAGAGTACGGCAACTGTCGCTCACACGATCAATACAGCATGCTATGCATCCGTGCTCGGAGAACTGATGCATTGTACGGAAAACGAAATAGATGAATTATACACAGCAGGCCTTCTTCACGACATAGGAAAAATGGCAATCAATTCATGCATTCTTGAATCTCCTGCAAAACTCAGCGAAGAGGATATGAAAATTATGCGCACACATGTTGCGGAAGGAGAGCGCATGATTCACGGCGTAGTTCCGCAGAAGCTTGAGCTTATATCCTCCCGGCATCATGAAAAACTGGACGGTTCAGGCTATCCGCAGAAACTTACAGAAAAAGAATTATCCCTTCAGGACAGGATTCTTGCTATTTCAGATATAACAAGCGCGCTTACGGATACGAGAAGTTACAAAGGTGCGTTTTCCAAGGAAAAAACTGTCAGAATCATTAAAGGAATGACTAAATCAGGCAAACTTGATTCTGCCGTTACGGAACATATTATTACCGAATTCGATTCAATAAAAACGAAAGTTGACACACTGCGTGAACCGATGGCAGCAGAATTCGGACGTATTTCGGCGGAATTCGAAGCGGAAGAAGAGACAGAACTGATTTAATGCATCCACCCGGCGGGAGATGTCTTTTTCGCTTTCATATGCTATACTTTTGTTATGACGCGTCAGGAATTAATCAAGGAACTTTCTGTCTCCGCGGAATTGAGCAGAAAAGACTGCAACGCCGCTGTTACTGCAATCTTTGATGAAATTAAAAAAACACTTGAAGAAGGCGGTAAATATACTCAAACGGGATTCGGTTCATTTGAAACGATAGTCACTAAAGAAAGGACAGGCCGGAATCCGATTACGAAGCAAAAAGTGCAGTATCCTAAAAAGCGCAAAATAAAATTTAAACCGTCGAAACTGTTCAAGGACAAGCTTAATGAAAAATGATGTCGATGTGCTTACCCTTTCGGTTCTTTCCGAACGCGTCCAGGAGAAAACGGGCATTGATGCCGACAGTATAAAAAAAACGGCGAATCTGCTCTTTGATCTTATTGTAAAAGAAACAGCTGAAAACGAGTCTTTTAAATTACAGGGATTCGGTACATTTAAAAAAATATTCGTTGCTGCATCAGATGGCAGAAATCCGCAGACAAATATGACGATCGAAATTCCTTCACACTATAAAGTTAAATTCATCCCCGCACCATCGTTTGCACTTATCATAAACAAGCCATACGCAGGCCTTAAACCGAAAATACTCAGTGAAGATACGGCTGCGGAAGAAAAAAAGAATCAGACAGGAGCTCCTTTGATTAAATCCCAGCCGGTAAAAAAAGATACGATGATGCCGGCAGTTCCCGAATCCGTTCTGCAGCCGGAACAAATACAGAAAGGTGAATTTCAAAAACAAACTGCTGTAGAGCCTCCGCCAGCTGCATCACACGTTCAGAACAAACAGACAGGGGAACCGGCATCACAAACTGTAATAAATCAGACAATACAGCATGCTGTTATTGAACATCAGATTATAAGACAGCAGATAGTGCAGCAGCAGATAATCAATCAGACAATTTTCCCCGACGACAGAAAAAACAAAGATGATGACGAATTCGATCCTGATTACGATACTGACGATGATGATGAAAGATATGTAAACAGATGCTGGTTTTTTGCGGGTATTGCCGTTGTGCTTACAGTTCTTGTGCTCATCACGTTTGTTCTTGCTCTTATTCACGGAACAGGAAAAACGGCTGCCGTAAAGACTCCTGTCGAAAAAAGGACAGTTTCACCATCGCAACTGTCCGTTAGCAAAACGGCAGCAGATGACAATGTATATGCTGCGCTTGCAAAAACTCAGTACGGTATACGCAGTCTCTGGCCGTATATTTTCAGCGCCAACATGCTGCGCTATCCCGATCCCGATAAGCCGGGTGCCGTAAAAAATCTTGTTATACCGGCAAAACCGGATATGGAGACAGACCGCAAAGATATTGAACTTTCCGTTATTGATGTATATGATGCTTACCGTGCACTTATCGCAAAACAACCAAAGGGAAAGGCTGCCGTTATCCGCAGGGAGCACGCGGTCATGGCCCTTATCTGTGGTGAATCGCTCTGTAACGGTTTTATAGACAAATATGCTGTGCGGTTTGACCGGACTGATGTTAAAACGGCCAGAGAGCTAATTAAAAAAGCAGGAACAAGGTAATATTTATGGAAAAGGTAACATACAAGACTCATGGTACATGTTCACGGGCGATCCATTTTACAAGAACAGACGACGGACGCATAACCGATATCAGCTTTGACGGTGGCTGCAATGGTAATCTTAAAGCAATTTCAATTCTCTGTGACGGTATGACACCTGAGGAAATCGCAGCAAAACTGCTTGGCAACACATGCGGATTCAAGGATACAAGCTGTGCCGACCAGCTGGCAAAAGCAGTAATGCAGAAATAACTAACAATTTTGTATAAATATGCATTTGTATCAGGTATATATATATATAATCGTATAAAAACGACATTTTCTTATACTTTGTCATTGCATTAAGTGTTGAAATTCAGTATGATTTTCTAGAAAACCGCAGGAATCGCTAAAAACGGAAGGCATTGCTTGTCAAAGTCGGAAGCGAGAACGGGCGGTAATCTTTTATAGGAGCCACTCATGGAAGTTAAAGATCTTAAAAACGCTAAAATCAAAGCGTGGGTTGAAGACTGGGTCAAATGGTGTGAGCCGGACAGTGTTTGTATCTGCGACGGTTCTGCAAAAGAGTACGACAAGCTCATGAAAGGTCTTGTCGATGCAGGTCTTGCAACAGAGCTCAAGAAGAAGCCGCACAGCTATCTTTTCCGTTCACTCCCTTCAGACGTTGCACGTGTTGAAGGACGCACATATATTGCATCCGTAAAAGAAGACGATGCAGGCCCGACAAACCACTGGATCGATCCTGCAGAACTCAAAAAAACAATGAAGGAACTGTATCATGGCTGTATGCATGGCCGTACAATGTATGTCATTCCGTTCAGTATGGGGCCGATTGGTTCTTCAATCGGTAAAAACGGTATCGAAATTACGGATTCAGCATACGTTGTCTGCAACATGGACATCATGACACGTGTCGGAACAAAGATTCTCGACAATATCGGTACAGACGGCGAATGGATTCCGTGTATGCATTCAGTCGGAAAACCGCTCAACAACGGCGAATCAGACAACGGCATCTGGCCGTGCGCAGACATGGACCACAAATACATCAGCCAGTTCCCCGAAGAACGCACGATCTGGTCGTACGGTTCAGGATACGGCGGAAACGCACTGCTCGGAAAGAAATGCTTTGCACTCCGCATCGCAAGCGTTATGGCTCGCGACGAGGGATGGCTCGCAGAGCACATGCTTATTCTTAAGCTCACAAACCCGAAAGGCGAAGTAAAATATATTACAGGCGCATTCCCGTCTGCATGCGGCAAGACAAATCTCGCCATGCTCCGCCCGACACTTCCCGGATGGAAAGTCGAGACTGTCGGTGATGATATCGCATGGATGAAATTCGGCAAAGACGGACGTCTCTATGCTATCAACCCTGAACACGGTTTCTTCGGCGTAGCACCGGGAACATCTGATGATTCCAACTACAACGCAATGCGCGCTGCTGAAAAGAACACAATCTTTACCAACTGCGCTCTTACCGATGACGGAGACGTCTGGTGGGAAGGCATCGGATACAAACCTGAAGGAAAGAATCTTGTCGACTGGCACGGAAATACACGCCCGTGTCCGGCAAACGACAAGAACCCGAAGGACAAGGAACAGTGCATGGCTCATCCGAACGCACGCTTTACAGCTCCTGCAGATCAGTGCCCGTGCATCGCTCCCAACTGGGAAGATCCTGACGGCGTACCGATCAGCGCATTCCTCTTCGGAGGACGCCGCCCGTCAACTGTACCGCTCGTACATCAGGCACGCAGCTGGAACCACGGTGTATTCCTTGGTTCAATCGTCGGTTCTGAAGTTACGGCTGCCGTTATTTCCGACCAGGTCGGTCAGGTCCGCCGTGATCCGTTCGCCATGCTTCCGTTCTGCGGATACAACATGGGCGACTACTTCCAGCACTGGATCGACGTTGGTCACAAATCAACGGAAGACAAACTGCCGAAGATTTTCTACGTCAACTGGTTCCGGAAGGATGCAGACGGTAACTTCATGTGGCCGGGATACGGCGAAAACAGCCGCGTTCTTGCATGGATTTTCGACCGCTGCGACGGTAAAGACAACTATATGGACACCCCGATCGGTTATATGCCGAAAGATGGTGCTATTGATACGAAAGGACTCAGCGGCGTAACTCCTGAAACGATGAAGGCACTCACATCTGTCGATGTTGAGGGCTGGAAAAAGGAAATCAAGGATATCCGCGAGAACCACTATCCGAAGTTCGGAAAGCATCTGCCGAAAGAACTTTCAAAGTGCCTTGACGATCTTGAAGCAAACCTGAACAAGTAACGTAAGCGTCCTGAACGTATTCTTACAAGCCCCGGTGCAGTACTGTGCCGGGGCTTTTTTTTATGCGTTGACGTCACAGAGTAATCAAGGTATTATTTTATAGACATAAAATTACTATAGGGAACCTCGTAAAACTTCAGTTTTTGAGGTTACTTTGAAAGTAATTTTTTAGAATGCCCTATATACAACAGGAGGTACATATGTCATTACAATACACATATTGGAAGGATGCGGATTATTTTATTGGATATCTGAATGAATTTCCTGATTATGAAACGGAGG
This sequence comes from Treponema sp. UBA1793, assembly GCA_002314445.1. Taxonomy (GTDB): domain Bacteria; phylum Spirochaetota; class Spirochaetia; order Treponematales; family Treponemataceae; genus Treponema_D. The sequence continues at coordinate 60,214 of DCFX01000052.1, forward strand.
GAAAAACATTGGAAGAACTGCAGCAAAATCTCCGCGATATTTATAACGACATCCAGACAAATGAAATCCCCTTCATCCGTCGGACCGCAGAACTGGTGCTTGCATGAAACGAAAGGATTTAATAACGCAACTTGAAAAAATGGGATGTACACTAGTAAGACATGGTGCATCTCACGACTGGTATACAAATTATACTACAAATGTCTCTCAGCCTGTTCCCAGACACTCGGAAATAAACGAACACCTTGCAAAATCAATTCTTAAAAAAATGAAAAACGATTAGGAAGTACCGTATGCCAGATACAACTGTTAACTGGGCTGTTATTGCCCCCGGACGCATTGCTGCAAAATTTGCCGAAGCTCTTTCCGGCCTTGCAAAAACCGACTCCTCATTCTGCCGTTATGCCGTTGCATCACGTACAGCTGAAAAAGCTGTAGAATTTGCAAAGAAGTGGGGATTCCGGAAGTCGTACGGAAGCTACGACGAACTGTTTGCGGATCCTGCGGTGGACGCCGTGTATATAGCAAGTCCGCATACATTCCACGCTGAACTTTCGCTTAAAGCGCTGCAGGCGGGAAAAAAGGTACTCTGCGAAAAACCTGTTGCTATGAACGCAGAACAGCTTCAGACCATACTCGAATGTGCGGCAGACAGGCACCTGTTCTTTATGGAAGCTATGTGGATGGCGTTTAATCCGACGATACTTACGATTTTGGAGTGGATACGGGACGGAAAAATCGGTACTATAGTCCACACTGACGCGCATTTCTGTTTCCGCAACGCATATGATCCCGAAAGCAGGCTGTTTAACCCTGCACTTGGAGGCGGTGCACTGCTTGATGTCGGAATCTACCCGGTTTCCTTTTCCATGCTTACAGCCCGTGCCGCAGAAGATTATGCCAGTCACAAGCCGGCAGTTCTCGTAAAAGGCGGCAGTACAGTGGCAGTGCCGCGCCGGGTTGTCTCATCTGCACGCATAGCAAAAGGCGTTGATTTGTGGAACTGCGAAGAATTCACGTTCGCATGCGGCATGACAGCGTCCCTTCAAAGTGCAATAGATATGGCAGGCGCGGACAGTCCGCAGGATGCGTATGTATACGGAACAAAAGGATATATTCATGTACCGTCCTTCTGGATGGCACAGCAGGCAAAATTATTTGTGTATTCTGCGGAAAGCGGAACTGAAGCAGTCCTGACAGAAACGGCAGACAAACCGTTCCGGTTCAACGGATATGAATACGAAATCGAAGATGCAACAAAATGTATTCTGTCCGGCAAAACTGAATCGATGCGGCACGAATCGCAGGCTGCGCTTGCTGTCTGTGCAACGCTGGACGCGCTGCGTGCTCAGTGGCGCCTTGTCTATCCGGGCGAAGCTCAGAAGGAAAGCCTGTCTGCAACAACAGCTGCGGACGATATGCCGCAGGCAGCCGCGGATTCCACGATACTGACAATCTACACGGACGGCGGATGCAGTGGAAATCCGGGACCCGGCGGCTGGGGGTGCGTCATACTTGACGGAAACAAAGAGACACTTTTAAGCGGCGGAGAAAGGGCTTCAACGAACAACCGCATGGAACTTATGGCGGCAATCAGTGCGCTCTCGGCTGCGGCCCGCAATCCCGACTGGAAAAAACGGAAAGTGCATGTGTACAGCGACAGCCAGTATGTAAAAAACGGTATTACATCGTGGATAAAAGCATGGAAGAAAAACGGCTGGCTTACGAGTGCAAAAAAGCCGGTTCTTAACAGAGAACTGTGGGAAGAACTTGACGAACTGTATTCTGTCCTCGACGTCGAATGGTCATGGGTAAAAGGGCATGCAGGAGTAAAATACAATGAAATATGCGATGAGCTGTGCCAGAAGGAAATACGGGCACTGCGGTAGGATAGTCATTTTATTTCTTTTCCGCTGGTCGCTGCCGCACGGTAATCTGACGGTGAGATACCGGTATACGTGCGGAATGCCTTACTGAAGTAGTTGCTGTCGTTGTAGCCGAGCTGCCCTGCTATCTGCTGAATCTGTATGGAGGGGTCTTCAAGAAGCTGTTTCGCGCGGTCCATGCGCACCTGCAGTACATATTCATAGATTCCGCAACTGAATTCTTTTTTGAAAAGGCGGGACAGATATTCCTTCGTAAAATAAAAATGCCCGCTCAATGAATCAAGCGTCACTTCCTCCATATAGTTCTGATCAAGATACTTTTTTATTGCGCCGGGCAATTCATCGGTCGTGTACGAATGCTCTGCATTCTTCACGTTTCCGGCGGCGCCGTGTTCTTTATCAAGCAGCTCCACCGCATGCTCAAGCACTTTATTCAGCTCGTCCGCAGCAAGCGGTTTCAGCAGATAATCGAGTGCGTTCGCCTGAAGCGCGGTTTTTGCATAACGGAAATCATCATATCCGCTTACGACGATGAGTTTTACATGAGGAAACTCCTCTGCGGCTTTCCGCAGGAACGAACTGCCGTCCATAACGGGCATGTTCATATCGACAAAAACAATATCGGGATGAATTTCGCGCATCATTGCAATCCCTTCGCTTCCATTCCATGCGGAGCGCGGTTCCTCAAGACCGATTTCCTGCCACTTTCCGAGTTTACGGATTACCGTGTGTACAGCTTTTTCGTCATCAATAATCAGCGTCTTATACATCGTCCACTTCCATTACGGTGCTTGTACCCGTGAACTGCGTACTGTAAATGCAGAGCCGGGCTGTCTTACCGTACAGCAGTTTTAATCTGTTCGACAAATTGCGCAGCCCGATACATTCTGCCTCTCTCGATTTCATCTGCCTGGCCGGTTCGTACAAATCCTGACAGGCCAGCTGATTCTGGATTTCTGCCAGCCGGTCAGCAGGAATACCCGCCCCGTCGTCGGTTACAGTTATGACAAGTTTTCCGCCCGCATGTTCCGCAGTAATCTCGATGCGCACAGAATCTGCTGTCTTTGACATACCATGTATGATTGAATTTTCAACAAGAGTCGTCACACTGATCTTCGGAACCGGCAGTTCTTCAATGCCGCCTGCAACAAGAATTTCGTACGTAAGCCTGTTTTCAAAACGGGCCTTCTGCAGAAAAAGGTAATCTTTTACATGCTCAAGTTCCGTTTTCAGCGTAACGGTTTCCGGTCCCCTTATTGTGTATTTTAGCATGGATGATAAAGCCATAACCATATCGTTGATTTTCATCTGATCGTTTTCAATCGCCTCGGCAGAAAGTGTCTGAAGCGTGTTGTAAAGGAAATGAGGATTTATCTGCGACTCAAGTGCAGAAAGCTGTGCACTTTTCCAGTTCAGCTCAGCAATATAATTCTTTTCTATTAATTCGTCAATTCTGCTTATCATCGTGTTGTATTCGTCTGACAGCAGCGTAATTTCAGTGCAGCCGGAAATTGAAATCTTCGTTTTGAAATTACCCTGCCCCGTACTTCTGAGCTGTTTTGCAAGAATCGACAGCGGACGCATCAGTATTCTTATAAAAAATGTAAGAAGGATAACCGATACAATAATAAAAAGCACACCTACAGTGAACGTTATTGTGCGTGTTTCCGACAAGTACGAATCGAGCTGATTCTTTGAAATATATGTCGTAAGGTTCCATTCTTCATCACCGCTTTCCGCGCTTATTGTAAGGCAGTTGTCAGTCTCTACGGAAGATAAATTAATAATTCCGGATACATCCCTGTAATATATATTTCCTTTCTTATTTCTAAGAACAGTCAGCTCACCGGGCTGCCCGCTGCTCAATGTCTTGTCAAACCACGACGGGTCAACTGTAAAACGTACAAAGGCCAGAGGCCTGCCGTCTTCAATATTAATAATCGTGCGGTAATACACAAGAAGATTCCCCTTATATTCGGCAGGCACAACCGCACGGTAATACCGCGGGCGGGAAAATTCAGCATACAGAGGATCGGATGTTATATCCGCCAGCGGGCGTTCGCTGACATTGCGGTTTTCCCGTGAAATAAAATAACCTCTATTTTGATTCACCACATATATGCTGTAATCTACAAGGTCGTCACGCTGGTAATAAGCATTTCTTACAACCGACATGAGATATTCTTTCGTGCTGTAATCGTTCCGGTTATCGCTGCTTATTATTTTCAAAAAGCGGATATCGTTCCGGGGAGTAAGTGAAAATGCATTCATTCCGGAAAAATATGCAGATACATTTTTTATCTGCAGTTCAAGGAGAGTCCGTGTACTTGCATATATCTTATTCTGCAGGTCGCGGCTTGTGCGTACCGACGTTATGGAAACGACAAGTATCAGGATTACCGTCATAAGTGTTGTTATTACGGCTGTAAGCTGATATGCAAGCGATTTTTTCTGCATAAATATCCGTATTCGTTCCAACATGTCCTTAGTATATCATAACTGGTCATTTTTTTACCCTGAATTGTCTTTTTTTTTGCATGTTCAAATAGAAATGACGACTTATACTAAAATGACATGAGACTGAATGATTGCGGGCAGTTGTGCAGCAATCATGCATGTCCCGTATTGCAAACAAAGCGGAACTACTGCTTTGTTATAGGAGGCTGATAATGAAAAAAGAGATTATGGCTGCGCTGCTTCTTACGGCAGCGGCAGGAACAATGTTTGCGGCAGGGAATAAAAAAACTGCAAAAAAACAGACAACATTGTCATTTATGCTCAACAGTCCGGAACTTACTGAATATTACAAACAGTGCTTTGCAGAATATGAAAAGGAAACCGGCGTCAAAATCAATGCAGACATACTGCAGAATGATTACCAGACAGTTCTTAAAACACGTATCAATTCCGGTGATATTCCCGATCTGTTCCTTACAAGTGCATACAACGACAACAAAGTTTACAAAGATTATGCATACAACCTGGACAAAGAGCCGTTCATGAAAAATGTGCAGCCTGCCATTCTTTCAAGCGTTATGCTTGACGGACATGTAACAGGCTACCCGTTCGTTGTCCAGTCTCATTCTTTCATCTATAATAAAGCGCTTTTCAAAAAAGCCGGCATCACGAAACTGCCCGAAACGCTTGCAGAATACGATGCCGTCTGTCAGAAACTTACGGCAGCGGGAATTCAGCCGTTCAGTACAGGTTTTGCGGAATGGTGGGTTCTTCCCCAGACGACATATCCTTCTATGAGCGATGCATACAACGGCGATTACGACAGGTTGTTTAAGGACGTTGAAAGCGGCAAACTGAAATTCGGCGATCTTCCGCAGGTCGATTTTGCGCTTGACCTCATCGATCTTATTAAAAAATACGGCGGAAACAAACCGATGGAATCCACATTCGACATTCAGGTTTCCGATTTTGCAAACGGGAAAGCTGCAATGATTCATCAGGGCTCATGGGCAGAAGCAAGCGTCCGGGCGATCAATCCGGCCATCGATATGGGGTACATAAAAGCGCCACGCAAAGACGGTAAAGGAGTCATTGCCGTTGAGTCGAACCTTACATTCCGCGTTTACAACGATTCAAAAAACAGAGCTGCGGCACTTGATTTCCTGAACTGGCTTTCAACATCGGACTACGGCAGAAAATGGATTCCGGGAGTTGTCAAACAGATTTCACCGCTCAAAGGTGCATCAGCTCCGGACACGCAGCTCGCAAAAGAGACTGCACAAGCCCAGACAGACAAAATTACCTGCCCGTGGTGGATTTTCAAAGGCCCCGATGGAATTGAGCAGCCGTTCGGTACAGCATTCCAGAATTACGCAGCGGGAACAGCTTCCCGTGCAGATACTAAAGCGGCTCTTACGCGTCTTTTTACCGACGCATACGATGTCGAATAAGCGTATACATTAATAATCTATCAGCAGGCAGGCAGTTGAAACTGGTATACGCTGATTACATCACTGCGATGCAATCAGCGTATACCCTCCTCCTGGCTGTCTGCCTGCTTTTCCGTACCAGAGGTATTTCATGATTCCAGCAACTACAAACAAGAGACGAAACATAAAGGAATTGAAAGAATTTGTCTGCTATGTTTTTCCGGCAGTACTGCTCATAACAGTTTTTGTGAGTATCCCCTTTCTCATGTGTATTTACAATTCGTTCCGTAAATGGAACGGAATTTCAAAAACGACGAAATTCATCGGTCTGAAAAACTACCGCAAACTTTTTACGGATGACCCGACTTTTCTGCATGCGCTTGGTTTTACTTTTCTATATGCGGTATGCGTCGTTATCATTATTAATATTACAGCGCTGCTGCTCGCGGTGCTTCTTGAATCGAATATAAAGGGTAAAGGATTTTTCCGGGCGGCATTTTATATACCGAACATCATAAGTCTTGTCGTCATAGGTTTTATATGGAAATTCATCTGTATCCGTGTCTTCGATCAGCTTGCAGTAATAACGAACGATCCGTTCTGGCAGCAAAGCTGGCTGGGAGATCCGAATCTTGCGGTTGTCACTACGATATTCGTTTCGGTATGGCAGGGACTCGGTTTCTACCTGATTATCTACATTGCAGGACTTCAGTCCGTTCCGGGTGATCTTATGGAAGCGGCGCGCATTGACGGTGCCGGCACATTCCGCAGGTTTTTCTCCGTTACGCTTCCGATGATTATGCCGTCGATTTCGTTCTGCATGTTCTATTCCGTTGCAAATTCCATGAAAATGTTTGAATTGATATTCAGTCTCACAGGCGGAGGGCCGGGAGTTGCAACGACACCGATTGCGCTCGATATTTACAACACAGCATTTAATAATAACAATTTCGGGTACGGCAGCGCGAAAAGCGTCGTGCTCTTTATCATCGTGTGCACTATATCAGTCATACAGGTGAGATTCTTTAAAAGCAGGGAGATTGAGGCATGACACTCAAACAGGAAAAACAGATACCGACAGTTATCTTTGTGCTGATGCTTTTTATCGTTTTTTTATATATGCTGCCGCTCGTCATAATGATTCTGAACTCAGTAAAAAATTATGACGAAATCATGAAAAATGTTCTCGCGCTGCCTGAACATCTCTCCTTTAAAAACTTTGCAGTAGTCTTCAAGGACATGAACTACCCGCTCACATTTTTCAACACGTTTGTAGTCACCCTGACAGGAACCGTCGGAATCGTCATATTCGGCTCAATGGCAGGCTACAAAATGGCCCGTGTCAAAACGCGCTACAGTCAGCTCTCGTTTCTCTACTGCATAACGCCGATGATGGTACCGTTCCAGTCGTTCATGATTACGCTTGTCGTTATTGCAAAAAAATTTCACCTTACAAACAACGTTCCCGGTCTTGGCATCATCTACTGGGGGCTCGGTATTCCGATGGCTCTCTTCCTCTATCAGGGATTCGCGAAGACCATTCCATATGAACTTGAGGAATCAGCCATTATGGAAGGCTGCAGTCAGCCGCGCCTTTTTCTGCAGATTATATTTCCCCTGCTCAAATCCGTAACGGCTTCCGTTATCGTTGTAAACGCAATGTGGATATGGAACGACTTCCTGCTTCCGCTGCTTGTTGTCGGGGGAAGCAAGGAAAAAAAGACGCTGCAGCTTGCTGCATACTCTTTCATGGGACAATACAAGTCGGAGTGGCAGAATATTATGGCCGCCGCCATTCTGATCATCATACCGGCGCTCATCATATACCTGATATTCCAGAAAAATATTATTAAGGGTCTTGTTGCCGGTGCGGTAAAAGGCTGATATTCTGTTATTGGAGCTGTTATGAAATTTACAAACGGATTCTGGCTTACACGCAAAGAATACGACGCAAACTATGTGCGTGAAATATACAAATGGGATGCAGAGTCATCGTCTCTGACATTGTCCGCTCCGTTTAAAAAAATTGAAGGACGGGGTGATACGCTTAATATCGGTATGATGACCATTTTATGTTCTAGTCCTGCGGAAAACGTGCTCCGTATCAGGCTTACAGGTCATGCAGGTCAGCTTAAAAAAGGACCGCTGTTCGACATTCCCCGTACGGATTATGAAGGGACGAACGTATCATCCGGTACCGAAAGCGCTTCAATCACGAGCGGCAGACTTACGCTTACGGTCAAAAAAGGTTCACCGGAACTCACCTTCACGGCTGACGGTAAACCGCTTACAAAAACAGGAGCACGCGGTATTTCCCGAATGCAGCATTCGGACGGACGTATCTACACAGTCACCGAACTTGCGCTTGACACAGGTGAACTTGTCTACGGATACGGCGAGCGTTTTACGCCGTATGTCAAGAACGGGCAGGTTGTCGACACATGGAATGAGGACGGAGGAACTGCAAGCGAAATCGCTTACAAAAGCATTCCGTTTTATATGACGAACAGACAATACGGCGTATTCGTCAATCATCCCGGAAAAGTCAGCTTTGAAGCAGGAAGCGAAAAGGTTGAAGACGTGCAGTTCTCCGTAGAAGACGAATCTCTCGAATATTGCCTCATCTACGGTGACACGCAGAAAGATGTCCTTGCCCGCTACACCGCCCTCACCGGACGCGTACCGCTGCTTCCGAAATGGAGTTTCGGCCTCTGGCTTACAACATCGTTCACTACAAACTACGACGAGAAAACAGTCTGCTCATTTGTCGACGGGATGGCCTCGCGGAATATTCCGCTGCGCGTATTCCATTTCGACTGCTTCTGGATGAAGGAGTTTGAATGGTGTAATTTTGAATGGGATAAAGACATGTTCCCTGATCCCTCAGGCATGCTCAGCCGGCTGCATACGAAGGGGCTCAAAATCTGCGTCTGGATAAACTCGTATATTGCGCAGAAATCACCCCTTTTTGCGGAGGGTGCGGAAAAAGGCTATCTGCTTAAAAATGCAGGCGGCACCGTGTGGCAGTGGGATATGTGGCAGGCAGGAATGGGACTTGTCGATTTCACGAATCCGCAGGCGTACGCATGGTATCAGCAGAAATTAAAGCGGCTGCTCGATATGGGTGTCGACTGCTTTAAAACGGATTTCGGCGAACGTATCCCCTGCTCCGACGACGGATACAATGTCGCGTGGTACGATGGTTCCGATGCTGAGAAAATGCACAATTACTATACGTACCTCTATAACAAATGCGTGTTTGAACTGCTCGAAAAAGAAAAAGGACGTGGAGAGGCAGTGCTTTTTGCCCGCAGCGCAACTGCAGGCGGACAGAAATTCCCGGTGCACTGGGGAGGAGACAGCACGAGCCGCTTTGTTTCAATGGCGGAAAGCCTCCGGGCAGGTCTTTCACTCATGGATAGCGGTTTTGCATTCTGGAGTCACGACATCGGAGGTTTTGAAGAAACAGGTTCAGCTGATCTGTACAAGCGGTGGGTCGCGTTCGGACTATTTTCCTCGCACAGCCGTCTGCACGGCTCATCGTCGTACCGCGTTCCGTGGGCATACGACGATGAAGCATGCGATGTACTCCGTTTCTTCGTCAGGCAGAAATGCCGCCTCATGCCGTACATTTACAATGCGGCCGTAAACGCATCTCTTACCGGTACTCCTGTCATGCGTCCGATGCATCTCGAATTCCCAGGAGACCAGAACTGTGCGTACCTTGACAGGCAGTACATGTTCGGACCGGACATTCTCGTTGCGCCGGTATTTACTCCGGCTCCTGACGACACTCCCGGCTCATCTGTCATGCAGGCGTGCTATCTCCCTGACGGGAACTGGGTACATTTTATCTCCGGTAAAAAAGTACAGGGCGGAAGGTGGTTTTCCGACACATACGATTACTTCAGCCTGCCGGTGTTCGTACGGGAAGGGACTATAATCCCGACAGGCAGAGAGGAAGAAAGACCTGACTATGATTACTCTGATCACATTGTCTGGCAGGTATTTCCGGGAGTTCAAAGAAAGACATACGGGGGAAGCGTCATTGATGAAAAAGGAAAGGTTGTTATTTCGCTTTCCGCAGAAGAAAATAGTCCGGGTGACATTTCCTTCAGCCGGACGGGAAAGGCGTCCGATATAACAATTACCATCAAAAATTTCCGTGTGTCACGCAGCGGCGGCTGTACGTTCACCCTGTCAGGAAATGATACGGTATTAATTCCGACTGCACAGACATTTACAGTAACGGGCACGTACTAATCAAGGCCTTTGTATCCAATGTATCTGTACTTTCCGGTTGAGTAAGGAAAATATGTCACAATCCGGCATGCAAAATCTTATACCGGATTGTGACATATTTTATATCCTCTTATTTCCGATATTCTGTTATACTGGTTTCATGCGTATGCGAATTGCAGTATATGTCAATAACCTCGACGAAAGTTATCAACTCCTCTTCTATAATGCTGTCCGTGCCCGGGCAAAAGAACTTAACATGGACATACTCTGTATCCAGCAGGAAACGTTCTCCGGCGAAAATGAAAGACAGGATCCGTTTCCTTCCCGTCATTTTATCACGGTAGACGGCAGCATAATCCTTTCAACAGTAGTCATCAACAGTCCGGTTGAAAATCTCACTGACCAGCTCAAAACTATATTCGGTTCCATGCCTATAGTTTCGGCCAGTTCGGAAATTCCTTCCATTCCATCGGTTATCATAAAAACAAAATCATCGATGGAGCATCTTATGGATCATTTACTCTCAGTCCATCACTACCACAAATTCCTTTATATAGGAGGACCTGAACAGCACCGCGATAACATAATCAGGGAAAACATCTTCTGCCAATTGCTCAATGATGCGCAAAAAAATGATAAAACAATTTCATGGGACATAACCCATGCGTTGTTTAATGAATACAGCGGTATGACAGCTGTACAGGAATACATAAAACAGCATCCTGATACTCCTCCGGACGCAATTGTATGTGCAAACGATACGACGGCAATAGGTGTACTTAAAATTATTAATATGCAGGAAGACAGCCGCTGGAGAAAATGCGCTGTTACTGGTTTTGACGATATAGAAAAGAGACGTACCGATGTTACTGGGCTCACAACGGTGCGGCAGCCTATTGATATGATGGGCAGTCTTTCCGTAGAGATGCTTCATAAAATACTGACAGGGCAAAAAACACCCTCCGTATTACGTATTGATTCGACACTTGTTATACGTAACTCATGCGGATGCCAGAAAACAGCGCTGCATAATATAACCAGTTCTGACATGAGTAATACAGAAGCGGTAAACAATTATATAGCACACATGCAGTATGAACACCTGAAATCAAACCTTGCACAACAGCATGTCAGCTTTTTCGGCCAGGAAGTGAACCTTGCATCGGATATTTCCGGCGTTATCGCATCTCTGAGGAATTTCCTCGGCAATGTAAATATAAACTTATTTTATTTCTGTTTATTTAAACCAATTATTGCTGCCATACCGGAAGAAAGCATGCTCGTTTACAAGAAGGAAGGAAACACTGAGAAAAATTTTGAACCTTATAAAAAAATTTTTCTTAAATCTTTTTTTGATTCCGAACTATTTAAATGCGGCAGTTCATCGTCTCACAGAATCATTCATTATCTGTCATCGGGAACGGAACGTCTCGGATTTGTTGCTTATGATGCAGACGAAACAAATTATCCGCAGATGTGCAGCTGCGCAATATTCCTCGCGGCTGCAGTAAAAAGAATATATACGCTTGCGGAAGAAAAAGACCACAGCAGGCTGCTTGAAATAGAAGTTAAACACCGCACACAGAATCTTGTCGATGCAAATAAAAAGCTGCAGACGGAATCAAGAAAGAGGATAAAAGTAGAAGCGGAAGTATTGAAAATAAGTGAACAGGAACGCCGAAGATTCAGCATGGACATGCACGATGATATCTGCCAGAGGCTTGCAGGAATTTCCATGATGTGCAGAGGCATGGCCATGCAGAATCCGCAGCTGAAGGATTTGTCGGAGCTTATCGACGAAACGCTCGTCAGAACCCGTCAGTATGTCCACAACTCATTTCCCGTCGAACTGGAATCACTCGGAATGAAACAGGGAATTGAACAGTTATGCTGCACGACAGAACGGCAGGGCTGCGGTACTCTGAAAGTTCCTTTCACGTGGAATGTCAAAGGCGATATAAAACTCGGGCACTCCGCAAAAATCAACGTCTATCGTATTATACAGGAAGCGATTCACAATGCTGTAAAACACGCTCATGCATCCGAAATAGCTGTTACCGTTTCACAAACGGAAAATGCTCTCGATATATCAATCAAAGATAACGGAACAGGAAACACAGCCATAACAAGCAATGGTAAGAAAATGTCTTCCAGAAAACACGCGAACTACTCGATCGGCATCGGACTTAATTCCATGAAATACCGGGCAGACCAGATGGGCGGAACATGTCACATAGCGTCATCAGAAAAATCGGGAACCTGCGTGCAGCTGCACATACCCCTTTAAAAAACATATTATACATACTACAGGCAATTCCCTCCGTATAGAAAAAGGGGACGGAACTATGACATAGTTCCGTCCCGGAGGAGGTGAACAAAAAACAGTTGATTACCTTATTCTTTTACGCCGCCGACTGTTATACCGACAATAAAATATTTCTGCATAAAAGGATATACAATAAGGATTGGTACCGTTGCTACAACAGTAATTGCAGCGCGGATACTCACAGGTGTAACCATACTTGAAGCTGAATTTGCGCCGGCTATAGCAAGTGCTCCCGCATCTGCTGCGCTGTGGCTCTGGTTCTGGCTTGACTGAAGAAATTCCATCAATACATACTGAAGCGAATGCAAACTTACTTTTCCGGAAGCGAAGAGATACGTATCAAACCAGCTGTTCCATGCTCCTACAGCTACAAACAAAGCAACCATTGCGATAGTCGGAACAATAAGGGGTAAAATAATCTGCACAAAAATTCTGAACTCCCCCGCACCGTCTATACGCGCCGATTCAATGAAACTGTCCGGCAATGTGTTTATATACGTGCGGACAAGAATAAAATTAAAAACATCAATAAGATTCGGAACTATATACACTGCAAATTTATTAAGCAGTCCCAGATTGCGGATGAGAAAGTACCCGGGAATAAGGCCGGCGCTGACGTACATGGACACAACGAGTACAGCGGTGAGAGGTCTGCGTATCACATATTCTTTTCTGCTCAAAGCATATGCAAGCATGCAGGTGAGAAAGACATTAAGGACGGTCTGTAAAATTGTCCGTATCACCGATACCTTGAATGCATTGAATATTGCACCTGTCGCAAACACGGCCTTGTAGTTCTGCCATGTAAATATACGCGGCCAGAATTTTATACCGCCCCGCAGAGAATCGAGTCCATCGTTAAAAGATAATGCAACCGTATTCCAGAACGGATAAAGCGTCACTACGACCAGCAATGCCAGTATAATAAAATTCAGTATATTAAAAACATTGTTTCCAATCATCGTCCGGCGTTTTGCATCTGCGTATTCAGCACGAACAGTATTTATATCTGTCATATGAGCCTTTCCTCCCCGCTTTTTTTGGCAATCCAGTTTGCAAACAGCAAAAATGCAATATTAACTACATTCTTGAAGATGCCGGCCGCAGTGGCCAGCGCATAATTAAAACTGGAAAAACCGTAACGCAGAACATACAAGTCTATAGTCTGAGCTACGTCCTGAATCATGCCGTTCTGAAGGAAGAACGGCATTTCAAAGTTCGCATCAAGTATATGACCGGCGCTCATAATCATCATAATGATAACGGTAGAACGTATGCCGGGCAGCGTTATATGAACCATTTTCTGGATACGGCCGGCACCGTCGATTTCGGCAGCCTCATACAGCGACGGATCTATTGCCGTCATTGCGCCGAGATACACAATCGTATTCCAGCCTACTTCTTTCCACACGTATGTCCATCCGACAATCCACCAGAAATATTTAGGCTGAGAAAGCCAGAGTATTGGAGACTTTATGAATCCCAGTGCAGACAGAATATTGTTGACAGTTCCATCTTCGACGGAGAACACAGAGGAAACGAGCCCTGTGACAATAACCCATGAAAGAAAATGCGGCAAATAAGAAACAGTCTGAACTATCCGTTTCAGACCAATATGCTTCAACTCATTAAGCAGCAGTGCAATAAGAATGGCGGAAATAAATCCGAGTATTGTACTTATAATACTCATGCATACAGTATTTCGCAAAGCAAGGAGAAATTCCTTATCTTTAAACAGAAATGCAAACCATTTAAATCCAACCCAGTTCTGATCCACAAAGTGCTTTGCAGGTTTATAATCCTGAAAAGCCATTGTCCATCCCCAGAGCGGGACAAATTTGAAAATAAAAATGTAAATAACAAGAGGCAGTGACATATATACGAGCTGCCTTTGTTTTATAACTTTCTGCCAAAACGTTTTTTTGGGATTAATAATTCCAACAGATAATTCAGGATTTTTTTTCATATATATTTTTTCACCCATTATTATTTCTCAAGACAACCGGATTTTTGTAAATCCGGTTGTCTCTTCAGGATTTATTTAGATCCGTATTTTGCAATACGTGCATCAAGTTTTTCCTGCATAAAAGCGTTGTACTTGCCAATTTGGGCGTCATCCAGAGCTTTCATATAGTCACTCCAGTTCTTCTCGAAATCTTCTGTTTTGCCCATAATAATTTTGGGTAAATATTTGCGGTATGCCTGCTGGCATTTGTTATTTGCAAGCTGTGCATCTGAACCATCCGGCGGAACTTCCTGCCACATCGGGAACCACGGTGCATTCTCCGGCGGGTCTTTATCCATAAGTTCTGCATCGCTTGAAACGCCGTACGCCTTCCAGAGTTCCACATCCACAGGTTTCTGATCTGCAAGGAATTCCGACGGGATGTAGTTCATCTCGCATGCATATCCGTCACTGAAAGAACCTTCCATTTTAGGAGCAGTCTGATACCACAGATCAGCTTTGTTATGAAGTATCCATGAGGCATCTTTCTGTTCATCGCGCTGTTTCTGAGTTCGATAAGGATGATGATTCTCGTCATACTGCCAGTCTTCGCCTTCAACACCCCAGTGAAGAATGCGCTGTGTTTCTTCATCAAGCTGTGCATTAATGAATTTGATTATACGGACAGGATCTTTACATTTTGTAGTAATTCCAAAACCTCTGCGGATATTAGGCAGCGGACGATTGCGGTAATGAGGAGTAATTGTATCGTCAAACACAATGGGAAGGGGAGCCAATGTACGGTCGTACATCTTTGCAACATCAAGGGCATCCATTGCATCTTTGAACTGCCATTTCTGATCATGTAAGCCAAGAACACGCCCCGAAGACAATTTCGCTATATACTGATCATAATTATCAACAAAACACGATTTATCAATAATACCCTTCGCATTTTCTTCACATAATTTTTTGAACCAGCGTTTCGAAATATCCTGATTCAGGAAATTCAGATATGTCCATTTCCCGTCAACATTTTTGACTAAACCGCCGTCGTTAGGATAACCGGCGCAGAAATTAGCCGGATTAACAAGACAGAAATCACGCCAGTCATACGTAAGAATTGTAAATGGAATCGTCGGCATGCCGTTAATTGTCGGATATTTTTTGCTGTATTTTTCAATCAGGTCGAAGTATTCATCAACCGTCTTTATTTTCGGATATCCGAATTCCTTGAGTACGTCTTTCTGCAGCCACAAAGCAGAATCACCGTAATACGTACTCTGATCGCGTCCGTCAAGTACACCCCAGTTCGGAAGACAATAAATATGACCATCATCTTCCGTCATTTTTTTCCATGCTGAAGCATAATGCTTTTTGATATTGGGGCCGTATTTTTCAATAAGATCTTCAAGCGGAATAAGAGCTCCCGCATCCTGAAATTTCGTACTGTCGACTTCCACAAGATCAGGAAAATCGCCGGATGCAATAAGAACGCCGATTTTCTGATCTTTATCTCCGACAAGAATATCCCACGTAAAATCTACATTGTATTTTTCCTTAATCCATTTGTAAATTTTGTTATCGGCCGGCGGCTGCTGCTTCTGCTGGATTGTAAAAATGGAAATAGTAAGCGGTTTGGAATGATCAAAACTTTCATCCGTTCCGCTTTCCTTTCCTTTACAGCTCGATATACTTGCAATAAACAATACTGCAAGCCCAACAAAAAGACTACATTTCTTCATATATTCCTCCTGACAAAGAATTATAATAAAGTGTATATAGCAATCCAGAAAAACAATATCAGGAATATTACCGTCAGGAATTTTGCCTATAATGCAGGAAAATCATCAGTTTAAATTATAATTTGTCAGCCGGCATAAAAAAGGCCGTTGTACAGGTACTGTACAACGGCCTTTTCACAGCAAAAATAACAATTTCACAGGAGATTATCCCTTTACGGCTCCGCCTGTGAGTCCCGCAACAATGTATTTCTGCGCGGAAATAAACAGTATTATTGCAGGAACCATTGCAAGACTAAGATATGCAAGAATCATATTCCAGTCTGCTGCATGCTGTCCCTGAAAATTCATAACACCCATCGGCAGTGTATAAAACTTTTCCGTATTGAATACAAGCAGAGGAAGGAAAAAATTATTCCAGCTTGCAACAAGTATTATGACTGATGTTGTCGCAAGAATCGGAGTGGACAGCGGAATAACCATCTTCACAAGGAAACCAAGCGGACCATACCCGTCCATTTCACAGGCGTCTTCAAGATCCTGCGGAATACCGCGGAAAAAACCTATAAGAAGAAGAACTGTCATCGGTATCTGGAAAGCTACCTGCGGAAGTATAACTCCCAGATATTTATCGATCAAGTTAAGGTTTCGTATCTGGAGATACAACGGTAATATTGCAACCGCAAGCGGGAAAAGAAGACCAAGCAGAAAGTAATTCCTGAAAAATCCGCTGGCACGAAACTTTATGCGGGAAATCGCGAATGCCGCCATTACACATACAACAAGCGTAAATCCGACAGTTCCGCCTGCGACAATCAGAGAATTTCCCAGCGCCTGCCAGAATGCCCCGACCGTCTGCTTCAGAATATTCCCATAATTCTGGAAATACATGGGATGCGGAAACCCGACAGGATCGGACAAAAGCTGTCCGTTCGATTTAAATCCGCCGAATATCCCCATATAAACCGGAAATAATACAATAATAGAAAGCAGTATACAAAAAACATACTGCACTGTCCGTAAAATGCTGTTTTGTGAGCTTTTTGATCTCAGTGTCATAGTTATTTCCCCTCCCCCTTAAACATCTGGCGGTTATAGAAAATACTGAATACAAGGCACAATAAGAATATCGTCACGGCGACGGCACTCCCGTAACCGATATTGAACCGCTGTAATCCGAATTTGTACAGGTAGGTAACCATCGTCTCTGCAGAATTTACAGGATCTCCCTTTCCCATTGCCCATATAATATCAAAAAGCTGAAATGACCCTACAACTGAAAAGAAAATGGAAATAAACAGCGTTGGCCTCAGCAGAGGAAGAACTATGTGACGAGTAATCTGATGTTCGGACGCACCGTCTATTGTAGCAGCTTCCTTTACTTCGTCGGGAATATCCTGAAGGCCTGCTATAAGGATCGACATATGAAAACCGAAATACTTCCATATAACTGCTACAAGAATGGCGCCAAGTACTGTTGACGGATTTCCAAGCAGCGCAGGGACAGTCCTGCCGGGAAGAAATTTTGTATAAAATTCTTTTACAAATCCGTACTGCGGATTATAGATAAATTCCCACAGAATACCGGATATTACTTCCGAAAGAACATACGGCAGAAAAAAAATGGTCCTGAAAAGAACAGCAAGTTTGAATTTCTTGTTACATATGATAAGTGCGCAATACAAAGCCAGAGGAATTTCAACAATGAGAGATATCACCGTGATGATAATATTATGTCCTAATGCTTTCTGGAATATATTATCGTGAAAAAGGACTTTGAAATTTTTTAAACCCCTGAAATCGACACAGGGACCAAGTCCGTTCCATTTGAAAAGGCTGAAATATGCTGCCTTAAAAACAGGTATTATAACAAAAAAAGTAAAAAGCACAACCGCAGGTGCCAGCAGAAAGATAAGAAGCGGTATTTTATTTGATTTTTTTAACATAATGTTCCCAACAAAAAAGCTGCTGGCAGAAACATATATTTCTGCCAACAGCCCCCGTATTATACCTTTTCAGGAAATACAAGGGACAATCAAACAATTCTGATCGGATTTTCGATACAGACTATGTTTCATACCAGATAATTACTGCTCGTAAGCATTCTGAATCGCAGCACATGCCTGAGCAGGAGTTGACGTCCCTGCAAGAATTGTCTGCACATTGTCATTAACAGCTCCACCTGCAGCTGGCGACAGGAACTGATCCAGATACAACTGGAAGAATGTGCACTGATCAACAACACCTTTCACAAGTTTCGCATTCGGATCCTTGATCCCGTAGTCGGCTCCCTTGACAGTCGGAATAATTCCCGCGACAGTCGCATATTTTGCATTATTTTCTTTGTTTGTGAGGAACTTGAGGAAATCAACAGCCTCTTTCGATGCGTTCTTGCCGATTGCCATGCCGTTACCGCCTCCGATTACATCGGTGACCTTGCCTTTTCCGCCCTTAATCGCGGGGAAAGGAGCACAGCCGAGTCTGTCACCCAGTCCTATCTTGTCGGTCGCACTGTCTTTCTGCACGTTCGGTGCCCACTGCCCCATGAGTTCCATAGCTGCCTGACCATTGGCAACGAGTGCCGCACCGTCGGACTGACGAGCCCCGAGGAAGCCGTCCTGGAAGGCCTTGATCGATACGAGATCAAAGAACATCTGCCCGGCCTTTACGAACGACGGATCCTCAAATCCTTTGGTATTTTTGCCGGTGAACGTATCCTGGAAAAGCTGACCGCCGCCCAGACGGAGCGCAAGATAAGACCAGAAATGCATGGCCGGCCATTTGTCTCCGGCGGCCAGAGCTATCGGTGTAATCCCTGCAGCTCTCAGCTTCTTGACCATGACGATGAATTCGTCCCAGTCGGTCGGGAATGTTTTGTAGCCGACTTTTGCAAGCAGATCCTTGTTATACCAGAACGTGATTGCTCCCATGTCGAACGGCGCACCATAAACCTTGCCTTTGTAGCTGTAAACTTCCCAGACACCGGGTGCCATTGAATTGCCCCATGCAGTCCCCTTTACGTCTTTAGTTATATCCTTGAGAAGACCAGCTTTTGCATATTCGGCGAGAGTGCCGCCGCCCCAGCTGTGAAATACATCCGGCGGATTCCCGGACTGCATCACGGTCGTCAATTTACTTTTGAATGACTCATTTTCAAGAATGGTTACATCAATTGTAACATCCGGATGAGCTTTTTCGTATTCATCTACAACACCCTGATAGAATGCCTTATCCGTCGCTGCCGTACCAATATGCCAGAATGAAACCTTCACCTGCTTTGGCGCTGCAAATACACTGAATGATGCACATGCAAGTGTCAACAGCACTGCACCTGCCATTTTTGTAAACTTCATAATTTCCTCCTAAATAGAATCCAAATAAAGTGTATATCACCTTAAGAAAAACAACATCAGGAAATTTACCTATGATTCTTTATTTGCTGGTGTGAACCCATCCCACGGCAAGCTGCCGCAGTTCCTGCGACGTTGTACAATGAAGTTTAAGTTTTATGTGCTCCTTGTGCGTATCGATTGTCTTTGCGCTAAGCCCCAGTTTTCCGGCAATTTCCACGGTACCGAGTCCCTGACCTATATATGTAAAAATCTGGAGCTGACGGTCAGAAAGCAGGGAGATATCTATATCATCCATTTTTTCTTCTTTCCGGCACATACTTTCTGCAGCACTTAAATATATCTTTCCGGATAAAACAGTTTTGATTGCCGTAAGAACGCTCGTGCCTGCTTCTTCTTTCATGATATAGCCCCGCGCACCGGCTTTTATGGCGCGGGAAGCATAGTAACGTTCGTCGTGCATTGAAAGTACAAGAATCTTTACCTCGGGATACAGGGAATGAATTTTTTTTATAAGGTCAAGACCATCCTCATCACCAAGGTTTAAATCAACAATAGCAAGATCAGGTTGTTTTATCTGAATTATTTTCAATGCGTCGCTGCTGTTTTCAGCCTCACCGGCTATCAAAAATAATGGCTGAGAACTTAAAAGCGCTGCAAGCCCCTTACTGAAAATAGGATGATCTTCTACTATTAAAACACTAGTCTGCGGCATAACCTAAGTGTACCACACTTGCTCAGATTATGCATTATTATTCTCCAACCGGATCGTATTCTGCCCAGAAAACGTCTGCATGATTTGAACTTTCCCCACCGGCTGCACTGCCCGATGCGTATACCCCAAGTACCGTCCCGACAAAACCGCCCGCGCGTTCTGTACTCAGTATGCGCGCATCAGCGCCGCTGTATACATTCTGAATACGACGCATATCAGTTCCTGAAAAAAACGACAGACTCTGTTTGTCCGCATACACTGCCAGCACAATTGTGGAACAGCCGGCATCAAGGGAACTTTCAGCAATCACCTCATCCGGTTGTCCGCTGCCGCACGCCATGATAACCCGTACAACAGCAGTCCCCTTATTTCCCAGACAGACTGCGAACCGGTATTGAAAATCTTCGCTCTGGAGCAGGACTATTCCGGCTTCCTCGTCCTCATGGCCGGGCGCGAATTCCATGCAGCAGCTGAATGTATATGACATATTGCACTGACGGCGGCCGGCAAAACTTACACTGCCGGTCGTCCGCAGAGGGGTACCGCACGTATACAGCCGCAGGCAGCCGCTGCGCTCTGTCAGGCTGAACAGCGGTTTCCGAAGCGTAAGCCAGTTGGAAGGCAGTGTATCCACCGTAAAATGAGTGCATGAGGGTACCGGAAAAGAGAGGGTGCGTTCAGGAACAGCCCCGGATTCCGAAACACCATCCTTTTCAAAGGATGTTTCGGAAAGTTCAAATACATTCTCTATTTTTCCCGTTCCGGGAGCAGCAACGGGCCAGCCGTCTTCCCATGAAACAGGAACAAGGAACGTTTCCCGCCCCATATTGGAAACGCGTTCACCTTCGCTGCGCCCGCTGCCGCCGTACGGACGCGACGCAAGCAGCACCATATACCAGCCGCCGCCAGCATCGTCAAAAAGGTCTGCATGTCCGACATTGATGATATCAGCATTTTTTCCCAGATGTCTGTGCGTGATAAGCGGATTCCGCGGCATACCTTCATATTTTCCTGTCAAAGTTTTTGACCGGGCAACCATTACCGCATGGTCAGGCCCCGTACCGCCCTCCGCGGCAAGCACATAATACCAGCCGTCTTTTTTATACAGATGCGGGCCTTCCGGCCAGATGCAGTTTTTAAGCGCCCCGTCCCATACGGTATACGTC
Organism: Treponema sp. UBA1793; assembly: GCA_002314445.1. GTDB lineage: Bacteria > Spirochaetota > Spirochaetia > Treponematales > Treponemataceae > Treponema_D. The sequence goes on from DCFX01000052.1 coordinate 81,473, forward strand.
TTTCCGGAAAGAATTCCGGTATTCACATCCAGCTGCCTGATATATACTTCATAGTCTCCTGGATACCTGCATCCCCCGGCTCTTTCGTGCGTACCGATATACCAGACGGTCCCGTCATCGTCGAAAAAAAGCGAAGGATCTATGCCGTCGGCACAATGACCTTCCTGATCACATATTCTGGCAGGCTTACTCCACGGGCCGGCAGGATCTACTGCGGAGATAATGAAATTCCCCAGTTTGTCAACCTGAGTGCAGACAATATAGAACATCCCGTCATGAAATCTGATGCAGGGAGCAAACAGCCCCCTCGAAATCCCTGCCCCGGAAAAATCAAGCTGTTCCGTCCGGTCAATTGCGTTGCCTATCTGTGTCCAGTGTTCAAGGTCCGTACTGCGGGAAACCGGCAGTCCCGGAAAATAAGAAAAAGATGAATTAACAAGATAAAAATTCCGGCCGGCCCTGCAGACCGACGGATCGGGATAAAAACCACCCGCCACAGGATTATGTACCTTCATTATAAATGCCTCCCACAGCTGCTCATCAGTATATGTTGTAATGACCGCTCAACGCGAGCAGTGCAAAAAAATACAGACAGTTGTCATAATAACGCCTCTTCCCTTCTCTCAACGGCGTATTCCAAAATCGCCTGACAGCGCGTAATGCAAGCTGCTCGTCTTCCGCAGCAAGTGCAGCTTCTGCAAGCGTCGCGCACAATCCGACTGGATGACGGGCCTTCTTATGGCACGGTTTGCCGCTTATCCGGTATTCCATAAAATCATCCGGCTGCATACCGTCAAAAAAACGGAGCATATTGTCCGCAATACGGGACAGTTCCTTCGTTTTTCCGTTCCACAGTGCATCAAGGCCGATATTCGCAGCAACACGGTACGAATCGCTGAAGAAAGTGCCGTGTTTTAGCAGCGGCAGCGGAGTCCCGTCATTTTCCGCATATTCGGCTGCAAGTCCTGTCTGCGGATGGCATGCCTTTACAAGATAGTCCCGGCTCGCAGCTGCAGCTTTCTTCCAGAACTCACTGTCAGCCTCATCCGCCCTCTGTGCAAACAACTCATAGAAATGAGGCAGATGATACGACGGATCGGAAAACGGGCAGTTACAGATAAAGCGGATAAGATAATTATCCGGATTCCACATGGAACAGGAGCCGTGAATTGCAGTATGCAGAATTGCACGTGCTTCCTTTGTATAATCGAATATGCCTTCCCCATTCCCCCAGCGGGAAGATGCAAAAAAAAGCGCCATGGCAAAATATTCTTCGCCGTCCGGAGCCGGCCCGTCCGCGTTTTTTGTCCCGTCTATTTTATTCGACCAGCAGAAAAAGCCCGCATTCGGTCCCTTATCAAGATACATATTCACCCGTGCCCATTTCCATATGCGGTCGAAAATGTCTTTTCTGTCCATCTGCACCGCCATCATCATGCCGTACGACATTCCTTCGGTGCGGGCGTCAATATTTCCGGTATCTTCCATAAAACCTGTATTGTCAGGAGCATCAAAATAAAAACGGTTCCTGCTTTCCGGATCAAATATCGTATACCATGCATCGTTTACACGTTTGTCAACCGCGGATTTATCATATCCGGCTTCTTCCAGAAAACTCATTTTTATTTCTCCAGTTTTGAAGGATCTGCCAGAATCCAGTAGCAGGGTTTCGGCATGCTGTCTTTACCGAACATAAGAGGCCAGTTTTCCCTTCCCTTCTGCGGAAAATTATTCAGCCAGGTACAGTCGTCAGACAGTCCCCAGAACATTACAAGATCCAGATTGCCCGCAGTGTGCTCATATTCAAACATCGTAAATAAATCCCGGTATTTTTCGGCCTGTTCCATCAGTATTGTATCTGAAATTTTAAGCTCTGGTGAATTCCAGTCCTTGTACAAGGACATATCAAGTTCGGTAATCTGTACTTTCAGACCAAGTTCCGCAAATTTTTCAACAGCATCCTTTATGTCTCTTACAGACGGATAATACAGCGATATATGGCACTGCATTCCCACCCCGTCAATCGGCACTCCCTCTGCAAGAAGCTTCTTCACTTCGTTATAAAAACCTGTCTGCTTTACTCCGGGCATTTCGATATTGTAGTCATTCAAAAAAAGCAGCGCATCAGGATCTGCTTCACGGGCATATTGGAATGCCTTGGCAATATATTCATCATTTCCGCAGATGTCATAGTACTGGTCATGACGGATTAAGCCGGAAGAGTCATCGATACACTCATTAACAACATCCCAGCAGTAAAAACTTCCTTTACCCGCCCCCACGACACCGTCTATATGTTCTTTTATATTGCTGTATAATTCATCTTTTGTAGCTTTTCCATTTTCTCCTGTACCGGCGAACATCCATTCCGGAACCTGGCTGTGCCACACGAGCGTATGCCCCCGGAGTTTTGCTGCCGTTTCCATACTGTATTCTATCAGCTTCTTTTCGGCAGTCAGATTAAACTGTCCTCTGGACGGTTCCGATGCATCCTGCTTCATTTCATTTTCATAAACAAACGCATTAAAATGACGAAGCAGTTTATTATGGGAATCGCCCTCCGATAAATTCCACGAATTAACAGCCGCACCAACAGGAAAATCAAACAGGCTGCACAGGGCAGGTATATCTTTCTCTGCTGGTACTTCAAGGTTCTTTTCACGTTTCATATCTTTCCTTCCGGCGCAATACGACATTTCCGGCCGCACGAATATACCGGCAGTCAGTAATAAAAAAGCAGCTGAAAAACACTTCATTTTATAAACTCCATTGTAATTCGCTCATACTCACATAGTACAGCTGCTGTACCGTCACAGGTATAGGATAATTTCCCGATATATTAACGGACGGAAATATGGCAGAATGTTTCGGAAATATATGGATGTGCTTTCAAACTGAAAAATATCTGAAGATACATTCACATCTTGAACTGTATTATGCAAAGGCAGGTTTTAATATGAACGACTCCACTGACAAACTTACACAGGAACGGGAAAAAGAAATCAGGGAACTTATTTCAGCTATGACACTTGAAGAAAAAGTTTCCCAGATGGTCCATAATAGTCCGGCAATAGAAAGACTGGGCATACCTGAATACAACTGGTGGAGCGAATGCCTCCACGGCGTGGCACGGGCAGGTGCCGCAACGGTCTTTCCGCAGGCTATCGGCCTTGCAGCAACTTTTGACCAGAAACTTGCACAAAAAGAAGCAGATGCCATCTCCGACGAAGCCCGCGCAAAATACAACGAGGCAATAAAAGCCGGCGTCCGTACACAGTACCGCGGGCTTACGTTCTGGACACCGAATATCAACATATTCAGAGATCCGCGCTGGGGACGGGGACAGGAAACATATGGAGAAGACCCTTTCCTCACCAGCGTTATGGGAAGTGCAATAGTAAAAGGACTTCAGGGAAGCGATCCTGCACATATGAAAGTCGCTGCATGTGCAAAACATTTTGCCGTACACTCAGGGCCGGAAAAACTCCGGCATACATTCAATGCCATCGTAAGCAAAAAAGATTTATGGGAAACATATCTGCCGGCATTTAAAGCCCTTGTCGATACAGGCGTGGAAGCCGTCATGGGCGCATACAACCGCACACTCGATGAACCGTGCTGCGGAAGTAATTTTCTCCTGCAGGACATTCTCCGGAAAAAATGGGGATTCAAGGGACATATAGTCAGCGACTGCTGGGCTGTACGGGACTTCCATGAAAATCATAAAGTAACAAAATCTCCGGCAGAATCCGCGGCTCTTGCAATCAACAACGGCTGTGAATTGAACTGCGGCTGCACGTTTCCCGCTGCAGTTGAAGCTGTACGGCAGGGACTTATCAAAGAATCGACAATTGACGACGCACTGGAACATCTGTTCCGCACACGGGCAAAACTCGGTATGTTTGATGCAAAAAAAGACGATGTGTACAATTCTCTTGGCGCAAAGGATATAGATACCCCTGAACACAGGCTGCTCGCCAGACAGACTGCATCAGAATCGATTGTCATGCTGAAAAACAAAAACAATCTCCTGCCGCTCAGCGACAGTCCCAAGCACGTGCTGCTCATCGGTCCGACAGCTGCAAACATTCAGGTTCTCCTCGGCAACTACTACGGACTCAATCCCCACCTCGTTACAATCCTTGAAGGCATGACACAGAAAGCAGCAGAAATGCCCGGCATCACGCTGGATTATACGCTCGGATGCTCGATGTATGCCCCGAATACAAACGACGGATGGACAGTCGGTATGGCTGAAGCAGCCGACGTTGTAATTGCCTGTTTCGGTCTGGACAACGCGATGGAAGGGGAAGAAGGTGAATCGGTCGCCTCTGAAGCAAAAGGCGACCGCACAAACATAGAACTTCCGCAGTGGCAGATTGACTACCTCAAAGCACTGCACGACAGGGGCACACCGATAGTCCTCGTCCTTACCGGCGGCGCCCCGATTGCCTTCCCGCCGGAAGTCGCGGATGCAATACTCTTTGCATGGTATCCGGGAGAAGAAGGCGGCAATGCCGTTGCCGATACCATTTTCGGAAAATCCGTACCGGGCGGACATCTGCCTGTTACCTTCCCGAAAAAGACGGAAGACCTGCCGCCGTATGAAGACTATGCAATGAAAGGCCGGACATACCGCTATATGGAAAAAGAACCGCTCTTCCCGTTCGGATTCGGTCTTTCATACACGACGTTCGCATTTAAAGGCCTTGAATGTTCATCAAAAGAAATTACAGCAGACGGAAGCCTGACACTTTCCGTCGACGTACAGAATACCGGAAAATTCGACGGAGACGAAGTTGTACAGGTATATATTGCAAAGAAAAACCGCAGTGAAGACGATCCCGCATGCACGCTCCGTGCATTCAACAGAGTGCACATAAAACAGGGAGTCTCGGAACGGCTTACCTTCAAGCTTGATTCTTCTGCATTTGAAACGGTAAACAGTGAAGGTGAGAACGTTCTTGTACCCGGTTCTTATATTGTAACACTGGCAGATGCAGCGCCGCTTCCCTGCAGTGAAAAACTGGGAGCCACCGCAGCGGTAATGGCAGAAATAGTTATAAGCTGAAATTCAAGCATTTTCAGAGCGGGAAATCAGCCTTTCAGCAGGTACGGTTTCCTGCTCTCCCCGCTTCAGTGCCAACGTTATATTACTGATGTCAGCCCGAAGATAGTAATTCTGATTTTGATTACTAAAAAATTACAGCCCTGCGATTTCGCTTTCTGAAAGACCTGTAGCCTGCGTGATTATCTGAACAGAAACGCCGAGCTTTTTTAAGCTGCATGCGGTATCTTTCTTTGCCTGTATTGTTCCCTGACTAATACCTTGACTTATGCCCTGTTTCAGCCCCTCCTCAAGCCCCTGCTCCTGCATATAATGGAGCTCGGAATTACGGTCACTTTCAATGACATCCCTGTCAAGTTCCCGCTTCCAGAGCACCCAGTCAGAGCTTATTCTGTCCAGTGTCTTCTTCGCTTCCATAATACCTCCTTCTTCCGCAGCCAGCCGTCTGATATATTCCTGCCTGTCCGGATTATCTGCATCCAAAAAGAACATACACCATTTCTGTTCCGAATTCAAGCTTTCCGGCTGCACGTCTCCCAGTGCATCAATCTTGGGCAGTTCCAGAAAAATAACTGTCTGTATACCTGACAACAGATGTCCGTTACTCTTCTGCATCCGGTAGCGGCTTATGGTAGAAGGATCGTTTTTGTCGAATATGAAGTTCACCAGCGATATCTGGTAGACCTTCGGCATGTTCTGCCAGTCATCACCTCTGTGGAATACCGAGTTGAGCAGCCTGGCGCATAAATATTCTGCACGAGCTCCGAATGAGTGATATTTATTTACCCCCTGAAGCTCTACATCTGCGGCCTCGCCGTCGTTGAATGTGCACGAAACGTCGAACCGGACAGCCTTGTCGTTGTCATCAAGCACCGGTGGTTCGTTGGGACGCAGCTGCACGGCTTTGACCTCTTTGTGCAGAACAGCTGTGAGAAAACAGCGCAATGCTGTACGCGATTCTTCTGATTCGTTCGTGAACAGCGCCTTGAAAACTTCATCATGGCATGGATTAAGCAGTGCGTCCTGTGACGGGCGGTACCGGTTCAGTTTGGCGTCAGTATTCATACAGGAAATCCTCCTGTATGGAATTCGCCGCAAAGTGTCGTTTTCGGAGTACTTTTTTTAAAATAATTACTCAGGCTTTCCCGCGAAAGACCGGACATATTCCGTATAAGCAGTACCTTAACGACGATTGAAGCTTTGAACAATTGTTCCGGAAGCACATGATTAATTCCTGAGAAAGCCATGATTATACTTCGGATATGTATGATAAAAATTCAGCAGACAGTCCTGTTTCATGCTAAAAACAGACTGGTTGCATTATGAAATCAGGCTGACTTCAGCGTGAAATCAGTCCGGTTTCATATTTCCTAAAATCTGTAGTGCATTAATATGCATCTGTCTGCGGATTTTTATCTTCCTCCGCATTCTGCATATACGGTTTCAGCGCTTCCATGATTTTTTCATCTGAAAGCATCTCTGCCATCTGCGTAACCTGCACCTTCGTCATGTAGAAATGGAGTGTTGAAGACGTAGGCACATCGGATGAATTATCTTTATATGCTTCGTTTGCAACCTGCCAGACGGTTACTGTAAAATAAGGTGAATTTTTGTTAAACTCATACCCGAACTGTATATTCGTATCGGCATATCCGCTTTCCATTCCAGGGATCGTCCCCCATCTGAGTGTCACCGGATATTCGCCATATGCTTTGTACGACTTCTTATCTTTGCGATCAAGTTTCTTCTGTTCAAAATCAGACATATACTGCAGAGAAGCTGCCGCGAGTCCTCTGCGCGTTGCAGTATCAAATAACAGATGATACCAGTTTGTCTGATACCACGCACTGAATCCTGCCTTTTCCGACTTTACATTATAGATGACGGCAGCATCCTCCTGCTTAAGCGTATTCACAACGGTAAGCTGGAAAATTTTTGTTTTATCCATTTCGATATCTTTCTGGCTGCCGGTAAAAAAACGGGTAAAGGCATTTCCCTGCTGCGGAACTGTAATCTGGGTCTTCCCTGCTTCATCTTTACTTGTACCGGCAGGAGCGGATGACGGACTTACAGGGGTTACTTCCGTACCATACTGATCAGATGTGTCTGTATCAACCTTCGTTGAACTGCACGAAATAAACGTCAATACTGAGCACACACATAAAATTGAAACGACAGCGATTTTTTTCATAGTAATACTCCTGTTACCTATACTAGCATATGGGAACCTCTAAAAACTGAAGTTTTTAGAGGTTCCCACATATAACAAAAAAATGACAGTCCTGTTACACAGATAAATAAAAAAGCGGTGCATTTCTGCACCGCTTCGTCTTACACAAATTGTGTCAGGTTAGAACCAGTATTCTGCTCCAACAGGAATGTAGAAGGTATTGGTCATTGTTGATGTTGTATCTACGATATCCATCTTCAATTCATCAGCTACACCGGCAAAAAGATATCCATTGCCAAGTCCTTTCTTTGCATACAGTTCAAGACCCATATCATGATTAACAGTCTTAGCAGGACTGTTGTTCGTAATATTGTATTTTGTTGTCAGCCCAAGTGAGAATAATCCAAGATCATATTCACCATCAGCATCAAATCCGACTGTCGGTTTTGATGTATAGTCAGCACCGTCCATTATTGCAGCAGCACTGCCGAATACATGTCCTTTATACGTAAGTTTGTCAGCACTGCCTGAGAAACCGACACAAGCGCTGAAATAATTAGCATTGCTGTCAGCAACACGTGCTGCATTATCTTTATACAACGGAAGTTTTGCACCAATTTCAATCGTGTTGTTCTTGATGAAAAGAAGATCCGCACCCACTTCAATTCTTCCATAGTTATTGTCAGCGGCAGAACCGAAATAAGCAGCTTTAATCTGAACTGTGTCCTTTACAGTATAACCGAAACCAACATTAACAGCTTTGAAAACATCTTCCATTGTCGGATCGGTAGTTGAAGAAGTCCCGGCTGCAGCTGTTCGATAAGCGGCAAGAGCATCTTCATACGCTTCGTAAGTTGTCTGATTAGGAGTCGTAGTATATGCTAAATATGCAGCATCTTTTGCTGCTTCCAAAGTTGCGATTGAATCAGTATCATATGTTGTTGTTGCAACTGTTGAAGCATCAATAGTTGCACCAAGGAACATACCATCTACCGGCCTAAGTTCGAGAGCCATACCAAGTGTCGGGTAGAAACGTGTAAATATGTCGTCTTCACCCTTTGAACCGATATCGCGGTTACCCCAGTCACCGATTGAACCGCGGAGATCATCAAGCTGGATTTTTCCGAATTCAGCCGTAAGCCAGCCGATTTTTCCCCAGACTTTTGCCTGATCGCCGATACCGATTGTATTGCCGTTCGAATCGACATTTACTTTGAAGCCGACATTGCCGTCTTCCGTTGCTCCTGTTACATTAAAACCGACACGAGCGCCACTTGCCCAAGAAGGTGTGGCTGATACTGTTGCATCAGTCGATGTTGCATCTGCAGAACCAGTTTTTGTTGTTGTCACATTACCAAAGTTGATTCCGGTGCGTCCCCATGCACCAAATGTTATTTCAGCGAATGCGCCGGAAGCTACCATCGCTGCAACTGCCACAATTCCTATGATTTTTTTCATATAAAAAAATCCTCCTTATTTTTTGAATGGTTATTAAACCAACGGTTTTTATCAATAACCACTTTCTATTTTCTAAGAATAGCACTGAATTCTCATGGCGTCAAGTTTTTTTTGGGAAATGAAAAACTGCTTTACAAACAAAGAGTTACCCGTTTTATGCATAATTTCTTGTAATTAACAAAAATTTATCAGTTTAGTGCATTTTTTTGATTTCATTCATAAAGTGATAAAAGACATATTTAAAAACAAAAAAATTATTTTTTTCTGCCGAATCTAAAAGAACGATTTTCTCATAAATATGCAGCAGGAGGCTGAACATGACATACGGATATATCAGAGTAAGTACCGACAAGCAGACGGTAGAAAATCAAAGATTCGAGATAGGAAATTTCTGCGGAAAAAACGGACTTATCGTAGGAAAATGGATAGAGGAAACAATCAGCGGAACAAAGGAACCTTCAAAACGGCAGCTGGGAGTATTGCTTGGAGAAGTTCAGAAAGGTGATTTGATTATCTGCTCGGAACTGTCCCGTCTGGGCAGAAGTCTTTTTATGATTATGTCCGTTCTCAACGAAATGATGACAAAAGAAGTCCGCATATGGACAATTAAGGACAATTACAGGCTCGGAGATGATATAGAATCAAAAGTGCTGGCCTTTGCTTTCGGGCTGTCGGCGGAAATTGAACGTAAGCTGATTTCGCAGAGAACTAAAGAGGCCCTTGCAAGAAAAAAATCGGAAGGCGTGCAGCTGGGGCGGCCTGCCGGGAGAAAATCGAATTATTATAAACTAAGCAGCTACAGGGAAGAAATCAGGGAGTTACTAGCACTCAGAATTCCTAAAACAGTAATAGCAGAAAAACTCGGTGTAACACCTGCAACATTGTACAACTTTATCAAGCGAGAACAGATATGGATGTGTAAAAATGAATCTGTCGTAAACAAAAAATAAAATAATAGTACGAACTCCATTTTCACTGGCAGAATTGTGAATAAGCACAATTTTAAATGGAGGATTTTTTCATATGAAAAAAATCATAGGAATTGCAGCTATAGCAGCGCTCATTGCTACGAGTGCATTCGCTGATGGAATTACCGTAAGCGGCTGGGGACGCGGGCTCTTTTTTCCTGCAGCAGGGAACGGAAAAGAAATCGTTTCCGGCGACGGAACATCATGGACTACAAACTTACCGCGTGTCGGTTTTACTATTGCCGGTTCAACAGAGTATGTTGGTTTTCAAACAGACTGGACAGGTGAAAATGGCGGTGTAGGTGATCAGGCACTTATGTGGGTAAAACCATTCAAAATGCTCAAAGTAGTAATAGGCCGCGCACAGGACGATACGCTCCGTGGCAACGCAGACTATGGTCTTTATGACTGGGCACGTATTGGTTTCGGATGGACTGGTGAAGACGTTACATTTACCCGCCTCGGAAATGGTACAGGCGGACAGCTTCAGGGTGCTATTATCATGCTGGATCCGATTGAAGGTCTGCATATTGCAGGCGGTGTGAACGTCCAGGATAATGTCAAAGCTTCAGATAATTTCGGCCAGTATGGTCAATATCAGATCGGATATACCATTAAAAACATCGGTACAGTGAAAGCTCAGTACATCGGAAAAACGAGTGCTTACAATTGGGATGGAGAAAAAGTCAATTATGGCGTCATCAATGGCGCATTTGATCTTACCGCTGTACAGAATCTCCTCGTTTCAGTTGGTGCATATATTCCGACTTCTGATACTTACACATCATCCGGTGCCCAGAACGATGTAACAAAAGTTAATGGATATATACGCTATGGAATTGATGCGCTTACAGTGCATGGATTGTTCTGCTCAAACATAAACGTATGGGATCAGAAAGACACTACGAAACATGACATGGCATTTGGTTTTGCGGCAGGGCTTGGTGTAAATTATGATCTTGGCAATGGTCTGGGACTTGTCGGTGATGTACGCTATTCAGACAAAGTTTACAACAGCAAAAGCAGCGACGGAACGGATTGTCTGGTATTCCTTGCAGCAATCGAGAAAGGATTCAGCAACGGAAAGATCGGTATCGGCTTTGAAGGTGGTACAAACTGTGCTGGTCCGTTCACTGCAAGTGATGCAGATACTGATGCATTTACATGGGCAATCCCTGTTAAGATTGAGTACTGGTTCTAATCTGACACGCATAGTGTAAGATAAAGGCGGTGCAGAAATGCACCGCTTTTTTTTCATTCCTTTTCGTTGCTAAAAGTCCAGTTTTCTGGTAGGATAATAACGGAGTTGCTATGAGTACCGAACTTGTGTTGCATGCAGATGAAAACGATACGGACGCATTACTGCATGAGTTTTTTAAAACGTTCGACTTTTACTCAGATGATGACCGGAAGCAGATAACGGACGCGTGGAACCTTCTCTGCGTTAAATCAGAAAATATTAAAAGAAAATGCGGCAAACCGTATTATCTGCACCCTCTCCGCATTGCATATATTCTAGCGCAGAACAGGATGGATGCGGATTCCATCTGCGCCGGACTGCTTCACAGTATCTACAATCTCGGTTCTACGGAAGACGACATACGCAGACAGTTCGGCGACGGCGTTGCGCGCATTATTAACGGAGCGACAAAAATCATGCACCTTCCCACGGAACATGCGACCATCCAGCAGGCGGACGCAATCCGCAAGATGCTCTTCGCTATGGTCGACGATGTCCGGGTCATACTCGTAAAACTTGCCGACAGACTTGACCGCATCCGCAATATCAAGAGCCTTGAAGAAAAGGAACAGCGTGCGCTTGCAGGCGAAATAATAGACATATGGGCACCGCTTGCAGACCGGCTTGGTATGCAGGAAGAAAAGAATGAATTTGAGGATTTAAGCCTCAAGTACTCGAATCCCGATGTATTTCATCAGATTAAAGCAATTGTCTCCCAAAAAAAGGACGAACGGGACGCATATCTCCAGAAAGCCGTGCAGCAGATTTATAGAGCCTCGGAGAAGGCAGGCATCACTGTTACAATTACGAGCCGGGCAAAACATTTCTATTCCATCTATCAGAAAATGAGGAAACGCAACAAAGAACCGGGTGATCTGTATGATCTGCTTGCGCTCCGGATTATCTGCAGCGAAAATACGGAGTGCTATACGCTTGTCGGTATCGTACACAACCTGTGGAAACCGCTTGACGGCCGTTTCAAGGATTATATCGCCATGCCGAAAGCAAACGGTTATCAATCGCTCCATACGACTGTCATGTGCGAGGGAAAGCCGCTTGAAATTCAAATCCGCACGAAGTCCATGAACGAAACGGCGGAGCACGGTGTCGCAAGTCACTGGCTGTACAAGAAGGGATCGAGCCACGATTTAGTAGACGTGCAGCATCTTGGTATTTTTAACGAATTGAGAAAACTCCGCGAGGGTCACGTATCAGACGAGAACTTCTTCAATGAGCTCAAGGATGATTTACTTGGCGATGAAATTTACGTATTCACCCCGAAAGGCGAAGTCGTGCAGCTGCCTGCAGGTTCCAACGCAATAGATTTCGCGTACCATATTCACTCGGCAATCGGCGAAAAAATCGTAGGTGCAAAGGCCGACGGTAAAATAATTCCGCTTGTCCAGCCGCTCAAAAATACGCAGATTATCGAAATCCTCACGAATCCTCAGGCGCATCCGACCGCAGCACAGCTAACCGCTGTAAAAACATCAAAGGCCAAACAGAAGATTCATTCCTGGCTTGCAGCAAACGACCCGACTTTTATAGATAAAGCCGCTGTCGCAAAAACAGAAGCGGAACAAAATGCAAACGCTGCGTACTCAAAGCAGATACAAGAATCACACAAACACAAACGGCGGACGGGCAATCCTCCCCCGGAAAGTGTTCACAGTACCGGCAAAGTGCGCATAGGAAATACAACGAACTTTATAGTAACTTTTGCGCAGTGCTGCAAACCGAAATACCCCGATCCGATTGTCGGCTATATATCCCGCAACAGGGGCGTAACAGTCCACAGGGCAGACTGCCTCACCTATCAGCGTATCCCGAATATAGAAAAAAGAACAATTGAAGTCATATGGGATACGGAAGAAGGCAAGGCAAAAAATAAATAAATAAGGATCCGTTAAATAATTATTTTTCCACCTGATTCCTGTACCATGTGTGCAGAGCTTCTGTACGTCTTTTAAACGAGTCGGACAGATTCACATCCATAAAGAGAATATTAACATGTGTCTTATGGCCTGTGACAATTGCACCTGAATTAACAATTATACCCTCCTCTGCAGGATATACGGAAAAGCACATGGCAAGCTCATTTTCCTTAAGGCATGTAATACCGTGATATTTCATCGCAGTGCAGTTTGTCACCTCAAAATACAATTCATTGCCTGTGCTTGTGTACGTACCGCGGTACACATTACCATCAAAAGACGTATCGTTCTGATACACATAGCGAACTTCTGATTCCGGTATAACAGAAGGAACCGGGTCAGGGAGAACGGTTTTAGTATCATCAGGATTATTTATATAATATGATTCCGAAAAGAGCTCTTTTGGTTTATAGCCGGCACGGCGCGAAATATAGGTAATCCCCTTCTGCGTGGAAATACGGCCGAGAATGTCATACATCAAAAGCATACGGCTGCGGCTGTCCATACTCTTCCATTTTTGCGGATACGGGATAAAAGAGACAGAAGCAACAGCAAATCCTGCAGCTCCTGCAGGAGCGCCTGCAATTCTTTTTTTAATAAGACTGCCTTCCGGAGTCAATTTTGTTATGTTGTTTCCGCCGCTGTTGTCAGCAGACACAACACCGCCTTTCATAATTTCTTCATAATCATTTCCAATATAAGGAAGTTCCGCAGAAACACTCTTCTGTGCCGATACCGTACAGACACTGAAAAGTACCGCTGCCGTAAAAATAATAATTTTTTTCAATTGATTTAACTCCTGTTGCTTTTACTTTTCCATTACCTGCTCTTCCGAGCGTACTACATATGCCGTACATTCGGAATTTCCGCAGTGCAGGAATATGATGCCGTCACTTTCATCCGGCATATCGGGAATATCGACACGGGCAAGTCCCGTACAGTCAACAATAAACGGACGGTGTATATCAAGATAAAAAGGCGGATCATCCGTTCCGATTTTTACGGAAGTGAATGTGCCGCTTTTATCATTGAAATAGACAACGCGCTGTTCTCCTTTTTCATTGAGCACGTATGAACTTTCCTGTTCCGGCAGAACATCCCCGTTTTTCGCTGCCATCTGCAGTGCGTATATTTGTTCACCTGTATTCATAAAACAAATTGTAAGGAAGTAAAGATACAGGGTCAAGCGACTAATTCCTCCTCTGTACGAATAAGGGAAAAGCCATGAGACGGGTTCAGGGTAAACCAGCCGTACGATTCAGAGTGAACCTGTGTATGGAAACAGAGTAAACCACACTCGTGTGTGAGCGTGCACCACCGTCGTGAATGTACCTGAACCATAGGCAGGTGGCAGCCACGTGTTGATACGCTCTATGATTTTCCTGCAGCATAAATCCGGCATGGATGCCGGATGAACGACTAACTCTACTAAAAAATGCCCGCCAAGGACGGCGGGCTCTAGCCAGACAGGAAAATCATTGCGCAAGTGCTTCGCCCTAAAATTTTCCTGCAGCAGACATTCGACAAGGATGTCGAATGTCTACTCACTCCGTGGGTCTCTTTTTAAGTTTTTTGCTTCCGATCACAGCCTGGCCTTTTCCGATACGCTGTTCCATCATTGCGCGCACTTTGAGCGGCAGCCCGAACAGTGTAATGAATCCCTCTGCATCATGATGATTATAGAGTTCACCGGTTGTAAAACTTGCAATGCTCTCGTTATAAAGGCTGTACGGCGAAGATGAACCGGCTCCTTCCATAGTACCTTTATACAGTTTGATTTTTACCCAGCCGGTAACATTTTCTTCGATTTTATCGTTGAACGCCATAATGCCGTCCATGAGAGTCGTAAACCAAAGCCCGTTATAAATAAGTTCAGCCTGTTTAAGGGCTATCTGCTGTTTATAATGATACGTTTCGCGGTCCAGGCAGAGATGATCCATCTGCTCGTGAGCATAGTACAAAATTGTTCCGCCGGGTGTTTCATAGACGCCGCGGCTCTTCATACCGACACAGCGGTTCTCGACAAGATCAATAAGACCGATACCGTTTTTCCCGCCGATTTTGTTAAGCGTTTCCATAACTTCAATGCTGTCCATCTTTTTGTCGTTGACAGCAACAGGGATGCCGCTTTCAAAATCAATTTTTACATACTCCGGCTTGTCAGGAGCCTCTTCAGGGGTCTTTGTAATCTTGAGCATGTTTTTCCAGTCAGGTTCGTTTTCGGTCTTCTCAAGTTCGAGGCCTTCATGGCTTATATGCCAGATATTTTCGTCACAGCTGTATGATGAACTCTTTTTTACCGGTACCGGGATTTTGCGGTCTTCAAGGTATTTGATTTCATCATCACGGCTCTGTAACGTCCACTTTGCATCACGCCATGCGGCTATTACATTGAGATCAGGAGCGAATGCTTTTATTGCAAGTTCAAAACGTACCTGATCGTTTCCTTTTCCCGTCGCTCCGTGGCAGATTGCAACGGCTTTTTCCTGACGTGCATACTCAACAAGGATTTTGCCGATGAGGGGACGCGCTGTGGATGTACCGAGCAGATATTCATCCTCATATACGGCATTGCCTTTAAGCGCCGGCCAGATATATTCTTCTATATATTCTTCCCGTGCATCGACAACGTAACATGCTGCAGCACCTGTTTTAAGTGCACGTTCTTTTATTGGAGTCCAGTCGTCACCCTGACCCACATCAATGCACACTGCAATAACATCATAATCATAATTCTCTTTCAGCCACGGAATAATGACAGTCGTATCAAGTCCGCCCGAATACGCAAGAATGACTTTATCCTTTTTTGCCATAACAAGCCTCTTAAAAATGTATATTTATACATAAGAATGTATCATTATTCATTAATTTGTACAATATGAACAAGAGGGGATTATAATCATCTTCTATTTTATTGTTTCAAGTTATGTACAGGATAATCGATTTTTCCATTCAAAATGATACAGAGTTTTTCAAGGTGACGGGTCAGAACCGAATCTGCCGCAGATAGTGTTTCTTCTGCCGAATCTGTTAAACAGTGAAGACATAATCCGTCCACAAGCGCATAGAGCCGTTCAACTTCAAACGGAAAATCAATATCCGGGCGCACAATGCCAAAGTCAAAAAGCAGCTGAACAGATTTACGTATTATTTCATGCAGATCCTCATACATGTGACGGCATAAAGGTTGTAATTCAGGCATATTCAGTGATTCTGAAAGAAAGGAAAGCCAGACTGTCAAATACAGCTTCCTTTCGTCATCCAGCGGAAGCATTTGGAACAAAATCTTTTTAACATGATCCAGAGGAGGATCGGAAGGAGGATATGAAAGATTCCGGAATCTTTCAGCTGTTTTATCCCTGACAAAATTCATGCAAAAAATAAAAAGATGTTCCTGTTTAGGGAAATAATACCGCATGGCACCCAATGATAAGCCTGCTTCCGTCGCCACATTACGGACAGTAACATTTGCCATACCGTTGCTGTGGATAATTCTCAAAGCAGCTTCCGCAATCATTTTTTTCTGATTTTCATGGTCAATTATTTTAGGCATATTGTAACTGTATCATACTTGATTATTTAATACAATTGTATTATTTTATTTAATACTATCGTATCAAATAAAATAATGCTTCATGTCCTAAAAAGCCTGTCAGAGAACATGGAATATGCGTGAGGCAGAAGGAGATGCTGCATGAAACAATGGAAAAAAATAGTGTTTTATTTTTTGCTGCTGATACCGCTTACCGGTACTATATACATATATAAATACAAAAGTACCGGAGGAAAGCTGATAAAGGGAAAAATGAACTTCGGCGGCCTTACACGCACCTACGAATGTTATCTGCCCAAAAGTTATGACGGGACAACCCCTCTGCCGATGGTTCTTTGTTTTCACGGGCTAGGCAGTACCGCAGAGGGACAAAGATATCTGACTAAATTTGATCAGGTGGCAGAAAAGCATAACTTTATCGTAGTTTTTCCGGAAAGCACAAAACTTGAAGATGGAACTGTAAGTAAAGGCTGGGGAAAACAATGGAACGCAGGTTACGATACTCCTCAGGCGGCAGCCGGAATTGACGACACAGGCTTTGTTTCGACCCTGATCGACCAACTGACAGAAAAACTTACTGTCGACAAAAGACGTATTTATGCAACGGGAGCCTCGAACGGTGCTGTGTTTACGCAGCTTCTCGCAGTAAAACTTTCCGACAAAATAGCGGCTGCTGCCAGTGTAATCGGTGCGCTGGCCGAGCCTGTTGCAAAAAAATCGCATCCCCTGAGACCCATTTCAATTCTGCTTATGATGTCTGATACAGATCCGATTATGAATTTCAACGGCCTGCCGGGTACATTTCTATCTGCCCATGATACAGTAGACTACTGGCTGGAAAACAACGACATAACGGCAAAGGCTGTAACAACGGAGCTGCCTGAAACGGCAAAGGGAGATAAAACAACAGTCAGACTTGACGAGTATGACGGAGGCTCTTCCGGAACGAAAGTCATTTTTTATACGGTAGAAGGAGCCGGGCATACATGGCCGGGAGGGTTGCAATATGCACCTGAAAAAACAGTAGGAAAGGTATCGCTGCAAATCAATGCGAGCGAAGTAATATGGGAATTCTTTAAAAATATCACGCTGCCGGACGCCACTGAAAACAAATAAAGTAAAAATACTGCTTTTCTGCATATCTGTTCTGCCGGTAAACATTGAATACTATCTCCAGACATGATTCGCTGTTTACCCTGTTCCGGGTCTGCTCAATCCTTAAAGTGAATCATATCCTGTTTATCAATACTATTATACATATCAATATATATTGATAATTATCAATATATATTTGACAGATCAGTATTCGTGATATATCATTAATTTAACATGCGATTTAGCATGAAATTTAATCAACAGTCATTACTACTCAGGAGGTATGTATATGAAAAAAAATGTGAGTACAGCTTTACTGTTATGTCTCACAGGTATTCTTGGAATCTCTCTTGTACTTTCCGGCTGCAGAAAAAATGAGAAGACTGCAGAAAATGCGAAAGACAACACCAAAAAGGAAGAACAATCCGCGGCAATCACAACGGTTGGTCCTAAAAATGGTACGAAACTGCAAATGTGGACGTTTGTCGAACTGCATTCGCAGTTTTATGCCTCAATGCTTGAAGAATGGAACAATCAGCATCCCGACAAACCCATAACCATTACATTCACAACCTATCCCTACGCGGATATGCATAACAAACTGACAATGGCAAATCAGACAGGACAGGGGGCACCGGACCTCTGCGATGTGGAAATCGGACAGTTTCCGAATTATCTGAAAGGCGTCATCCCGTTTGTTGAAATGAACGACTATATTGCGCCGTACGAAAAAGATATTGTCAAAGCACGTCTTTCTATTTACGGCAAGGACGGAAAATATTACGGTATTCCGACACATGTCGGAGCAACGGTCATGTACTATAATGATGAGCTGCTTAAAAAATACGGAATCGATTACCGGACAATTAAAACATGGGATGACTTTGAAAAAGCCGGACTTGCGCTGAAAAAGGCATCAAACGGAACTGTCATGATGACTTCTGTCGATACAGGGGGAACGGACTGGCTCTGGCTTTCCATGGCAGAAAACGGGCAGGACTGGACAGACGGAAACGGAAAGGCAAATATCCGGATTCCGGGTGTTTCCGACATGATTAAAATGCAGCAGAAATGGCTGAAAGAGGGAATTGCAATGATCTCTCCCGGCGGACATGTAGATGTTGAAGAAGGATATGCAAATATCGGCGATGAAAAAATCGCAGCATTCCCGAAAGCAATGTGGTACATGTCACGTTTTCTTAATTATATGCCGGACATGAAAGGCAAAATCGCAATTGCCCCGTGCCCTGTGTATAAAGAGGGTCAGCCCCGTTCTGTCGGTATCGGAGGAACAGGTACTATCGTTTCAACGCAGTCCAAACATCAGGAACTTGCTGCTGAATTCATTACATGGGCAAAACTTTCAAAAGACGGCACTAAAAAAATCTGGGAAGTTCTTGGTTTTGACCCCTGTAATACGACATTGTGGACAGATCCGTCTGTAACGCAGGACAAATCCAACAAATATCTGCAGTATTTCCTTACAAATCCTTTTGATACGCTGAATGAAATTAAAAATGAAATCGGTGCAATAAAAGTTGTTGAAATCAGCCCGACGATCAGCGAACAGATCAATCTGAATGTCCTCGTAAACTGTCTTGAACAGGGAGCCGACGCAGACAAAGAACTTGCCGCCGCACAGCAGAACATAGACATTGACCAGCAGTAGCCAAAGAATCTGACTATTTTGTTTCCGGAGCATACTGTAAAAACAGTCTCCGGATTTTTTGGAGGATTAATGTGAAGAAACAAAATAAATTTGTGAGCTTTGTGTATTCATGGAAAGTGGCTCCGTATATTTTTGTACTCCCGTTTATTATCAGTTTTGCGTTTTTCTGGGTATATCCTCTTTTCAGCACGGTAAAGATGAGTTTCCAGAGCATCCAGCCGGGAATGATTACCTGGGTGGGAATGAAAAATTATTCAAAACTGTTCCACGACACGACATTTCATCTCGCAATTGAAAACAGTTTTCTTTATATGGTATTGACACTTGTGCTTCTTATTCCTTTTCCAATGCTTTTCGCATGTATTATGAACACCGCGTTTATGAAGTACAAAGCTTTCTATAAAAGTATTTTATATCTGCCCGCGCTTACATCAGTTGTTGTAGCCGGTACTATTTTCCGGCTCATGTTCAGCGAACTTGACGGTTCGGCAATGAATCAGGTAATGCATCTGTTCGGTTTTGAATCGGTAAAATGGTTAAAGGCCCGTCCAACAGGATTCTTTGCACTGCTCACGCTCTGCTGCTGGCGGTGGACAGGCGTAAATATGCTGTACTTTCTTGCAGGGCTTCAGGGGATAAACATATCTCTGTATGAATCTGCATCCATCGACGGTGCTACAACCTGGCAGAAATTTAAAAATATCACCCTTCCGCTGCTCCGTCCGACGACGATCTATGTTCTTACAATCAGCATTTATGCAGGCCTTGCAATGTTCATGGAAAGCTACATGCTCTGGTCAGGAAACTCATCACCGAAAAACATAGGTCTTACTATTGTAGGTTACCTGTACCGGCGCGGTATTGAAAAAAATGAACTGGGATATGCATCAGCAGTCGGACTCGTCCTGCTGCTCATAGGCCTTGCCATTAACGTCACGCAGCTGTGGCTGAGCGGCACGTTCAAACAGGAGGAGCAGTAACTATGGTACAAAGTATTAAGAGAAACAACAGAACATATACAATTCTATCCCTTGCTCTTTTTACGGCTATCGGGCTTCTTGTGCTGATACCTCTCCTCGCTGCAATTCTTGCTTCATTCAGACCGGGAAGAGAACTTATCAGGTACGGACTTAACCTCAAATTTGACTTCGTCAATATGTCCCTTACCAATTATGCAGAACTTTTCGACGGAAAAAACAGTTATTTTCTCTGGTTCAGAAACAGCACATGGCTCACATTCATAACGGTAATCCTTACGCTGCTCGTCTGTTACTGCGTTGCCTACGGACTGACGATGTATCATTTTAAGCTTGAAAAAATCCTGTTTTTCCTCGTAATTGCAACAATGATGGTTCCGTTTGAAATTCTCATGCTGCCGTTGTATCAGGAAATAATCAGTCTGCATCTGATTAATAAAGATGCCGGAGTCATCCTGCCCGGTTTGTGCGCGGCATCAACTATATTTTTCTTTAGGCAGTATCTGCTCGGACTGCCTAAAGAGCTGCTTGACGCCGGCCGCATCGACGGTGCAAACGAATACCGCATCTGTTTTACCATCATGATGCCGCTTGCAAAACCGGCATTTGCGGCGATGGGGATATTATGTGCTATGGGGGCATGGAACAACATGCTGTGGCCTATGCTCGTCTACAGGGATGCGTCGAAATTTACGCTTCCTATAGGTTTGAATACGCTGCTTACTCCTTATGGAAACAATTATGATTTGCTTATTGCAGGATCCTGTTTTTCCATCCTGCCTGTATTCATTGTATTTCTGTTTTTCCAGAGATATTTTATCAGAGGAATGACGGCAGGAGCTGTAAAGGGATGAACATAAACCATTGTTTTGTGCTATGCTCTCTAAAACGGGGGCATACATGAAGACAATCTATATACACGCAGAGATACTTGACGGCACGGAACATATGCAAATTCAGCATGATATGTCGGTTGTCGTGGAAAACGGGAGGATTGTTTCACTCTCCTGCGGAGTACCTTCAGAAATATCCCGCGGCACAAAAATCGTGGACCTCTCCGACAGATATCTGATGCCGGGCCTTATCAATCTGCATGTACATCTTCCCGGCAGCGGAATCCCGAAAAAAGGGGCGTATCCCAATGCAGGGAAGATACAAAAGCTTATGCGCAATCCGCTTATCCGCGCTGCATTCAGAAAAGCGTGCGAAGGATATGCAAAGACGGAACTGCTGTCCGGAGTTACGACGATAAGGACTGTCGGGGGACTCGGGCACATTGATTCCGATATACGGGATAGTATTAATAGAAGAAAAACAATCGGTCCGCGCATGCTCGTAAGTAATCTTGCTGTATCCGTCCCACATGGACATATGGCAGGAGTCCTTGCATATGAGGCTGTGACCCCTGACGAATGCAGGTCGTATGTCAGGAAAATTGCAGAGCATAAACCTGACCTTATAAAGCTCATGATAACGGGAGGCGTTCTCGACTCTGAAGTCAGAGGGGAACCGGGCATTTTGAGGATGCAGCCGGAACTTGTAAAAGCAGGATGCGAAGAAGCGCATAAGCTCGGCTTCAAAGTTGCTGCCCATGTGGAAAGTACAGAAGGTGTAAAGACGGCTCTCGAAAACGGCGTAGATACGATAGAGCACGGTGCTAAAGTTACGGACGAAATACTCGGGCTCTACAAAAACCGCCATGCAGCAGACATATGCACACTGTCGCCTGCATATCCGCTTGCAAAACTTCCGTCAGAACTGACAAAACTCAATGAAACGGCAAAGTTCAATTCACAGGTCGTTATGGATGGCATTATCGATGCTGCCGTAAAATGTTTAGCCGCAGGTATACCGGTTGGATTGGGTACAGATACGGCGTGTCCGTTTGTCACACACTACGATATGTGGCGCGAACTTGCATACTTTGTAAAATTTGTCGGCGTTACACCATCTTTTGCGTTATATACGGCAACACTCTGCAATGCCGGAATTGCCGGTATTGCAGACGAAACGGGATCTGTTGAAGCGGGTAAAAGTGCGGATTTCCTCATTACGGATGGTAATCCGCTTGAAAACTTCCGTTCATTGGGCACACCGTATATGGTTGTTATGAGAGGCTCTCAAATCTACCGTCCTAAAATAAAAAAATCAGATTTTGTCGAACAGCAGCTGGACAGTCTGCTCTAAAACGATGCCAATGCTTGAAACGGTACGGTTTTAATAGTAGAATCATGCCGATATGCAGAAAATGTTATCTCAGCTGCTGCCTTCTTTCAGGTATGCAGCCGTTGCGGCGGACGGTATTACGCCGGTTGAAATTGCGGATATAGCGGATATTCCGGTAAACTGTCTTGCCTTTGATTCCAGGGAAGTCATGCCGGGATCGCTGTTTTTTGCCCTCCCCGGAACTCATATAAATGGAAATGAATTCATTCCTGCCGCCCTTGAAAACGGTGCAAATGTCATCATTTTTCAGGGTGATATTCCGCGGGATGTTCAGATGGAAACTGCAAAGCTCGTTGCAAAACGTGCTATTGAGGCAGAGCTGGCCGATACAGGTGATGAAAAAATATTCATTCCCGCATTCATAAAAGTCGATGACGCACGCTTTTCAATGGCACCTGTCGCGGATGCATTTTATGACTCGCCCTCAAAACGGCTTATTGTCATCGGCGTTACGGGAACGGAAGGAAAAAGCAGTACGGTCTCGTTTATCTGGCAGCTGTTGCGCGCATGCGGAGAAAAGGCCGGATTCATTTCCACCGTTGAATACTCGCTCGGCGATGATGCACTGCCGAATCCCCAGCATCAGACAACACCGGAAGCACCGATTATCCAGCACCATCTGAATTCCATGCTCGAAAACGGCTGTACATATGCAGTTCTGGAGGCGTCTTCACACGGTCTTTCAGTACGTACAAACCGCCTCGGTAATGTGCTCTTCGACTGCGGCGTTTTTATGAATGTTACACTCGAGCACCTGGAATTCCACAAAACGTTCGAACAGTATCGTAATGACAAGGCGAACCTTTTCCGGGCTCTGGATAAACATGATCATGTAAAGATGATTGGAGGAACTACCGTAAAAATTCCGTCAATCGGTATTGTTAACATGGAAGATCCGTCTGCAGCGTATTTTATGGACGCAACAAAACATCCTGTTTACGGCTTTACAACAGAAGGTCAGGCGGGAAAGGCTGCTGCGGAAACGGGCGAACATGCAGTTCCCCTTCCTCCCATTCCTGCAGGTATGCGTTATATGATTGCACGCAACATTGCATCGGCACGGTTCGGTATTTCTTTCAGTATTGATGCGGACGGAGATGATGCGGTTTTCCGTCCGACAGATGATCCAGCCCTTCCCCGCAGGCATCCGGTGATCCATGTGACAGCGCCGCTTCCGGGAGCATTCAATGCATACAATCTCATGGCTGCGCTCATAGCAGTAAGCAGTGTTACACAGAAAAAATTTTCGGAAATAACTCAGTATATAAACAAACTCACACCGATAAAAGGACGTATGACAGTTATCGATAAAGGTCAGCCTTTCGAACTTATCGTCGACTACGCGCATACGCCGTCCTCGTTCGAAACGATTTTTCCGCCCCTCCGCAAACGATGCACCGGAAGGTTATTTGCATTATTCGGAAGCGGCGGCGAAAGGGATTTGACAAAACGTCCGCTTCAGGGGGAAATTGCCGCAAAATTCTGTGATATCCTCATGCTTGCCGACGAGGATCCCCGCAGGGAAGACCCCGAAACTTTGCTGCAGATGATTGCAGACGGCGCTGAAAAAAGGGGGAAGAAAAAGGGCGTTGACCTGTTCATAACACCGGACAGGCCTAAGGCTATGCGGGAAATATTCAACATGGCAGGAAAAGGTGATATTGTCCTGCTGCTTGGAAAATCGCATGAAAATTCCATCATCTATAAAGACCATGTGATGAAATATGACGAAATCAGCGAGGCGGAAAACGCTCTTGCCGAAATGGGATACAAATAAGGAAAAAATATGACAGTAGCAGTACTATACGGCGGAAAAAGCGGCGAACACGAGGTCTCTCTTACATCCGGAGCGGCAGTTGCAAGACATATAGACAGAAAACACACGATCGTGCTTATCGCCATAACAAAAGACGGCCGCTGGTTTCTGCAGGATGACGCAGAACTTGAGCGGATCAGAAAAGATGAGAAAGCGGCTTTCAGAATTTCCGAAAAAGCGGGAAATGAAATTTCCGTTACTCCAGGCATGGGCATGAACGCATTCAGTACGGGCATGAAGGCACTGCGTATAGACGTTGTGTTCCCCGTACTTCATGGTACAAACGGAGAGGACGGCACAATCCAGGGATTGCTTGAAATGCTCGACATTCCATACGTAGGCTGTCCTGTCATGCCGAGTTCACTCACTATGGACAAAGAAAAAACAAAGGCCGTATGGCGGGCTGCAGGACTTCCCGTTGTCCCGTATGTTGTTATACGTCGGACCGATATACTGGACTCACGCGTCTATGATAACCTTATTAACGAAGCTGTCGAGACGCTGCATTTCCCTCTTTTCGTAAAGCCGTGTTCCGCTGGCTCTTCTGACGGCGCATCAAAAGCTGTAAATCCGAGGGAGTTATCGGGTGCGCTAATGGAAGCTTTCCGCTGGGACGATAAAGTACTCATTGAGAAAGCAGTCAATGCAAAAGAAATAGAATGCGGAGTCACAGGCAATGCAATGACGGCACCTGCAGACAGCGAAATTGAATCGGTAAGGGTATTCGGCCCCGGAGAAATCATGCTTACCCATGAATTTTACGACTACAATGCAAAATACAACGATTCAGACGGTGTACGCATACCGGCAGACATTCCCGGTGACGTTCTCGAAAAGGTTCGGAAAACGGCCGCAGCCGCATACAAAGCTGTCGATGCGGCCGGATTCAGCCGTGTGGATTTCTTCTACGATAAAGACAGCGGAGAGCTTTATCTCAACGAAATAAACACGATTCCAGGTTTTACGGCAATCAGCATGTTCCCGAAAGTGTGCGATTATGAAGGCCTGCATTTTACCGAACTGACGGAGCTGCTCATAAACGAAGGTATACTCCGCTATAAGTCGCATGCAGCGCTCCAGACATCAAGATAACAGATGCATTTATTGGTAAGGCAGTTTTGCACCGATGCAAAAACTGCCTTACATCAAACAAATGCCGTTCAGCTCCCGCCACGGATGGCGGGCCTTGAAAGCATAAAAAACAGGCCTGTTCCAGACCTGTTTTTTATGGTAAGGACGTTTTGCAAGGATGCAAAACGTCCGACCTATTCCCAGAATAATACAGCCAGCGTTTCTGCATCTGCCTTTATATTGCTGATTTTGCAGTACTCGTCAGGCTGGTGAGCCATGTCGTCAAGCGTGCTCCATACAGCAGCATTATATCCCTGCACGCGCAAATCGGCTCCAACGGTACCGCCGCCGATACCTATTGTCCGGGCTGCTATACCGTGCGCCTTCTGTATTGCCGCGGCAAGTTTTGTCACGACAGGAGCATCAACAGGTGTCGCCGGAGATTCCTCCGCCTGAGGCATTGTGTAATCGACTGACACGCCGTACTTTGCCTCTATTTCGTCACATCTGCGGCGGACTTCTGCAAGTACTTCCTTCAGCGTATAGCACGGAAGAATACGGCAGTCCATACAGAATATATCATCACCCGGAATTATATTGATACTCTCTACGTTCGCGGCACGCATTGTAGGCTCGAATGTCGAATAGTCGGGCTGAAACAGAGAATCATGTTTATTGAATACTGAAGTCATGTCGTGCAGACTTACTGCGAGCGCATCTGCGGCAAGGCACGCATTATGACCGGAATCGGGACGGGACCCGTGCGTCTGTTTGCCTGCAACGTGTATACGCAGCCACAAAATGTTTTTTTCGGCAACTTCAATAGTTTCGCCTTTACTGTCACCGCCGTCGGGAATGACGATAATATCCTGTTTGCGGAACACTTTCTGCGATTTTAACAGATACTTTATGCCGTATATGCTGCCGACTTCTTCATCCGCCATGAACAGCAGTTTTACAGTATGTGCTGGAACTATGCCGTTCTTCACATACGCAAGTACTGCAAATACGGCGGAAACAAGCCCCTGCTGATTGTCTTCGACACCACGACCGTAAATGACTCCGTCTTTTTCAACAACCATCCACGGATCAGTATGCCACAATGAACGTTCCCCTACAGGAACGACATCCAGATGAGCCATAACCCACACGGTATATTCATCGGATTGCCCTGCGATTGTAACGACAGCGTTCGGACGTTTCCCGCTCTTAACGCGGCAGTCAGGTGCATCGTACCGCTCAACGTCCGTAAGCCCTTGCTCTGCAAGCCAGTTCAGCAGTGCGTCGCATTTTTCAGATTCACCATCTCCGCCGTTTTCGGGAGCAAGCGCGGGATAACTTGTCAGCAGCTTTTCAAGCTCGACCATATCGCGCCCGGAGGAATTTATAAAGGCGAAAAGCTTCGCAGTATCAATAGTGCTCATATCAGTCAGCTTGCCGCTTATTGTATTTCAGGTATGCATCCCATGTCGATTTTACGAGCGTATCAACATCGGAGTACTGTGCTTTCCAGCCCAGCTTTTCATATGCAAATTTTGCCGATGCTACAAGTTCAGCGGGATCGCCCGCCCTTCGTTCAGCATAATCGGCAGGAATCGGTTGTCCGGTAATACGGCGGGCAGCGTCGACAATCTCTTTTACTGTCGTACCTGTTTCGCTTCCGAGATTAACCGTGAGGCTCTGATTGTTTTTTACAATATAATCAAGAGCTTTGACGTGAGCGACGGCAAGGTCTGCAACGTGAACATAGTCGCGGATACAGGTACCGTCGCGGGTATCATAATCAGTCCCGAAAATCTTAAGTTTTTCGCGCATACCGCACGCGACTTCCATAATCACGGGAAGCAGGTTTGCGGGATTCTGTTCAAGGCCGTAAAGAACGCCTTCGGGATCGTATCCGGCTGCATTAAAATAGCGAAGGGCCGCAAATTTGAGTCCCTTAAGTTTTTCATACCAGGCCATGAACTGCTCGATTGAAAGTTTTGTATAGCCGTAGTAATTTTCCGGATTTTTCGGATGATTTTCATCTATAGGAAGGTACTGAGGTTCGCCAAAAACCGCAGCAGATGAGGAAAACACCATATATTTGCAGTTATGATTTACAGCAGAGTTCAGGATGTTAAGTGTTCCGCTGATATTATTGACAGAGTATTTTTCCGGATAGATCATTGACTCACCGGCAGCTTTGAACGCAGCAAGGTGAATGAACGCGTCGAATCCCTGCGAAAATGCGGCATCAAGGTCTGCAGGAATAAGAATATTTCCGTAGATAAATCCATTTTTCCTGAATAAATTCTGGCGCAGCCCGCTTGAAAGATTATCAAACACAGTTACTGTATGGCTCTGCTTCATAAGTTCTTTTACAACATGACTGCCGATATATCCGGCTCCGCCGATTACCAAAACCTTCATCTTAGACCTCCATAATTTCATACACCGCGCAACCGTTTGCGCATTTTTATTATATTTCAATCCTGTTCTTACTGCAACATGATTCCGATGCCCCTCACTGAATTTTCTCAGCAGAGGCTTCCCATTCCTCATTCAACTCCGCAAGCTGTTTTTCAAGGCCCGCAATCTGATTCTGTATTCTGCGGCAGTTTTCTCCGCTGCAGTACACTTCAGGCCTTGCCATTTTATCTTCCAGTTCTTTTTTCTGTTTTTCAGTCTCATCTATCTGCTGTTCAAGACGTTCCACGTCTTTTTCCAGCCTGCGGCGTTCGGCTTTCTGTTTTTTTTCTTCTTCCCATGAAAGCTGGCCGGAACTTTTCATTTCCTCAGCGTCAGAATCTGCCTGTTCGATCCTGACGGCTGCCGCGGTGTTCCCGCTCATACTGAATTCACCGACAGTACCAGCCAGCTCCGCCGCAAGTCTTTCCTGATAATACTTATAATCGCCGGAAAAATTCCGGTAGTGTCCGGGAGTCAGTTCAAGCACGCGCGTTGCAAGTCCTTCGATAAATCCTCGGTCATGGCTTACGAATACGACCGTACCGCCAAAATCCATAAGCGCATTCATGAGGACGTCTTTTGAATGCATATCGAGATGGTTCGTCGGCTCATCAAGAATGAGCAGATTTATCGGGCGCAGCAGCAGCTGAAGGAGTGCAACGCGGCTTTTTTCACCACCGGAAAGGACATTTAGACTTTTGAATACATCGTCGCCTCGGAACAAAAAGGCACCAAGCATATCGCGTACTTTCGGAATAAGTTCAAGCGGCGCAATGTTTTCTATATAATCCAGAATACTTTGATCTCCCGTAATAGTTTCCGCATTGTCCTGTGAGAAATAACCTGTTTTTACCCCGGCTCCCGGGATAATCCCGCCGGTAAAGTCTGTATCTACACCTGCAATGATGCGCAGCAAAGTTGATTTACCTGCGCCGTTATGACCGGCAACAACAAGCCGTTCGCCGTTTTCGAGCGTAAGGTCCAGATTGTCTATGACGTTGCGGCTTCCGTCATAACTTTTCGTAATACCGTTCATGCGCAGCACAAGTTTGCCCGCATGAGGTGCAGGAGGAAACGTAAAATGAATCTGTTTAAGCGATTCAGGTATCTCTATGCGCACAATCTTGTCGAGTTGTTTCTGCCTGTCCTGCGCCTGCGCGGCTTTCGTAGCTTTCGCACCGAATCTGTTTATAAAATCTTCCAGATGCTGGATTTCCTGCTGCTGCTGTTCATAAGCTGCAATAAGCGTCTTAAGTTCGACTTTACGAATTTCCTCATAATGGGTAAAGTTTCCCGCGTAATGCTTAAGGTCTCCGTTGAACAGCTCATATACTTCGTTTATGGTTACGTCGAGAAAATAACGGTCATGGCTTACAAGTAAAAAGCCGCCCTTATATGTCTGGAGAAACTGTTCAAGCCATGTACGCGCATCGATATCAAGATAGTTTGTCGGCTCATCAAGAAGAAGAATATCAGGCTGCTGCATAAGGACTTTCGCAAGCGCAATGCGCATCTGCCAGCCGCCGGA
>DCFX01000084.1 GCA_002314445.1 Treponema sp. UBA1793
GACCGGTTTATGCCGGGAGCGGCACGTGTCGACATCGATGGAACGTTGAAGCTGCTTGCGGAAACGGCATTTTCGCATGCCGAAGCAGGTGCGAATATCGTCGCTCCTTCGGATATGATGGACGGCCATGTCGCAGCGATACGCGGAGCGCTGGACAGTAACGGATTTACTGACCGTGCAATCATGTCGTATTCTGTCAAATATGCCTCTGCTTTTTACGGTCCGTTCAGGGAAGCCGCCGGGTCGGCCCCTGCGTTCGGAGACCGGAAAAGCTATCAGATGGATTTTCACAACAAACGCGAAGCCCTGAAGGAAGCGCTTCTTGATGAAGAAGAGGGAGCTGATTTCCTTATGGTAAAACCGGCAATGTCATATCTCGACGTGCTTGCAGCGGTGAGGGCTCAAACAAATCTGCCTCTTGCCGCATACAGCGTGAGCGGCGAATATGCCATGATACGTTCGGCAGCAAAAGCAGGCCTTATCGATGCCGATGCGGTAATCTGCGAATCGGCTGTATCAGTATTCCGTGCCGGCGCCGATATCCTCATTTCCTATTTTGCTCCGGAACTGGCACACTGGATTGACGAGGGGAGAATCGGATAATGACAAAATCAGAACTGTTATTCAAACGGGCCTGTGACTGCATTCCCGGCGGCGTGAACAGTCCGGTACGTGCATTTGCATCTGTCGGCAGAACACCGCCCTTTATCGTGAAGGGACAGGGAAGCCGCATATGGGATGCCGACGGGAAAGAATATATCGACTATGTCTGCTCGTGGGGACCGCTTGTTTTCGGACATGCAATGCCGGAGGTTGTCGAAGCTGTCCGCAGCGCCGCCCTTCAGGGACTCAGTTTCGGTGCTGCAACGGAAGCTGAAGTTGAAATGGCTGAACTTGTATGTTCGCTTGTTCCATCCGCCGGTATGGTCCGGATGGTTAATTCGGGAACAGAAGCAGTGATGAGTGCCGTGCGGCTCGCAAGAGGGTATACCGGCCGGCGGAAAATCATAAAATTTGCAGGCTGCTATCACGGGCACAGTGATGCTGTGCTCGTAAATGCCGGCTCGGGACTGATGACGCAGTCCATCTCATCTTCCGCCGGTATTCCCGATACTGTTTGCGCGGATACACTGGTTGCAGATTTCAATGATGAAGAAAGCGTACGCAGGGCTTTCCGTCAGGCGCCCGGAGAAGTAGCTGCAGTAATACTGGAACTGGTACCGGCCAATATGGGAGTAGTCCTCCCTCAGCCGGGATTCCTTCAGGCTGTCCGTACGCTCTGTACGGAAAACGGGGCGCTGATGGTCGCGGACGAAGTGATTACCGGATTCAGGCTTTCGCTTTCGGGAGCACAGGGGGTGTACGGTATTACGCCCGACCTGACTACGTTCGGCAAGATTATCGGCGGAGGGCTTCCGGTCGGTGCATTCTGCGGAAAAAAAGAAATCATGCAGCAGATTGCCCCGTCCGGCTCCGTCTATCAGGCAGGTACACTGAGTGGCAATCCGCTTTCAATGGCAGCTGGACTTGCCCAGCTGCATCTCCTGCAGAATAATCCGGGAATATACCGGAAACTTGATGACAGTGCATCATATCTTGAAACAGGACTTACTGACCTTATACGGAATTATGGGATTCCAGCTGTCGTAAACCGCTGCGGCTCCCTTTTTACCCTGTTTTTCTCCGCCGTACCGGTGACCGGCTATGCCACTGCACGAAAATGCGACACCAGGCTGTTTGCCCGCTTTTTTTCCCTGATGCTTGACCAGGGAATATACCTTGCACCGTCACAGTTTGAGGCAGGATTCCTCAGCAGTGCTCATACCCGACAGGATATTGACCGGCTGCTCGAATGCGCAGACCATGCCTTTTCCCTCTTGTAACGGGATGGTATACGCTGCGGTATTTCAGAATTTGTATTTTGTCATGATGTATGATAGTATGAAGTACAATGTATACTGTACAGGCAAAAGGTATTCTTTCTGCTCAGAACGGGATGAACATCTACCGCGGATGCACGCACGGCTGTATCTACTGTGATGCGAGAAGTACCTGCTACCAGATGAATCATTCCTTTGAGAATGTCGAAGTAAAGGAAAATGCTCCGGAACTGCTCGATGCTGCCCTGAGCAGAAAAAGAAACCGCTGCATGGTGGGAACCGGCGCTATGAGCGATCCGTATCAGCAGTGCGAAAAAACGCTCTGCCTGACCCGCCGCTGTCTTGAAGTAATTGAAAAGCATAACTGCGGACTTGCAATTCAGACAAAGTCCGATATGATTCTGCGGGATATTGATCTGCTTGAAAGCATAAACCGGAAGGCAAAATGCGTTGTGGAAATAACGCTTACAACATACGATGAAGATATATGCCGCATTGTGGAACCTGACGTGTGTACGACGAAACGGCGCGTTGAAGTCCTGAACATCATGCGCGACAGAGGAATCCCCACAATCGTATGGCTTACTCCCATACTGCCTTTTATAAACGATACGGAAGAGAACCTTCGCGGACTTCTCGATTGCTGCATTCAGGCCCGCGTGTACGGCATTATCATATTCGGAATCGGCCTGACACTGCGTGACGGCGACAGGCAGTACTTTTATAAAAAGCTTGACGAACATTTTCCCGGTATGAAGGAAAAATATATCCGCACATACGGCAATGCATATGAACTGCCGGTGCCCGATACCGTCCGCCTTACACGGCTGCTGAAAGAGGAGTGCAGGGCGCACGGCATAGTCTGCGATGCAGACGAACTGTTCGGCTGGATGCATACACTTGATACTTTAAAGATTCCGGGGCAGCCCGAATTATTGTGAAAAATATTTTATGTCCGGTGAGTATCACCCCGTCTCACCAATCCTGCCACTACATACGGAGCTGTACATGCAACGACCAGTATGTCAAAAATCAGGGAGAATAATTCGTTTATACCTGCCTGAAAATTGATACAATGGTTTATAACCAGCAAAAGATTGAATATGCAGGCAGTAAACGCCGCAGGCTGCCGCCAGTTTTTTATCCGGAGAGAGAATACGGCTGTCAACCCTATCGTGAAATTGGCAATTCCCAGTTCCCGGATAATTGTATAGAATTCTGTTCCAGTCATATTGAATATATATACAGCCGTATATTCAGGCTTTACTACCTGCATAAGGCCTGCCGTGACGGAACGTATACCGACCGTCCAGAACAGTATCCACTTAATTCCGTTCTCATATGACAACTGTTTCGTTTTTACATATTCAATGAAAAAACAGAGAACAGGACAAACCACCATAATCAAAACTGCCTGAATCATGTGAAAATTCATATGCCTTCTCCTTGCTGTTTATACCTGTGTTATTCTGCTGTATTTTTTCCCGCAAGGTTCTGCAGTGTCTCTCCCGCTATGCGGTAGACAGTCCAGTCGTTCATGGGAACAGCGCCGAGGGACAGATAAAAATCGATACTGGGCTTATTCCAGTCAAGACACCACCATTCAAGCCGTCCGCATCCGCGCTCTACGGCAATTGCAGCCAGTTTCTGAAGAATCTGTTTTCCGTACCCCTTTCCCCTGTATTCAGGAAGTACAAACAAGTCTTCAAGATAAATACCGGCTTTCCCGAGAAAGGTTGAAAAATTATGGAAAAACAGGGCAAATCCTGTTTCCTTACCGTCGAGCACGGCAAAAATAACTTCGGCTTTCTGTTTGTCAAATATCCATTCTTCAAGCAGCTGTTCCGTCGCTACGACTTCCTGTTCCATCTTTTCATACCGGGCAAGATCCTTGATGAATTTGAAGATGAGAGGAGTGTCTTTCCGTTCCGCAAAGCGGAATTCAAGTGTGTCTGTATTCATGTGAGCTCCTTTTCTTTTACACTATCCGGGGCATTTTTGTATGCAGTACAGTATATCTGTTTTAGGTAAACGTGTCCTGAGTAGTCTAAGGGGATCTGCCTGTTTCTGTCTGCTTTTTTCATGATAGAAAGTCTTTTTGCAGATAGGCATTCTTGACTTTCAATAAGTAACTTTCTATTATGAATGAATAATTCATTCATAATAGAAAGTTACAATAGGCGATACATATGAGTACTAATAAACGGGTATATTTTATCGACTGGCTCCGCATTATTGCAGTTGCGCTGCTGATTCCCCATCATGCAGCCATCACTTTTTCTTATATAGGCGATACGTATGTGTATGCTCCAGTCCGTGATATGTCTCCCTATTTTTTCATACAGTCATATCTTTTCAATATCTGGTTTATGAGGCTGCTTTTTCTTGTCTCCGGATTTTCCTCATGGCATTCTCTCCAAAGGCGCTCTGACTCAGGATTTTTACTTGAGCGGATCACAAAAGTGATTATTCCTCTTGTCGTCGGTATATGTGTCATTTGCCCGCCGATGGCCTTTCTCCGCGCCCGGCAGTCGTATGGCTTTACCGGAAATCTCCTCTCGTTTTATCCGGAATTCTTTCGCAGCTTTGCTTCCGGAAAATATCTGGGATGGGGACATCTGTGGTTCCTGGCATATCTGTTTGTATACTCTGTTATTCTTGTTTTCTTTCGTATTGCAGAAAAAAGGTGCAGTGCTTTTATAAAACAGATTGTCCGTATCGTTACAAAAAATCCTGTGGTTCCTCTATTGTATTGCATCGTAGTGGAAATGATTTTCCGCCCGTTTTTTCCCGGTAAACAGAACCTGTATGCTGACTGGGCAAATGTTTTACTATACGGCTTTTTCTTTTACTATGGATATCTTATTGCTGAGAATCCTGAACTGCTTGACCGCATCACTTCTGATATACGAAAACTGGCAGTTATTGCACCGTGTGCGTTTATCAGTTTCCTGATTCTGAATGCCGTCAAACTGTATTCTGTGCTGCCTGATGTAACCTCTTCCTATCCGTATGTACTGCTTGAAGCGTTTTTCAGAGGAACGGCAGAATATACATGGGTTATGCTCATTCTGGGATTTGCCCGGAACCACATGAATACGGACGGAAAAATACGCCGGTATCTGTCCTCATCGTCATTCGCCCTGTATCTGTTTCACTATGTTCTGCTTTCTTATGTAATGTATGCGCTGCTTGGTACAAAATGGAATAACGGGCTTGTTTTCGTTATGGGTATTGTCATAACGTACGCGCTGTTTTTTGTCTGTTA
Organism: Treponema sp. UBA1793; assembly: GCA_002314445.1. GTDB lineage: Bacteria > Spirochaetota > Spirochaetia > Treponematales > Treponemataceae > Treponema_D. Next base: position 5,149 of record DCFX01000084.1, read on the forward strand.
CGAACTGATTATCAGGCGTATTCCCGTTTTAAGGGCGCTCTGCGGAATAAAGCAGGCAGGTTGAGCAGTCCGCTCCCTGTTTTTGCAATTTCATAGTACGTTACTCTACGGAAAGCATTCAGCCGTTTCGTACCGGTATGTACGAAACGGCTGAATGAACCTTTTATGGGAATCTCTAAAGATTGGCGTTTTAGAGGTTCCCATAAATTTATTCTTCTATCTTAACAGATTTCTGGCTGAAGCCGGTAGTGTTCTCTTTCTTTATCTTGCTGCCCGTCGAGTACGCGGTACGAACTGCGATAAAGTAGGGCGTGTCCTTTTCAAGTGCAGAAGGAAGGGCAAACATAAGCGATTTGGGAAGATTCTGCGGAATAACGGATGTGTCGACAGCAATCCATTTTGTTTCGTCCGTTACAGGTGTGCCGTCCGATGCTGCGGGTACAAAGAAGATACCGCTGCCGGTACCGCCTACTTTGAGTTTCCGTCCGATAAGCCGTACGGTTGTTCCTGTATGCAGTATGCTGTCGTCCGTCAGGCGGAGGAAATCCTGTACCGTATTGATAACCGGAGCTTCGTCCGAGTACATAATGCCGTCCGCTACAACTGATGAAAGTGTTTCCTGAACTTTCGGCGACGGTGTGAACCTGACCGTAAAAGAAGGAATATCGGAGGGAGAAGGATCGCTGCCTTCTATTTTGCCGTTTACTCCGATGTACATGGTTCCCAGATCAAGAACGCTTACAGCGCATCCTGTCTCGAGTTGATTCATTATTTCTTCTTTGATCAGTTCAGCGGAATGGTAAATGGCGAACTTTCCAATTCCGGGATTATTTTTTGTAATTTCCGTGACTATCGCATCCATACTTATCGTGTTACGCGGTACCTGACCCACATACGATTCTTTGTCAAACTGATTTGTATGGAGTTTTACATAAATTTTGCGTTCTGCGGTTGTTTCTTCAAACATAGTTCTGTTCCCTGCTGCGTTTTATAACGCAGCGAAAATAAGGAAAAACGACTTGTTTTCCATACGGAAAACTGCCTGCCTCTCCTGCGCCTGAAAAATCCGGCGTTCAATACGTATGCGGTTTCTATTCCGCTTGACTTTTGAACAGAACAAGTACATTATTATTACAGCTATTGCATGGACTTGTTCCGTGTAACCTTGTGTAAAGGACTTTTTAGTCATGCCAGTGATTAAAAAGTCTTTTTTTTGTCTGTCATGTCATATGCACCTCCCTAAAGAAATATGCGCCGGCTGAGTGTCATGACGGCACTGTCTGTAATTCTGTGCTATGAGTCATCCCCGGTGATTCCCGGTTTACCTCTGTTTTTGTACGGCCCGCCGGCCTGAATAAGGTCATATATTTTCTGTACGACGTCCTTATCAAGCATATTCAGATACACACCGAATGAAACAGCAGTCTCTTTGTACAAAGGATCTTCCGGCAGCGAATCGAGTTCTATGGTAACCGTTTTCCGCGGCGTATTTTTCTCGGCCTCTATGAGCGTCATGAATTCCTTAAATGACATATCATACGCGGATTTTATACTCAGCGACATTTTTCCCGGTATTTCCCTTGTTCCGTTTTCAATAGCGGAAAGATATGCGGAAGAAATTTCAAGTTTAGCCGCCATGTCCGCAAGCGTCTCATTCCTGTCAATTCTGAACTTTTTGAGAAACTTTCCGTATGCAGTCAGCATATGCCGCCTCCTTAGTGCTACTACTATCTTGTTTATATATTATACATATTTGTGAAATAAGTCAATAAAAAAGTGAAAATATTTTATAAAAAAGCAGATTTCGATACAGGAAAACAGGGCGCGACAGGTAACGGGTGCACTCTGGGACACGGCGGGGAAACAGGGGGTGACAGACAACGGATTGCCCCTGAACCACCCCGGAGATCATGGCATGACCGTACCCGTGAAACAGGCTGAATCCGTTCCGTGTGAGGGGCACGACCACTACACGGGTTTACCCTGAATCCGTGCACGGAAACAGACTGAACCCGGAACAGATAACTTTCTTATTCGTGCGTTTAGTGTTATTATAGAGTAATTACAGAATATCGGAGAACAAATTTGGCAGCACAGACGGAAAAAGAACTTGAAGATACAGCTCTGCACCAGATAGAAACACAACTGAACTATACATATCAGCGTGCACTGGCAGACGATGCCTCACTAACCGCGCATTTCCGTACCTGTCTGGATGAACTGAATAAAGACAATCTGAACGGGCGTACTCTTTCCGATACTGAATTTGACCGTGTACTGACATACCTTTACG